>JACQVX010000121.1 GCA_016209495.1 Planctomycetota bacterium
CCCGGCGCCGCCCACCAGCCCCGAGAGATCCAGGGTCCCGTCGATGGTCAGCGCCCCGGTGCACTTGATCACCAGGGGGACGGTCCCGGTGACAGTCACCGTCACGCCCGCGGCGATATAGAACGAGGTGTAGTCGTAGGTCCCGGCGGGCATGTTCTGGTTCACCGTGGCGCTGTAGGCCCCATTGGCCCCGGTCCCCAGGTAGAGCGAGGCGGGGTTGCCGGTTTCATCGATGGCCACGCGGATGGAGCTGGTGGAGAGGACGGTGAGGTCGGGGGCGGGGGGGAGGTTGCAGGCGGTGTAGGCGGTGTGGCTGCCGGAAGGGGTGGAGGTCCCCGACGAGGTAGAGGCCGTGGCGAGGCTGGCGGCGGGGCTCGCCGTGCCGCCTCCGGCCACGGCGCCGTCGCTGTCCTCGATGCGGATGCGGCCGTCGCCACCGCCACCGGCGAGCGGGCCTCCACCCGGCGCCCCCGCCAGGCCGCCTGCCGCGGAGAGGCTGCCGTCGTTCGTCACGGTGTTGGCGACGAGCTTGATGGCGCCGCCGGAGCCGCCTCCGCCCGCTGCGCCCGCGCCGGTCCCCCCATAGAGCTGCGCCCCGCCGTCGCCGCCGTTGGCCCGGATGAGCCCCGTGGGGCCGATGGTGATGGTGTCGGCTCCCACGGAAACCGCCCCGCCGCCGCCGCCGCCGCCCCCGCCGCCGTCGTCCCCGGTCCCACCGTCGTCCCCGCCGCCTCCGCCTCCTCCTCCGGAGCCGCCCTGGAGGGTGGTGAGGGCGGCGTCCCCGTATGCCGTTCCCCCCGCGCCGCCCGCGACCGTGCCGTTCGCCCCCGCGCCGCCGGCGAGGCCGAAGCCGCCGCCACCGCCGGCGCCCGCGGTCTGCCCGGACCCGGCGGTGGTCCCGCCGCCGGCGCCCCCGGCCCCGGCTCCAGGGTCACCGTGGTAGGGGAGGTCGCTCGCCCCGCCACCCTCCCCTCCGGCGCTACCCCCGGGCCCCGCGGCACCTCTCACACCGCCAGGGACGTTGGAGTTGCCGCTCCCCCCCGCCTGCCCCGAGAGCTCCAGGGTCCCGTTGATGGTCACCGCCCCGGTGCACCGGATCACCAGGGGGATGGTCCCGGTGACGGTCACCGTGACGCCCGCGTCGATATTGAACGAGCTGTAGTCGTAGGTCCCGGCGGCCAGGTTCTGGTTCACGGTGGCGCTGAAGGGCCCGTCCGACCCGTCCCCCACGCCCAGCCCTTCGGCGTGGACGTGGCGTGTGTAGGGGCTGTTGGGGAGCAGGCCGGTCTCGGTGTAGGCGGTGGCGTTCGCCTGTGCGATGCCCTTGAGGGCTTCGCCGTCGTCGTGGAGGACGAACTGCGACTCATTGCTGGAGCCGTCGGTCCAGTTCCAGGTGATGGAGGTGGGGGTGATGCCCGCGTGGCCGAAGCCGGTGGGGGGATTGGGGGGGGCGGCAATGACCAGGGTGCCGAGGATGACGAGCACGGCGCCGAGACCGCCGGCGCGGATCCGTGCACGAAGGCGAGATACCCCCCCTCCATGTTCCCGCTTCACTCGCCTCTCGCCCCCCCCAGGACCGACACGCGCGAGTTGCACTTCACATGTGTCGATACATTATAATAATGGTGGGGTTGTACCTGTCCAGTTCTTCACATGTGCGAACCCTGAAAAAGTGTTCATGGCCCCCCCCGACGCCGCGCCTCCTCCAGGTTGGCCCGCAGGCGGGGGTGGTCGGGGTCCAGGGCGAGGGCCTCCTCGAAGCGATCCACGGCTTCCTCGTAACGGCCCGAACGCATCAGGGCGACGCCCCAGTTGTTGAGGGCGTCCACGAAGCCCGGCCTGAGACGCAGGGCCTCCCGGAAGCGTGGGATGGCCTCGTCGCGGCGGCCCGCCAGGACCAGGGCCAGGCCGTGGTTGTTGCGGACTTCCGGGTCCTCGGGGGCAAGCTCCTCCGCCCGTGCGAAGCGGGCGAGGACCTCCGGGGTAGCCCCGGCGCGGCCCATCTCCTCGGCCGCCAGCCCTGCCAGGGCCCGGCCCAGCCCCGCTCGGGTGTGGCCGTGGCGGGGGTTGAGCCCCAAGGCGGTCTCGTAGTGGCCCGCGGCCTCGGCCCAGCGCCCCTCCCGGGCGGCGAGGTGGGCGAGCTTGTTGTGCGCGAGCCAGTTCCCCGAGGTCGCCGCGCGGGCCCACTCGAAGAGGGAGCGCGTGTCCCGCCACACGGCGATCTGTGCCCGGGTCGCGGGCACGAGGGCCGCGAGGGTGGCTAGGCCCACGGCCGTCAGGAGCCGTGGGCGACCCAGGGATCGGGCCCCCCACACCAGGCCCGCGGCGAGCCCCATGGAGGGGAGGTAGGTGTAGCGGTCCGCCATGGACTGCTGGCCCACCTGCACCAGACCCAGGACGGGCACCAGGGCCCCCAGGAACCAGAGCCAGCCCACCAGGGGCGCGCGATCCCGCCGCGCGTGCCGAAGGAGCGCGGCGGTCAGGGCCGCCAGCAGCAGGGCCGCCGCCAGGGGTTGCCAGGAAGGGAGGGAGGCGCCGGGGTGGGGGTAGAAGACCGCCAGGTCCGCGGGCCAGAGTGTCTTCCCCAGGTAGCGCAGGCAGGCCACCAGGGCGTTGTCCAGGCGGGCCCCCAGGGGGATGGCCTCCAGGCCGCCCAGGGCGCCGCCCCGGCGCTGGGCCAGGACGGTGACCACGCAGGAGGCGACGCTCAGCGCGAGGAGCGGTCCCTTCTCCCAGACCAGCCGCGGCCGCGGCATGCGGGCGAGGGGCCAGAGGTCCAGGAGGACGAAGAGCAGCGGCAGGGTCACGAGCATGGGCTTCGCCATGAGGCCCAGGGCGTGGAGCGCCGCCACCGCGGCGTAGCGTGGCGGCCCGGGGCGCCGGCGATACCAGGCGTAGGCGAGGAGGGCGAGGAGGCCCAGGGTCCCGCTGAGGACATCCTTGCGCTCGGCCACCCAGGCGACGGACTCCACGCGCAGGGGGTGCGCCGCCCAGAGGGCCGCCGCCAGGGCGGCGGGGACGGGCTCGCCGGTCAGGCGCCAGAGCAAGAGCAGGAAGAGCCCGGCATTGGCGGCGTGGAGGAGGACGCTGGTGAGGTGGTGTCCGCGGGGCTCCTGCCCGTGGAGCCGGCAGTCCAGGGCGTGGGAGATCCAGGTGAGGGGGTGCCAGTTGCCGCCCCGGAAGGCGGAGAAGGCCCAGCGCAGGGTCTCCGCGCCGGGACCCGCCTGGACTTCGGCGTTGGCGGTAACGTATACATCGTCGTCGTAGGCGACGAAGCCGTTCGCCAGGGCGGGCCAGTAGGCCGCGGCGGTCGCCAGGGCCAGGACCAGGGCGGCCAGGGGCGGGAGGACACGGTTCGCGGTCGCCGGTGTCACGCGGAGCGGCGAGTATAGCCCGGAGGAGGCCGGACGATGCGAGGACGTATCCCGTGGAGATGGGCCACCCCCCTGGCGCTCGTCGGCGTCGCGGTGGCCCTGGGTGGCGAGCGCCCGGATCTGGTCTTCGAGGAGATGGAGGCCCACTGGGGGATGATCGTCCAGGGCGAGACGGCCACGCACTCCTTCACCTTCCGGAACGCTGGGGGGAGGACCCTGTCCCTCCTCAGGGTGCAGACCTCCTGCGACTGCACCGCGGCGCCCCTGGAGAGGCGCGACTACCCGCCGGGGGCGTCCGGGGCCATCGTCGTCACCTTCGACTCGGCCGGGCGAGGCGGCGAGCAGGAGCACGAGATCCTGGTCCACTCCAACGACCCCGAGGAGACCTGGGACGGCCTGGCGGGGGTGACCCGGTTGGTCTTCCGCGGGGGCATCCTCGAGTTCCTGCGGGCCCTACCCCCGTCGGTCTACATCCCCGGCCACGACCTGGGCACTGCCCAGGAGCGGCGGGTGCGAATCCAGGCGGGGGAGCGCATCGGCCCCTCGCGCTTCGAGCTCACCGCCGTCGAGAGCTCCTCCCCCCACGTGTCGGCGGAGGCGGTGCGCCGCGGCCCGGCGGAGTGGGAGGTGGTCCTGCGGGTGCTCCCCACGGCGCCCCTGGGGCCGTACCGGGCGGAGGTCGTGGTCCGCACGGACCAGGAGCGTCAATCGACGCTCCACCTGCACGTGGCCGGCGAGGTCCTGGGCGACGTGGCGGTAGGGCCGCGAGAGGTGCACTTCGGGGAGGTGGAGCGCGGCGGCGGGGCCGAACGGCGGGTGGGCATCACCTCGCGCCGCGGGCGTGGACTCCGGGTCCTGGACCTGGTGCAGGCCTCCGCCTTCGTCGCCGCGGAGGTGGTGACCCTGGTGGAGGGGCGCAGCCACGAGCTGGTCCTGAGGCCGCGCCCCGACGCCCCCGCGGGCCCCTTCGCGGCGCGGGTGCGGGTCCTCCTCGACGACCCGGACGAACCCTGCGTGGACGTGCGGGTACTGGGCGAGGTCCTCCCGGAGGTGGTGGCCTTGCCGCCGGCGGTCTATCTGGAGGGGGCCCCGGCCAGGGTGGATCTGGCCCACCGCCGCGGCGAGGCCTTCGCGGTGAAGGGCGTGGAGGTCGAAGGGGAGGGCGTGGCCGCCGTCCTGGAGGGCGCTCGCTCCGTGGTGGTGCGGCGTGCGGGGGAAGGGCGGGCCTCTGCGCGGGTGGTGGTGTCCACGGACGTGCCCGGGCAGCCGACGGTGGTCATCGAGGTGCGGGGGGAATGATCCGATCCGGACGGTCTCGTCCCATGCCCTCCGGGACTCGCGAGCCCGTCACTGGTGCGGAAGGCGGGACTTGAACCCGCATGACCTGTGCGGTCACCAGCCCCTCAAGCTGGCGCGTCTGCCAATTCCGCCACTTCCGCGAACCGTCGCCGGGTGCCAATCCCGGCAGGCCGGCGATTCTGACATGGCCGACTGGCCAGTCAAGGGGCGAGCCAGCCTTGTCCGGGTGTAGGACCATCGCTACAATTCGGCCCCTGCATGATCAGCAGCCGGGCCCGCGCTATCGCCCCCTCCGAGACCCTCGCCATCACCGAGGCGGCACGCCTTCTGAAGGCCCAGGGGCGCGACGTCATCGGCCTGGCGGCCGGTGAACCCGACTTCGATACGCCGCCCCACATCAAGGAGGCGGCGGCGCGGGCCATGGCCAGGGGCGAGACCAAGTATACGGCCGCCGCCGGGACGCTGATCCTCCGGGAGGCCATCGAGCGGCGCACCCGCGAGGACACCGGCGCGGCCCATGACCCCGCCACCGAGGTCCTGGTCTCCTGCGGTGCGAAGCACGCCCTGGCCAACCTCTTCCTGGCGGTGCTGGACCCGGGGGACGAGGTGGTGATCCCGTCTCCCTACTGGGTCTCCTACCCCATGATGGCCGTGGCCGCCGGGGCCCGGCCCGTGTTCGTGGAGACCCGGGCCGAGGAGGGCTATGCCCTGGACCCCGGGAGGCTGCGGCGGGCCCTGGGACCGCGCACCCGGATGGTGGTCCTCAACTCGCCCTCCAATCCCACGGGGGCCGTCATGGACGCAGCGGCGACGGCGTCCGTGCTGGAGACGCTTCGGGACAGCCCGGCCCTGGTGGTGAGTGACGAGATCTACGACCGTCTCGTCTACGACGGTGCCCCGGTCAGCCCCGCATCCCTGGACGGGTGGGGCGGCCGCGTGGTGGTGGTCAACGGCGTCTCGAAGGCCTATGCCATGACCGGATGGCGTATAGGCTGGGCCGTGGGACCCAGGGAGGTCATCCAGGCCGCGACGCGCGTGCAGAGCCACACCGCCAGCGCCCCGAGTAGCATCTCCCAGGCAGCGGCCCTGGCGGCCCTCACGGGGCCCCAGGACTGCGTGGAGACCATGCGGGAGGCCTTCGACGTCCGGCGCCGCTACGTGGTGGGACGCCTGTCCGCCATCCAGGGCCTCCAGTGCCCCACGCCCCGGGGGGCCTTCTATGCCTTCCCCCGGGTGTCCGACCTGTTCGGGCCCGGGCCCTCGGGGCGTCCCGTGGCCACGAGCGCGGAGTTCTGCGCCCTCTGTCTCGAGGAGACGGGGGTGGCCCTGGTCCCTGGCGGCGCCTTCGGGGCCGACCGCCATGTGCGCCTCTCGTACGCCACGAGCCGGGACCTGCTGGCCGAGGCCCTGGAGCGCCTGGCGGGCCTCGCCGAGCGGCTCCTGGGCCAGGGCGCCTCGCGGGCCCCTTGACGCCGGTCCACCCGCACGACCCCGACCACTCCGGCCGTCGCGCCCCCCCCATCGAGCGACTCTGCATGGCCGGGCTCGCCCTGGCCGCGGCGTCGGTCCTCGGGCTGGCGCTCCGCCTCGACCCTGACCCGCGGGGCCTCGGCACGCACGAGCAGCTCGGACTCCTGCCCTGCGGCTTCCACGCCCTCACGGGGCTCCCCTGCCCGTCCTGCGGGATGACCACGGCCTTCGCCCTGGCCGTGCGCGGCCGCCTGGGGCCGGCCTTCCTGGCCCAGCCGGCCGGGGCCCTGCTCTACGCGGCCACCGCCCTGGGGGGAACCGCCTGCGCCCTGGCGGCGGCGGTGGGGTATCCCCTCCTGGGCCAGGTCCACGATCGGCTCCCCTGGCGCGCCTCGGTCCTGGCCGGTCTCGGGGTCCTGGTCGGCTCCTGGGGCTGGACCGTGTGGAGGCACGCCGTCCTTGGGGGTCCCTGAGGGGACGTCCCCCCCTACCGCGACAGCCACCGGAGGACGGTCCACGGTGCGGGCCCTCGTCCGGCGAACGGCCCTGGCGGCGGCCCTCCTCCTCGCGGTCCTGTGCCTGCTCCGGTACGGCTGCACCCCCTACCGGATCCCCTCCCCGTCCATGCTGCCGGGCGTGGCGCCGGGCGACGTGGTCCTCTCGGATGCGGTGGGCTACTGGCTGCGTCCCCCCCGGCGCTGGGATGTGGCCATCTTCCGGCACCCGCCCGGATCGGGGACCTTCTACATCAAGCGGGTCGTGGGACTCCCCGGCGAGACGGTGGCGTTCGAGGGAGGGGACGTCTGGGTGGACGGACGACTCGTGGCCAAGCCGGAGGCCTTGCAAGAGACCGCCTGGAGCCCCCTCCTCGCCGAGGAACTCCAGTCCCGGGACCTCCTCTCCCTCTGGCGGCCCGAGGGGGGGGAATGGAGGCGGGAGGGCGAGGAGACCGTCGTCCGCGGAGAGGGGGCGCGGCTGCGGCTGGGACCCCAGGCCCTGGACGGCCAGGCGGACCTGACCGCCGGGGCGGGTCCGGTGGGCAGGAGAGATTACAGGCTGCGCCTGGAGATTCGCATGGAGGGCCCGGGCCGACTGGAGGGACGGATGGGGACGGCGGGCGGGGTCCTGAGCTTCCGCCTCCAGGCCGGCGGGGAGGCCCCGGCCGCCGGTGAGGTGGCGAAGGACGGCCTCCCCCTGGACCGCATCGAGGGCCCGCACCTCGCTCCCGGGCCATGGCACCGGCTCGCCTTCGATGGCGCGGACGGCATCCTCCGGCTGGACCTGGACGGCCGCCGTCTCGCCCAGAGGCCCTACGGTCTCCGGGCCGCGCCCCTGTCCGCCGGGGGGGAAAATGGGGGGGGAGCTGTCGATGCCGCCCCCCCGAGCCATTGGACCGCCGAGCCCGGCATCGAGGTCGCCGTGTCGGGCACGGCCCGTTTCCGCCGGATCCTGGTGGACCGTGACCGCCACTACTTCCGCCCGTGGGGGACGGGGGAAGGCCCGTATCACCTGCCTCGGGACGGCTACCTCTTCGTGGGGGACAACACCCTGGAGAGCCGCGACCCGCGCTACTGGCCGGAGCCGGACCGGTACGTACCGCGCGCGCGCATCGTCGC
>JACQVX010000114.1 GCA_016209495.1 Planctomycetota bacterium
ATGCAAGTGCCCGACAGGGCGGCGACGCCGGCTCGGTCTAGGAGGGAATCCGCGAGCTCTTTAGACGTCAAGCCCGTCCCCCGAATGTTGGGGAAGACATAGAAGGCTCCCTTGGGGTTCCGGCAGGAGAAGCCGGGCAAGGAGTTTAGACCTCCGACGATCGTGTCGCGCCGCCGGCGGAACTCCGCCACCATGCGCGTCGCCCCGTCCTGGGGCCCCTGCAGGGCCGCCAGCCCGGCACGCTGGACGAAGGAGGCGGTGCAGGAGTTGGAGTTGGTCTGCAGGCGCGCGATCTGTTCGGCCAGGTCGGCGCGCATCACCCCGTAGCCCAGGCGCCAGCCGGTCATCGCGTAGGTCTTGCTGAAGCCGTCCAGGATGATGGTGCGCCCCTTCATCCCCGGGCAGGCCGCGATGGAGCGGTGGACTCCCTCGTAGAGGACGCGCGAGTAGATCTCGTCCGAGAGGACCACCGTCTCCGTCCCCTCCAGCAAGGCCGCGATGGCCCGCAGGTCTTCCGGCGAGAGCACGCCCCCCGTGGGGTTCTGCGGGGAGTTGAGGATGACGAGCCGGGTCCGGGGCGTGAGGAGCGTCCGCAGCCTGTCCAGGTCCAGGCGGAATCCGCTGGCCTCCTCGAGGGGGATGGGGACGGGCCTCCCTCCCAGGTAGCGGACCATGGACTCGTAGATGGGGAAGCCCGGGTCCGGGTAGATGACCTCTTCGCCCTCCTCCACCAGGGCCGAGAGGGTGAAGAAGAGGATGGGCTTCCCGCCGGGGGTGATGACCACCTCGTCCGGGTCCACCGGGATGTCCCGGGTCCGGGAGACCTCCTCGGCCACCGCAGAACGCAGCTCGGGCAGTCCGGCGGAGGGGCCGTAATGGGTCCACCCCTGCTCGAGGGCCTCCTGGGCCGCCTCCACGATGTTCCGCGGCGTGGGGAAGTCCGGCTCGCCGATCTCCAGGTGGACCACGTCCCGGCCCGCCGCCTCCAGGCGCCGGGCGGCGGCCAGGACCTCGAAGGCGGTCTCCGTGCCCAGCCGCCCCTGCCTCGCAGCGAATCTCATGGGGAGCGCACCTCCTGCGGGGGGGCGATTCTAGGCCGTACGAGCCAGGGGATCAACCGGCCCGCCTTGACGCTCCCCTGGGCCCCCGATAGCATCCTGCCCCACCATGCAGGACCGGCGAGAGCAGCCGCTCGTGGTCCAAGGGGACCGGACCGTCCTGGTGGAGGTGGCGAGCCCGGGTTACCTGGCCGCGCGGGACTCCCTGGCCCGGTTCGCCGAGCTGGTCAAGAGCCCGGAACACGTCCACACCTACCGCATCACCCCCATCTCCATCTGGAACGCCGCCGCGGCGGGCATGACGGCGGAGGCCATGATCCAGGTCCTGGAGGACCACGGGAAGTACGCCCTCCCCCCCAATGTCCGGTCCGAGGTCCACGATTACGCCTCGCGTTACGGCCGGGTCCGCCTGGAGCGCGCGGGCGACCATGCCCTCGCCCTCCGGTCCGACGACCTCGCCCTCCTGGAGGAGGCCTGCCGGAGCCGCGCCCTCGCCCCCTTCCTCCTCCAGCGCCCCTCGCCGGGCACCGTCCTCGTGGACGCCCGGTGGCGTGGGCACGTCAAGCAGGCCATGTGCAGGCTGGGCTACCCGGTGGAGGACCTGGCGGGCTATCGGACCGGGGCCCCGCTCCCCATGGACCTGCGGCCGGCGGGGCCCGATGGGGACGGTGTGGAGCTCAGGCCGTACCAGCGGGAGGCCGCCGAGGTATTCCACGCCAACGGTTCGGAGCGCGGCGGGGCCGGGGTCGTGGTCCTCCCCTGCGGGGCGGGGAAGACGGTCGTGGGCCTCGCGGTCATGGCCCGCCTCGGGACCCACACCCTGGTGCTCACCACCAGCACCACCGCCGTCAGGCAGTGGCGGCGGGAGCTCCTGGCGCGCACCTCGCTCGGCCCGGGAGAGGTGGGGGAGTACACGGGTCAGACCAAGGACCTGCGCCCGGTCACCCTCACCACCTACCAGATCCTCACCTGGCGAAGGCGAAAGACCGATGCCTTTCCCCACTTCGAGGTCTTTGATGCCCTGGACTGGGGCCTGGTGATCTACGACGAGGTCCACCTCCTCCCCGCCCCCGTCTTCCGGATCACCGCCGAGCTGCAGGCCCGCCGACGGCTGGGCCTCACGGCCACCCTGGTCCGCGAGGACGGCCGCGAGGAGGAGGTCTTCAGCCTCATCGGCCCCAAGCGATACGACGTCCCCTGGAAGGTGCTCGAACGGCAGGGCTGGATCGCCGCCGCGGCCTGCCACGAGATCCGGCTCCCCCTCCCGGAGGGGGAGCGGCTGAGCTACGCCGTGGCCCCCGATCGGGCCAAGTTCCGCATTGCCAGCGAGAACCCGTCGAAGCTGCCCGTGGTCCGGCGGCTCATGGACCGGCACCGGGAGGACCGAGTCCTCGTCATCGGCCAGTACCTGGACCAGCTACGGCGGATCCAACGTGAGCTGGGGGCACCCCTCATCACCGGGGCCACGCCGGCCGGAGAGCGCGACCGCCTCTACGACGGCTTCCGCGACGGGCGGATCCAGACCCTCATCCTTTCGCGGGTGGGGAACTTCGCCATCGACCTGCCGGACGCCAACGTGGCGATCCAGGTCTCCGGGACCTTCGGCTCCCGTCAGGAGGAGGCCCAGCGCCTGGGGCGCATCCTCCGCCCCAAGCGGGACGGCGGGACGGCGCGCTTCTACAGCATCGTGAGCCGTGACACCACCGAGCAGGAGTTCGCCGCAAACCGTCAGCTTTTCCTGACCGAGCAGGGATACTCGTACGAGATCCTGGACGGGGCCGACCTCCCGAGCCCGGCGGCCGAGGCGTGAGGCAGCGGACCATCAAGCGCGCCGTCGAGGTCTCGGGGGCCGGGTTCCACCTGGGCGCGGCCGTCAAGGCCCGCCTCAAGCCCGCGGAGGCCGGGACCGGCGTGGTCTTCGTGCGGACGGACCTCCCCGGCGCCCCCCGGGTCAGCGCGGTACTGGAGAGCGTCACGGAGCAGCCCCGGCGGACGGCCCTGCGCCGGGGGGAGGCGGAGGTGCACACGGTGGAGCACCTCATGGCCACCGCCTACGCCATGGGGATCACCAACCTGGAGGTGGAGGTGGAGGGCCCCGAGCTCCCCGCCCTGGACGGGAGCGCCCTGCCGCTCTACGAGGTCCTCGACGAGGCCGGGGCCATCGAGCAGGACGCCGATCGGCCCCGCTACGCGGTACGCCGCACCCTCTCGGTGACCGACGGGGAGGCCAGCCTGGTCGTCGTTCCACAGGCCAGCGGGCTCACGCTCTCCTACACCCTCAACTACGAGGGGACGCACCCCACCTCCCAGCACTTCTCCGTGCCCGTCAACGAGGGGAGCTTCCGCCGGGAGCTCGCCCCCGCCCGCACGTTCGTGATGGAGTCGGAGGTGGAGGCCTGCCTGGCGGCGGGCCTGGGGAAAGGGGCGACGACCTCCAACACCTTGGTGGTGCGTGCCGACGGCTCGGTGAAGGAGAACGCCTTGCGTTTCCCGGACGAATTCGTGCGCCACAAGACCTTGGACCTGCTGGGCGACCTGGCCCTGGCCAACGTGGAGCTGGAGGCCCACGTCATCGCGGTCAAGAGCGGGCATCGGACCAACGCGATGATGGTGCGGCAGATCCTGGAGGCCATGGAGGACGACGCCCGGGAGGAGGAGCGCGAGCGGGGCATCCAGCCAGGCGTCGAGATGGACGTGCGCCAGATCCAGAAGCTTCTCCCGCACCGCTTCCCCTTCCTGCTGGTGGACCGGGTCGTCGAGATCGAGGGGGACCGGCGGGCGGTGGGGATCAAGAACGTCACCTACAACGAGGAGTTCTTCCAGGGACACTTCCCGGGGCAGCCCATCATGCCGGGGGTGCTCCAGATCGAGGCCATGGCCCAGCTAGCGGGGGCCCTGCTCCTCCGCAAGGCGGAGAACGTGAACAAGCTGGCCTACCTCATGTCCCTGGATGACGTGAAGTTCCGCCGGACGGTGGTCCCGGGCGACCAGCTCGTACTGGAGGCGGAGGCCCTGAGCGTGAGGCCCGATCGGGCCAAGGTCCGCACCAAGGCGTCCGTCGATGGCCGGGTGGTGGCCGAGGCGGTCATCCGGTTCATGCTGGTGGAACCCAAGTAGGGCCTCGGGCCCAGGGGGGAACGCCATGGCGAAGATCCACCCCAGCGCCTCCGTCGATCCCGGCGCCGAGCTGGACGCGGACGTGACGGTAGGCGCCTATTCCGTCGTGGGCGACGGCGTCACCATCGAAGGCGGAACCACGGTGGAGAACGGGGTCACCATCGTGGGCGACACGCGCCTGGGCCCGGGGAACCGCATCTTCCCCGGGGCCGTCATCGGGACGGCGCCCCAGGACCTGAAGTACGCCGGGGAGCGCACGCAGGTGCGCATCGGCGCCGGGAACACGATCCGGGAGTACGTGACCATCAACGCGGGGACCGCGCACGGCGGCGGCATCACGCGCGTCGGGGACCGCAACCTCATCATGGCCTGTTGCCACGTCGCCCACGACTGCATCGTGGAGGACGACGTGGTGATGGCGAACGGTTGCCTGCTGGCCGGCCACGTCCTCATCGAGTCCGGCGCGGTCTTCGGAGGAATGGCTGCCTTCCACCACTTCGTCTCCGTCGGACGCAACGCCTTCGTGGGCGGGGCCTCGCGCATCATCCAGGACGTGCCCCCCTTCATGACGGTGGAGGGGAACCCGTCTCGCATATGGACCGTCAACGTGGAGGGCCTGCGGCGCAAGGGGTGGACGCCGGAGCGCATCGTCGCCGTGAAGGAGGCCTTCCGGGTGATCTTCCGCAACGGCGCCACCTCGAGGGCCGAGGCCTGCGCCGAGCTGGAGAGCCGGCCCGACCTCACCGAGGACGTGAGCTACCTCATCGAGTTCATCCGCCGCACCGCCCGCGGCCGGAAGGGTCGCGCCCGCGAGGCCCTGCGAGACACCCACCACGCCGCCCCCACTCCCAAGGAGCCGTGAATGACGTCCCCCGAGGTACGCGTGGCGGTCGTGGGCGTGGGCCACCTGGGGCGCGAACACGCCCGGGTCTACGCCTCGCTGCCGGGGGTCCGGCTCGTGGCGGTCACCGACCGGGACATGGACCGCGCGCGGACCGTGGCGCAGCGTTTCGGCTGTCGGGCCGTGGGCGACCCGGCGGAGCTCCGGGGCGAGGTGGACGCGGCCAGCGTCGCCACCCCCACCAGCTCCCACCTGGAGGTGGCGGTCCCGCTCCTGGCCTCGGGGCTCCACCTCCTGGTGGAGAAGCCCCTGGCCCTGGACCTGGGGCAGGCCCGCGAGCTGGTCGAGGCGGCGGCCCGGGCGGGCCGGCTCCTGGCCGTGGGGCACGTGGAGCGCTTCAATCCCGCCGTCTCGGCGGTTCGCCGGCTGATCGACTCGCCTCGCTACATCGAGTGCGACCGCATCAGCCCCTACTCCTTCCGTTCCTCCGACATCGGGGTGGTCCTGGACCTCATGATCCACGACCTGGACATCGTCCTCAGCCTCGTGGAGCGGCCCGTGGAGCGGGTGGAGGCCGTGGGTGCCCCGGTCATCAGCCCCACGGAGGACGTGGCCAACGCCAGGCTCGTCTTCCAGGGGGGCTGCGTGGCGAACATCACGGCCAGCCGCGTGGCGCTGAAGCGGGAGCGGAAGATCCGGCTCTTCCAGCGCGACGCCTACGTGACCCTGGATTACCTGGCGCGCAAGGCCCTGGTATACCGGCGCAGGAATGGGGTAGAGCTGGACCAGGACGTCATCGACAAGGTCCTGCGCGACGGGGAGGACGCGGTGGAGCACCTCCTTCGGTTCGTGGAGGTCCAGGAGGTCGCGATGGCGGGGCAGGAGCCCCTGGTGGCGGAGCTCGAGTCCTTCGTCGACTCCGTCCGCCGGGGCGAGCGACCGCGGGTCTCCGGGGAAGACGGGGTGCAGGCCATGGCCGTCGCCGAACGAGTGGTGGCGGATATCCGGCGCAACATGGCCCCCGCCACGGCTTGACACCCCGCGGGGCCCTACGTATAGTTAGCCCCCCCGAGGGGGACGAACCCCGTTTCCCGGGACTATCCAGGAGTATCCGTGGCTATCGCGACGCTGGACACGCTCATCAAGGCGGGCGTCCATTTCGGACACCGGGTCAGCCGGTGGAACCCGAAGATGGAGCCCTTCATTTACGGCAATCGCAACCTGATCCACATCATCGACCTGCGGGAGACCATCAAGGGGTTGCTGCGCGCCAAGCACTTCCTGCGCCAGATCTCGGCCGAGGGTCAGGAGGTCATCTTCGTCGGCACCAAGCGCCAGGCCCAGGAAGTCGTCCAGCGCAACGCCGAGCGGTGCGGGATGCACTCCGTCACGCAAAGGTGGCTGGGCGGGACCCTCACCAACTACGCGACCATCCGCTCGCGCCTCAAGCGCCTCGTCGAGATCGAGACCGTGGAGGCCAGCCAGGCCTATCAGTCCTACTCGAAAAAGGCGGTCGCCTCGCTCCAGCGCGAGAAGCGCAAGATCCGGAGGAACCTGGACGGCATCCGGAACATGGAGAAGCTTCCCGGGGCCGTCATCGTGGTGGACCCCATGCGCGAGTACATCGCCGTCCGGGAGGCCAACATCCTGGATATCCCGGTCGCCGCGCTCATGGACACGGACTGCGACCCCACCCAGGTGGAGATCCCGATCCCGGGGAACGACGACGCCTATCGGTCCATCTCCATCGTCCTGGACGCCCTGGCCGATGCCATCATCGAGGGGAAGTCCCAGTTCGACGAGCGGCAGCGCATCTCGGAGCGCGTGGCCGCGGAGGACTACGAGCGCCGGCAGGCCGAGCTGGCGCGTGTCGAGGCGGAGTCGGCGTCGGTCCGCGCGGAGGAGACCCCGGCCGAGTACGCGGCCCAGTCCGGGTCCGACGGCGCCGGCGACAAGGAGGTGCCGGCTTGACGAGCGCCATGAAGGAGATCGGGGGGAATCCCGGGGGGTCCGGCCCCCCCCGCAGCATCGACGCCAAGACGGTGCAGAGCCTGCGCCAGGCCACGGGTGCCGGGTTGATGGACTGCAAGAGGGCCCTGGTCGAGGCCCAGGGGGATCCGGAGCGGGCCGGCGAGCTCTTGCGCAAGTGGGGCATCGCCAGGTCCGAGAAGCGGGAGGGCCGCTCGGCCACCGAGGGCCGCATCGGCTCCTACGTCCACCATGACGGAAGGCAGGCGGCCCTGGTGGAGCTGCGCTGCGAGACGGACTTCGTGGCCAGGACCGCGGAGTTCAAGGGCCTCCTCGCCGACCTCTGCCTGCACGTGGTGGGGACCCATGTCACGCCGGTGGGCGTGCGCCGGGAGGACGTCCCCGCCGACCTGGTGGAGCGCGAACGCCGCATCCTCTCCGATACCGACGACCTCCGGAACAAGCCGGACAGCATCCGCGCCCGCATCGTCGATGGCCGCATCGACAAGTTCTACGCGGAGCGGGTCCTCCTCGAGCAGCCCTTCGTGAAGGACCCGGAGAAGACCGTCGAGACGGTAGTCAGGGAGGTCAGCGCCCGCCTGGGCGAGAAGATCGAGGTGGCCCGCTTCCTCCACATGCGCCTGGGAGTGTAGGTTCCCGCCCATGGGCGAGCAACCTGAGGTTGCGAGCGAGTGATGGACCGCGCCCCACGGCACTTCCAGCGTATCCTCCTCAAGGTCTCCGGGGACGCCTTCTGCAAGGAAGACGGCCAGGGCATCGACATCGACGAGGTGCGCTCCATCGCCGAGCAGGCGAAGGAGGTCCTCGCCTTCGGCAAGCAACTCGCCGTCGTCATCGGGGGCGGGAACATCCTCCGAGGGGCCACCATGGCCGTCCGGGGGATCAACCGCGCCACCGCCGATTACATGGGGATGCTGGCCACCATCATCAACGCCCTCGCCCTCCAGGACCAGCTCGAGAGGACCGGCGTCGAGACGCGCATCCTCAGCGCCATCGAGATGCACCAGGTGGCGGAGCCCTTCATCCGCCGCCGCGCCATCCGGCACCTGGAGAAGGACCGCGTGGTGATCCTGGCCGGGGGCACCGGCAACCCCTTTTTCACCACGGACACCACCGCGGCCCTGCGGGCGAAGGAGATCGGCGCCGACATCCTCATGAAGGCGACCAAGGTGGATGGGGTCTACGACAAGGACCCGCACCTGCACCCCGACGCCGTCCGCTTCGAGCACCTCGACTACCTGGCGGTGCTCAACCGGAAGCTGAAGGTCATGGACTCCACGGCCATCTCGCTCTGCATGGACAACCACCTCGGCATCCTCGTCTTCAACCTGAAGACCCCGGGGAACATCGTCAAGGCGGCGAACGGCGAGCCCATCGGGACGCTCATCGCCGCGGCACCCGAGCGGGAGGCCACGGGCTCCCAGCGCCTCGCCGCGGTGGCAGGGTCCGAGGGGACCAAGGGGAAGAAGGCGTGACGGGACCCAGCGATCCGGACGAGGTCCTCCTGGACTGCGAAGAGCGCATGGAGAAATCCATCGACGTCCTCAAGGGCGAGTTCCGCGGCATGCGCACCGGCCGGGCGAACCCGGGCCTCGTGGAGAACGTCCGGGTGGAGGCCTACGGGACCCAGAGCCCCCTGAAGCAACTGGCCAACATCGGCGCGCCGGAGCCCAGCCTGCTCGTCATCAAGCCCTACGACCCCAGCATCCTGGGCGACATCGAGCGGGCCATCCACAAGAGCGACGTGGGCATCACCCCGGCCAGCGACGGGAAGGTCATTCGATTGGCCATCCCCCCGCTCTCGGAACAACGCCGCAGACAGCTCGTCCACCGGGCCAAGGAGGTGGCGGAGGAGTCGCGTGTCTCCATCCGGAACGTGCGTCGCGACGGCATCAAGGCCGTGGACGCCATCCCGGACGCGGGCTTCCCGGAGGACGAACGGGACCGGGTGCTGAAGGAGATCGAGGACCTCACCAAGAAGTACTCGGGGGCCGCGGACCAGCTCCTGGAACGGAAGACCGCGGAGCTGATGGAGGTATAGCCCTGGAGGCGCCCCCCCCGGGGGAGCGATTCCGCCTCCTCCACGAACTGGCGGCCCTGCAGCAACGCCTCGGGCGAATCGACGATTCGCTGCGGACCCTACGCGAGGCCCAGGCCCTCCTGGGGGGCGCCTCGCCCGGCTCCCCCGCGCCCACCGGGGGGGGCCATCCCCCGCTGGATCCCGCGGGCGCGGCCGCCCTCGTCCGGATGCTGGAACGCGTGCTGGCGGCGGGGCTGGAGCCGGAGGCCCTCCTCGACGTGGCCATCGATACCCTTCTGGCAGAGACGGGGGCCGAGAGGGGCTACCTCCTCCTCACGACGGGAGAGGGCGAAGGCACTGGCGGGCTCCAGGTCCTCCACGCGCGCCACATGGACCAGGGCGAGGTCGACTCGCCCGCGTTCGCCGTGAGCCGGGGCCTCGTGGACCGGGTCGCCCGCTCGGGCCGGCCCGTACGGGTGGAGGACGCGGCCCTGGATCCGGAGTGGGCCGCCCGGGCGAGCGTGCGTGAGCTGGCCCTGCGTTCGGTCCTCTGCGCCCCGGTCGTCCACGCCGGCGAGGTCATCGCCGTCGCCTACCTGGAGGACCGCCGCGAGGCGGCGCGCTTCTCCGCGGCGGACCTCGGGCTCCTCGCGCGCTTCTGCGAGAGGGTCGGGGGCCTGATCCGAGGAAGCCTGGGCCAGAGAAGGCGATTCCTGGACCTGGAGGCCGCCAACCAGGCCTATCGGCGCAGCCTCCGGGGGCTGGGACGCAAGTACGCCTTCGGGGAGCTGCTGGGCTCCAGCGCCGCGATGCAACCGGTCTATGAGCGACTGGACCTGCTCTCCCGCAGCGAGGCCGGCGTGCTCATCGAGGGGGAGAGCGGTACCGGGAAGGAGCTGGCGGCCAGGGCCATTCACTTCAACAGCCGGAGGGCCGCGGCCCCCTTCCAGGCCATCGCCTGCCCGGCCCTCTCGGACACCGTCCTCGAGGCGGAACTCTTCGGATACGTGCGGGGCGCCTTCACCGGGGCGGATACCGATCGGGACGGACTCATCCGGCAGGCGACGGGGGGGACCCTGTTCCTGGACGACGTGAGCGGCATGAGTCCCCGCCTCCAGGCCTCCCTGCTACGGGTCCTGGAGGACGCTCAGGTGCGACCCCTCGGTGCCAGCGCCTCACAACCGGTGGACGTGCGGGTGCTGGCCTCCACCGCCGAGGACCTGGGTAGCCAGGTAGAGGCGGGCCGCTTTCGAGGGGACCTCTACTGGCGCTTGCAGGTCGTCCGCCTCCGGCTCCCACCCCTCCGGGAACGCCGGGAGGACATCCCCCTGCTCCTCGCGCGCTTCCTGCGCGAGGCGGCCCGAGAGCAGGGCATGACCCCCAAGGAGGTCTCCGCGGACGCCCTGCGCCGGCTCGCACGCCACCCCTGGCCCGGCAACGTCCGGGAGCTGCGCAACCTGGCGTGGCGATTCACGGTCCTCGTTCCGCACCCCACCATCCAGGAGGAGGACCTGTCCTTCGAGGAGGAACCCCAGCCGCTCGCGGGACTCGCCGATCTCCTGCGCATGGACTACGCCGGGGCCAAGGAGGGTTTCGTCCAGCGCTACCTCTCCGCCCTGCTGGAGCGCCACCGCTGGAACGTCTCCGCCTGCGCCCGGGAGGCGGGCATCCAGCGCCAGGCTCTCCAGCGCATGATCCGACGCCTGGGACTCCAGCGCCCGGCTCCCAGGCCCCGCTGACGCCCGTCCGCCACGCCTGCCACCGCGCGGTGGCAGAGGCTACCATCGCCGCCCGATATTGCCATCCAGCCTCCAGACCTCCGGCTACGCGAGCGCGGGGCCTGGCTCCACCGCCGGTCGTGGGCTTGCCCTCACCCGTGAGCGGACGGGGTGCAGCGGAAGGAGGGCCATCATGGTCAATCGCTGGATCGGCCGGGGAGCAGAACTGGGCATCGCGCTCACGCTGAACCTGGCCTGCGCCCCCCGCACCGAGGTCGTCACGGTCCCCGTCCCCACGCCCACGGCCACGCCCACGGCCACGCCCACGGCCACGGCCACGCCCGTGCCCACGCCCACGCCCACGCCCACGCCCGTGCCCACGCC
>JACQVX010000125.1 GCA_016209495.1 Planctomycetota bacterium
GAGCAGGCTGGTCCAGACCCACCGCCTCATCGCCAAGATGCCGACCCTGGCGGCCTTCTCCTACCGCCACAGCGTGGGGATGCGCTACGCCTACCCGGACAACGACCTCTCCTACACCGGCAACTTCCTCAGCATGCTCTTCAAGACCACCGAGCTGAAGTACAGGCCGGACCCGGTGCTGGAGCACGCCCTGGACGTCCTCTTCATCCTCCACGCGGATCACGAGCAGAACTGCTCGACCAACTCCATGCGGAGCGTGGGCTCCAGCCACGTGGACCCGTTCAGCGCCACGGCCGCCGCCGCCGCGGCCCTCTCGGGCCCGCTCCACGGCGGGGCCAACGAGGCGGTCCTGCGGATGCTCATGGAGATCGGCTCCACGGAGAACATCCCGGAGTTCATCAAGGAGGTGAAGGCCGGCCAGCGGCGCCTCATGGGCTTCGGCCACCGGGTCTACAAGAGCTACGACCCCAGGGCCAAGGTCATCCGCCGCATGGCCCACAACGTATTCGAGGTCACCCGGAAGAGCCCCCTCCTGGAACTGGCCATCGAGCTGGAGCGGATAGCCCTGGAAGACGATTACTTCGTGGGGCGGAAGCTCTACCCCAACGTGGACTTCTACAGCGGGCTCATCTACGAGGCCATGCGCTTCCCCATCTCGACCTTCCCCGTGCTCTTCGCCATCGCCCGCACCGCCGGCTGGATCGCCCAGTGGCAGGAGATGATCTCCGACCCGGAGCAGAAGATCGCCCGGCCGCGCCAGATCTACCTCGGGGCCGAGCGGCGCCCCTACGTCCCCATCGAGGACCGGCGATAGGCACTCTCCGCCGCGTCCGGGACCTCAGGCCCCGGCAGAAGATCTCCATCAACTCCTGGGGCCCGCCGGGAGACCCCTCGGTATACGGGCGGCTGGACCTGGACGCCACGGAGGTCCTGGCCTTCCTGGAGCGGGTTCGCAGGGGGCACGACCTCCGGGTCACCCTGACCCACGTGGCCGTCCGCGTCCTGGCGGAGGCCATCCTCGCCTGCCCGGAGATCAACGGGGTGATCCTGGGGAGCCGACTCTACCTCCGCGACAGCGTGGACGTGTGCGCCCTGGTGGCCCTGGACGGTGGCAAGGACCTCTCGGCCGCGAAGATCCCCGACACGGACACCCTCTCGGTGCTGGACATCGCCCGGGTCCTCCAGGAGAAGGCCGCGCGTATACGGCGCCACAAGGACCCGGAGCTCCAGCGCACCCAGCGGATGCTCGCCCGCCTCTCCTCGGCCAACGTGGGGCGCATGATGCGCCTCCTGGATTTCCTGGTCTACCGGGTGGGCCTGGACCTGGGGTGGGCCGGCGTCCCGCGGGACCAGTTCGGGAGCGCCGTGGTCACGAGCGTGGGGATGCTGGGCATCGACCTGGCCTACGTCCCCCTGGTGCCCATCACCCACGTCCCCCTCTTCGTCCTCCTGGGTGAGGTCTCGAAGCGCCCGGCGGTGGTGGGCGACCAGGTGATCCCGCGGGACATGGTGACCATCACCTGCACCTTCGACCACCGCTTCATCGACGGCTCCCAGGCGGCGGTCCTGGCCCGCATCACCCGCGAGTCCTTCGCCCACCCCGAGCGCCTCCTCAAGCCGGCCCGGGAGGCCGCGGCCCCGGGGGCTGGCTGAGGGATGGCGCCCGCGGCGCCACCGGGACTGCGAGAACGGACCTACCTCCCCGGTTCGGCCTGCCCGCGGTAGCCCGCCTTCCCGATCGCCGCGATCAGCGACGCCAGGTCGGGCGGCCTCGCGGCATCGACCGTCACGACCGCGCTCCCGTCCGCGTAGCTCACCGTCGAGCGCCGAACGCCGCTCACCGAGGCCAGCTCGCCCTCGAGATGGGCGGCGCACGCCTCGCACGTCATCCCGTCGATCCGGAGCCTCACCGTCCGCGTGGGGCCCGCCTCGGCCGCGCCCGCGGGCGGCGGACCGCGCCGGAGGAGAAGGCCCACGTAGTTCGGAAAGAGCGCGACCGCGACGACCACCATCGAGGCGACCCAGAGCATGGTTCGGTTCAGCCGCCGGAGCCTCGGATCGGGAGCGGCGCAGGCGGCTCCGGCGCCACAGGCCTCCTTGCGGAAGTACGCGAAGTAGAATCCGACCCCGAGGGCGATCGGGGCGAGGACGAGGAAGAAGGGGCGCGCCCGCTCGAACGCGGCGGAGGCCCCGGCGGCCGACGCACCGAACGCGACGAGCAGGAGCGGAAGCCAGCAGCAGGCCGAGGCCATGATCGCCGAGAGGACCGAGACACTGGCCGCCAGGGCGCCGGCCCGCCCCGCTCGCGCTCGGGGCTCGGCGGGGGGCGCACAGCAATCGTGCGCCGGTCCCTCGCCGGCCTCGGCTACTGCCCCTTCCTTCCCGGCCACCGCGAAGGCCTCCCGGACGGCCCTGTGGACGTCTCCGAGGCAGCAGCTCCCCTTGGGGTTCAGGGTCTCGCAGCGGCACTCGCCCGCCTGGACCTTCGCGGTGATCGAGGCCACGACCGTGCTCTGCCCCGTCCGCTCGATCTCGTCGCGGATGCCCTCGACCGTGTGGCCAAAGCAGTAGCAGACCGTGCGCGGCGGGTTCTGCTCCTTCGCACCGACACGCACCTTCATCGCGTCCCTGTGGAGCATCCTGCCGTCCGCGGCGAAGTAGACGACCTCGCAGTCCCGCAGGTCGCAGTAGAACCACTCGCCGCCCTCGATCTCGCCCAGGCGATCATCGCGCACGAGGCTCCGCAGCGTGACGTCCGGCACGCGCCTTCCAGGCTTGCCGGCGACCGGACAGAGAGTCGACATCGTGCCCTCCTTCAGAAGTACCAGGACAGGCCGACCGTCCACAGCTCGCCGGGGACGAGCTGGGTGCGGTCGACGTTCCGGTAGATGGGGATGCGGGCCGCCCCTTCGAGGTGAAGAGAACCGACGATCCGGATCGAGACGGCCGGCGTCACGAACCAGAACGAGGAACCCGTGTTGTCGATCGTGTCCCCGTTCAGCACGTCCGCGTCACGGAAGAGTCCTTCGATCACGAGACTCGGCGCGACGCGGTCGAAGGGCTCGTACGCCACGCCCGTCGCGGTCTGGAGGACGTCCCCGGGCTTCAGGCCCGCCTCGCCCGCACCCCCCGAGAGCTGGACGGAGGTCCTGTGGAGGACCGTGAGGTCCCCGGCCCGCCCCCGATACTGGCCTCCCAGGAGCGGGTCGTATGTCCCCGTGCCGAGCTGGAGAAGCGAGGGCGGCGTGACTCCCGGCCCTACGGCGTCGTTCTCTTCGCCGGTAGGCAACTTCAGACCCACGATGAGAGAGAGCCCCCTCGGGTCGAGGATGCCCTCTTCTTCGGTCTCGTCCCCGCGCGCGCCTCGCCATGGACCCCAGTCGCCGAAACACGAGACGTCGCCCAATCCCTCGAGGTCCACGTCCTTCTTGCCGACCGACTCGTTGTGGATCGCGACCCGCGGTACGAGCAGGTGGAGATCGACCTCTTCGACCGCCCTCCAGCTCAGGTGCAACGTCTCCTGCTGGAAGGTCGTCGAGACATCGCCCGGGTTCGCTTCTCGTCGCCTCCCCCGATACAGCCGGTCGCTCTCCTGCAACGAGTGGAGCAGTTCCACACGGAGACGTGTGGAGTCCCCCGCCGTCGTCCTGTGAGACCCGCCAACTGGCGGGTTGGGGACCTTTCAGCCGGCTCACTGCCCGTGAGCGATGGCCGGCCAGATCAGGAGGAAGCCGGCAATCCTCGCGGCGGCCACGAGGTGGCGGGCGTTCACGTCCTACCTCCCCCGCGCGCAGCACGTCGGCGCCGCGTCCTCCCTCGCCTTGTCCGGTCCCAGCGGGCACTGATCGGCGCAAACGAGTGCGCCCGTGAGCGGGCAGACGATCCGCCCCGGGCAGTCGGCCCTGGCCCCGCTCGCGAAGGCGAGCTCGTAGGCGAACAGCCCCCCGGTCAGCGCCAGGACGGCCGCCGCCGTCCACATCATCGCGGTCTTCTTCATGACGTGTCCTCCAGACTGGAGGGGAGTCTACACCTTGCACCCAAGTACAAGGTCAAAGAGAAACCCGAAGAAATCCGAGAATCACTCGGAGACGCGGCGGCGGGCGGGCCTGCGTGGGGTGGTGGTGGAGGCACGCCTCAGGTCGTCGACGACCTGGCATCGCCCCCTCCGCTCGAACTGCTGGCACATCTTCAGGGACGACCGGAGGACCGCCTCCAGGTCACGCAACTGCTGCATGCGCTGCTGGAGATCCGAGAGACGATCCTCGATGAGCGCCTGGACTGCCTTGCAGCGGGCCGTCCTGCCCTCCCGGAAACCGAGGAGGGCGGCGATGTCGTCGAGCGTGAATCCGTTGGCCTGGGCGGCGCGGATGAACCGCAGGCGCTCGAGCGCCGCCGCGCCATAGACGCGGTAGTTTCCGCCGGTCCGGCCGTCCGGCCGGAGCAGCCTGGATCGCTCGTAGTAGCGCAGCGTGGAGCTGGGGACGCCGGCCGCGCGCGCGAGCTGACCGATCGTGTAGGGGCCTTCAACCTTGGGCATCGGCCGGTAGCTCCACGCGCGCGGACGTCCCGCGGCCCCCGGGGCCGGGCCTGACGGAGACCGTCCCGCCGTGGGCCTCCACGAAGGAGCGCACCAGGGCGAGCCCCAGGCCGATGCCCCGGCGGGCGGAGGTGGCCCGGCCCCCGCGTCGCAGCGGCTCGAAGAGGTGGGGCAGGTCCTCCGGCGGGATGCCGGCCCCGTCGTCCTCCACCGACAGCGTCGCGCGGCCGTCCGCCGTCGTCTGGACGCGCACCGCGATGCGCGAGCCGGGGCGGGCCACGCAGCCGTGTTCCAGGGCATTGTCCAGGAGGTTGTAGAGGACCTGGGTCATGGCGTCCGGGTCGAAGACCACCGGCCCCAGGCCCTGCTCGACCTGGAGCTCGGAGCGGACCCCCGACTGGTCCAGGCGGGGCCCGAAGGTCTCCAGGACCCGGGCGGCCAGCGCCCCCAGGTCGCCGGGACGGGGCGCGAGCCGGACCGCCTCGCCGCGCTCCAGTCGGTCCGCCGCGAGGACGTTCTCCACCAGCCTCCCCAGCCGGGCGCTCTCCTGGCGGATGACGTCCAGGCTGCGAGCGGGGTCGCCCTTCACCCGGCCCTTGGCCAGGAGGTCCGCGTGGAGGAGGAGCGAGGTGAGCGGGGTGCGCAGCTCGTGGGAGACCGCCGAGAGGAATTCGGCGCGGCGGCGCTCCAGGCGGGCCTGGGCCGTCCCGGCGCGCTGGAAGGCGAAGCCATTGATGACGAGCAGGCCACCGAGGGCCAGCGCGGCCAGGGCGAAGCCCCCTCGGCGTCCGAGGGCCTGCTCCCCGACCCGCCCCGGGTCCAGGTCCTCCAGCACCAGGTCCACCGAGGCGGCCCCCACGTCGATGCGCTCCCGGTGAACCCCGCCGACAGCCGCCGGCGACGGCTCCACCCGGCAGCCCATCCCCGGCCCCAGGAGGTCGCGGGCCACCTCCAGAACCCGGGTCGCCAGGGCGCCGGTGTCCAGCTCGAATCCCTGCACCAGCCTCCGCGTTGTGGCCTTTCCGGCCCTCTCCCCCAGGTCCACCTGGCGCACGAGAAAGACCCGCCGCGCCCCCGTCCCGGCCGGCGTGGCGAGGGACCAGAAGGGAGAGGCCTGGACCCGGGTCTCCTCCTCGGCCTGGGGCTCGACCTCGGCCGGCGCGGGGTCGGCCGTCTGGGCGTAGATGTTCGCCCCCGTCTGGGCGCGGTTCTGCTTCCAGAATCTGGCCTGGCCCGCCGGGTCCAGGTTGTTCCGCACGGAGACGGTCTGATAGGACTGGTCCTGCCCCTTGGAATACCCCTCCTCCAGCGGAGAGACGCTCACCTCGCGGGGGGCCCGCTCCGCCAGGACCTCCAGCCCGTCCGCCACCCACGGGGCCACCGTGCGTGCGAGGTCCGCGCAGACCTGTTGCCGCCGGTCCAGGTCCGGCAGGCGCTCGTTGGCCTCCTGGGCGTCCGGGTTCAGGTAGGGCGTGCTCAGACGGCCCGCCTCGTCCACCTGGAAATAGTTGCCGGCGAATCCGTTCTCGAAGGCGTCCCCCAGGGGGGAGCGCGCCAGGCCCGCCCCGCCGGCCACGGTCTCGGGGACGAAGAAGAACTGGTAGTGGTAGTAGGGGCGCCTCTCCTCCTGGGCCAGGAAGTCGCGGAACCGGTCCTGCACCACCGCCCGGACACGACGGCCCGCGAGGACGAAGTCCTCCTCTCGCTCGTGGCGGAGATAGCGGATCCCCGACTCCACCGCCAGGGCCCCCAGGAGGACCACCAGGGCCCACGAGAGGCCGAGGGCCAGGGCCACCAGGAGGAAGCGCCGGCCCACGGCTAGCCCTCCTCGCCCGCGGCCGGCGGGTCGTAGAGGTAGCCCTCCCCCCGGACCGTGCGCAGGTGGTGGCCGCTGGCCGCCGGCTCCCCCAGCTTGGACCGGAGCCGGGCCACGTGGACGTCCACGGTGCGCGTGTCCACGACCTGGAGGGTCTCCCCCCAGACGCGCTGGTAGAGCTCGGCCCGGGAGAGGATCCGTCCCGGGTGCGCCGCGAAGTAGCGTATGAGGGAGGCCTCCATCTGGGTGAGGGGCGTCGCCGCCCCGTCGGGCCCCACCACCTCGCGGCGGGCGAAGTCCACGTGGCACCCCGCGAAGGGGAGCGTCTCGGCCACCCTCCGCACCGGGTCGCTCCTGCGGAGGACCGCCCGGGCCCTGGCCAGGAGCTCCTCCGGGTCGAAGGGCTTGGGGAGGTAGTCGTCCGCGCCCAGCTCCAGGCCCGCCACCCGCTCGGCCACGCTCCCCTTGGCCGTGAGCATGATGATGGGCGTGGTGAGGCCCTCCCGGCGCCACCGGCGGCAGAGGTCCTCGCCCGAGATCTCCGGTAGCCTCAGGTCCAGGAGCACCAGCTCGTAGCAGCCCACCGCCACGCGGGAGACGGCCTCGCCCCCGGTGCGCGCCAGGTCCACCCGGTAGCCCTGGGACTCCAGGAGGTCCACCAGTCCGCCGGCGATGCCCGGTTCGTCCTCCACCACGAGCACGCGTTCCACGAGGGGCCATGCTAGCGGCCGCGCGAGCGCCTGTCAGGTGAAAGCCATGTAAACGGCGGTTCCCCCGGAAGTGACGCCGAGTTGATTCGGCGCGCCCGGCCGGCCCTCGTATCCTCGCACCGGAGGCTGGAGGAACGACCATGCATGCGCTCGCGACGCTCGTCCTGGGCCTGACCGCCGAGGCCCTCTTCCCGCTGGCGGACGGTGCGCGGTGGGTCTATCGCCGAGCCTCGCCCGGGGGCGAGTCCACCGTGGTGCGGGAGGTGACGGGGGTCGTCCACCTCCCGGGCGGCGAGGCCGTCCACGAGGTGCGCGGGCGGGAGACGGGCCTGGAGGGCCCTACGACCATGACCCACGCCTACTGGTCCGCGGGGGAGGACGGCGTCTACCTTCGCGGGCCGGCCCACGGGCCGGCGGGCCGGGGGCTGGACCTGGAGTCGTCGCCTGTGCCCCTCCTGCCCAGGGGGGCCCGGACCGGCGACCGCTGGGACTGGGTGGAACGCCGCGAGGCCTCCGGCGAGGTGGGCACCTTCGAGGTCCCTCGCACCGCCTGGGTCGTCTCCGCGGCCGAGGCGGTGGAGGTCCCGGCGGGCTACTTCCCCGCGTCGCTCCACCTGCGCGTCGAGGGCGCCGGGGCCGAGGACCTCTGGTTCGCCGAGGGCGTGGGCCTGGTGCTCCGGGCCGAGGGTGCGGTGCGGGAGGCGCTCGTGGACTACCGCCCCGGTCTGGAAGACGCCGGGGCCCGGGAGGCCGCACGGCGCCTCCTGGAGTCGCTCGGGCTCCCCGCGGACGTCGTCGTGACGCTGGGTCGCGCCTCGCTGGACTTCGGCCTCCGCAGCCGATTCTGCGTGGGGCGCCGCGGGCGGGACCGCGCCCTGGCGAGGGTCCTGGACGGCCGGGCCCAGCCCTTCGACCCCGCCTCGAGCGAGGACTGGGAGGCCCTCCTGGCCGACGAGGGGCTGGACCCGCGCTCGGGCGACCCCGCACAGAGGGACCGCGCGGCGGAGGTCCTGGTGGGACTCGCCCCGCTCGTCTCGGCGGCCTCGGCTGCCGGCGCCCACACCTACGCGATGGAGTTCCCCGCCTCGCGGGCGCGGACGGCCGATGGCCTGGGCTGGAGCGCCAGCGCCTGGGCCGAGGGGCTCGCCTCCTACGGCGAGGAGGCCCCCGCCGTCTACTTCCAGACCTGGATCGTCTTCGTTCAAATGGACCCCTCGGGCGTACTCCGGGTGGTCCCCTACGGCGGCTGCTAGAGAGACGGAGGGTGACGGCATGTATGCGAGCAAGTCGGACGTGATCGCCTTCGGAGTGGCCTTCGGACTCGGCCTCGGGGGCCTGGGGAGCGCCATCGCGGAGGACCCGCCGGCGGGCGTCCCGGAGGCGCCGGAGCGGATCCCCGTGGATGGCCAGGTCCTGGAGGCCCTGGACCTGTTCCGCGGGCGGGTCCTGTCCCTCGGCGCCCTGGGCGCGGTGGGCGAGCCCACGGAGTGGCGGAGCCCGGAGGGCCACGCGGTGACGGCGCGCCTGGAGTCGGGCCCGGAGGGGCTCGTGGTAGTCCTCGAGGTGAGCCCGTCCCGGGTGGGCGAAGAGGCTGCGACGCTCGATGGCCAGCTCGTCGTCTCCCGCATGGCCGGGGGCGAGACTCGCATGGGACCCCGGCCCGTGGAGGCCTACCGGGAGACGATCCACCGGGACCTGGCCGGCGGCGCACCGGTCGAGATCCGGGTGGGGGTGCCCCTGGACCCCGCTGGACCGTGGGCCGTGGCCCTGGAGGACCAGGACGCTGGCTATTGGCTGGTCTTCCTCCAGCGCCCCGAGGCGGCGGAGGCGGACGAGGCGGAGGTCCCCGCGCCGGTCCTGGTGGCGCGCGGCCGGCCGGAAGCGGCCGACGCGGACCGGCCGTGACGGTCGTGGCCGCGACCCGCGCCGCCCTCGCGGCCGCCCTCGGCATGGCCGCCGCCCTGCTGGCGGGGAGGGGCCTGGAGGCCTTGCGCCTCGGGCCCCCCTCCGCGGACGCCCCCCTCCTGGCGGTGCCGGACGACGACGGGGCCCTCTCGGAGATCCTCATCCACCACACCCGGGCAGAGGCCGCCCTCACCGCGCCCACCTGGAGGGACCTCCTGCGGGCGCTGCCCCCGGAGGTGGGCCTGCGCGTGGTGGTAGAGGACGAGGAGGCGCGGGCGGACCTGACCGACCGGATGGCATCCTGGGGGTTGCAGCGACCGGGGAGCGGCGTGTCCTGGACCCTGGCCGGACACCCCATCACGACGTGGTCCAGGGACCGCTACACCCTCCTGGCCGGCGGCAGCCGGAGGGCGCTGCTCGTTCCCCCGCGGGGCCCCACCCGGTCGGCGGGGCGGGACGGCGACTGGCTGGTCCCGTTCCAGGTGGCTCGCGAGGTGCCGGGCCTGGGGCTGCGCATGGCCCCCTTCATCTTCGACGGGGGCGACTTCGTCGTGGGCGGGGGGACGGCGGTGGCCATGGCTACGTGGCTCGCGCGGGCGCGAGTTCCCGGGCTGGAAGACGAGGACGTCCTGCGGGGCCTGGCCCGGCGCGAACTGGGGCGCCCCCTCCTCGTCCTGGGGGACTCGCCGGAGGAGGTGCCCGACCACCACATATGCATCTTCGTGGCCCTGCTGCCGGGAAGGATCGCCCTGGTGGGGGACGTGCGGCGGGGGCGCGACCTCGTGGCCGCCACGGGGATCGCGATCCCGGGGGCGGACCTCTCGGAGGCCATGGCCGATCGCGTGGAGCGGCTGGCCTCGGGTCTGGAGGCGGCGGGGTTCCAGGTGCGCCGCCTCCCCCTGGTCCCCGTGGACGGCGGCCGCTCCTACCTCACCTACCAGAACGGCCTCGTGGAGCGGCGCGGCGGCCGCACGCGCTTCTATATGCCTACCTACGGCCTCCCGGCCCTGGACGAGGCCGCGCGGCGCGAGGTCGAGTCCCTGGGGGTGGAGGTGCTGCCGGTGGAGGTGTCCGGCATCTGGCG
Organism: Planctomycetota bacterium; assembly: GCA_016209495.1. GTDB lineage: Bacteria > Planctomycetota > JACQVX01 > JACQVX01 > JACQVX01 > JACQVX01. The sequence continues at coordinate 10,053 of JACQVX010000125.1, forward strand.
CCTGGGCGGCAGCCTTCGCTGCCTGGTGAACGTCCTGAGGCGCGAAGGGTGAAGGCCGAATGACGTCTCGCCCCCCCCCGCACGATCAGGTAGGCGCTACGCCCCGGGAGGGGCCCCGCATGTCGGGGGGAATTTGGGGGGGTCCAGGCCCCCCCAAAGCATCAGGTAGGCGCTACGCCCCGGGAGGGGCCCCGCATGTCGGGGGGAATTTTGGGGGGTCCAGGCCCCCCCAAAGCATCAGGTAGACGCTACGCCCCGGGAGGGGGGCCCCGCATGTCGGGGGGAATTTGGGGGGGTCCAGGCCCCCCCAAAGCATTGGAGCGGGTGAACGGATTCGAACCGTCGACAACCACCTTGGCAAGGTGGCGCTCTACCAACTGAGCTACACCCGCAGGTTCCGACCCATTCTAGGTGAGCGCCATCCGCTGTCAATCACGGCCCGCCGGGCGCCGGGTCGGTGCAGCCGCAGGGCTTGGCCCTGGGGAAGCGAACCTGCGCCTGGTTCGGGTCGTTGGCGGAGTCCTGCTTCTGCTGCCGGCTCGTGTCGTGGCGCTGGTCATCGGCCGTGCGGTTGTCCTGCTGGCCCACGCGCCGTTGCTCGTCCCGGCGTTCCGGAGGGGGGGTGCCCTGTGGCACGAAGACGATGGCCACATCCACCTTCCGCAGTTCGATGGGCGGGAGGGCCTTGTCGTTGGTGACCTGGCCCCGGGAGAGGTCCACGCTCCGCCCCACTCGGCTCTCCACCCGCACCCGGCCCGTGTCCGCCGCGACGCGGGTTCCACGGTCGCTCCGGTGGATTCGCCAGAAGGTCCCCCGCACCGAGGCCGTGACGTTCCCGGACTTCACCTGGAAGTCCGTGGTGAAGGCCCCAGCCTTTACGTCGATGTTCAGACGCCCCATGCGCAGACCCACCCGGGCGCGCGTCACGTCGCCCTCGTCCTTGTAGTACTCCGCGAGGGCCACCTGGGCGAGTTGCTCCACCTCCACGACGCTCCCGTCGTCGAACTCGAGCTCACAGCTCGAGTCCAGGTCCGTCTGGACGAAGGCCCCCTCGGTGAGCTTCATGCGGACCCGTGCCTCGACCCATTCGGCCGACCCTGCCCGGCGGGCCTGGACGTCCCCGTTCACCCTGCGGACCGTGATGACCCGCGTCCCCGGGGGTATCGAGGTGTCCTCCGCTGGGATCCCGCCCGGGCCCTCGGCATCGTCGCCCTCGTCTTCGTCCTCGTCGCCAGGGCTCGCGGACCCCGATGCCCCCTCGAAGGCGCCCCGGCCTTCCTGGAGCGGTGCCAGGGCCACCAGGGTCGGAGCCAGGCCGGCGCGCAGGGCCGTGGGGATCCCGGCGGGCAGCGGAGGTCCGATGTACCGAGCCAGGCGAGAGACGTCATGGACCGTAGGGGTAGCCAGACCTGCGGGAACCCGGTCGGACGCCAGCATGTCGGGGAGAATCCGGGGGGGGGCATACCCACCCGAGGCATCGGAAATCAGAAGTCGCTTGCCCTCCTTCTTCCACCGTGCCGCCCGATCCACGGTCCCGATGAGCTCGGGCCCGGAGACCCAGCCCCGCCCCGCCCCGTCGGCCGCGATGCCCTTTTCCTGGAGGTCGCGCAGGGCGTATCGCTCGCGGAAGACGACGCGCCCGATGGTCCGGCGCATGAACCCACCGCCCGATCCCACCGCCTCCGCCACCATGAAGGCCAGCCGATCCCGGGTGAGGCGCTCGGTGCCGTCGCGGCCCCAGCCGGTGAGGACCACCCCCTCGGTGGTGAGGCGGTTCAGCCCGGCCTCGAAGTTCCGCTCGTCGCGGCCCAGGTCCAGCCTGTGGACCAGGCGAACCGCATCGGCGAGGGTCGCATGCTCCCTCTCCACCAGGACGCGAACGTAGGCGGCGTCGGCCGAGGCGGGAGACGGCGCCAGGAGGGCCACCAGGGCGGCAAGGACAGCCGCCGCGAGGCCCAGCGAAGACCGTGTGGCGAATCCGGACGAGAGGCGCGTCGGTGACATGTGCTTCCCTCGAGGGGGACATTGGGGGGTGACATCGGGGGGGCGCCGCCGAGGCCGCCCCCCCGAGTATTGTTCCGCCCCCCGAGTATCAGAAGGCGATGGTCACGTTGGCGGACATGAAATCCCGGATCTCGTGCGAGGGATACACATCCCCCGTCTCGAAACGCCCGATGAGCAGGCCGGCAGTCACGTCGCTGGCCACCTTCCAGTTGACGTAGAGGTCGAGTTCCCGGCCGACGTCCTTCTCGACCTGCGTGGCGGTGACGTCGGAGATCCCGCCCTCCTCCCGGACCTTCTCGTAGAGGTAATAGGTGACGCCGGCCTCTAGCTCCCGGGTCCAGGGGATGAACTCCAGCGGCCGCATGCTCCCCCCCGCCGCGATGACCTGGAGGTTCGTCAAGAGGAAAGACGAGGCAAAGCCGGTCTGCTGGTAGCCGAAGTACTGGAAGGAACGGTCCGTCTCCGGACGCGTGGTGACCTTGTTGAAATGCCCCTCCAGGGTGCTGTTGATCACGTTCCGGTCCGGGTCCCCGGTGCCCAGGAGGATCCGGCCGAAGAGGACCGGGTGCAGCGGGGCCTCCGACAGGAGCTCCAGGCCGCCCACGCCGCCGTGGGCCTCGAGCTCGTTGGGCTCCTGGCCCGGGGCGTTGGCGGCGAAGCCGCGGCCGCTCTGATAGACGTACTCGGCCATGTAGCGCAGGTTGTCCACCAGGAGGCTGCCGTCCGAGCCGAAACCCACGTACTCGGAGTTGTATTCGTACTCCTGGTTCGGGTCGTCCGGGTGCTCCCGGTTCCGGTCCCGTTCCAGGACGATGTAGACGTAGGGCGAGTCGCCCAGGAAGAGCTCGTTGTAGCGAAGCTCCGCCCCGCTGAAGACGCGGTTGGAGGAGTTGTCCCCTCCCGGCAAGGAGCCGTCGAAGTCCGGGTTCCGGCTCGGGATGGTATAGGCCCCGAAGGCGCGGAAATCCGCATTCCCCTGTTCCACCGACAGCTCACCCCCATCATAGGTGTCGGCCAGGGCTGTCCCGCTGCCCACGGAGAACCACTGGCGGCCCAGGCGCAGTTCCACGTCGCGGGGCAAGTCGGCGGAGAACCAGGTAGAGAGGTCCAGCCCCAGGAAGGCCCGGTCGAACTCGGGACCGAAGCTCGTGTCCTCGTCGCCGTCCGGCGCGTCCCCGGCGTTGAAATCGGTATACGTGAACTGGCCGCGCAGGTAGACGTAGCCCTTCCTCAGGGCGGGCCTGGCCCACACCCGGAGGTCGTTCTCACGGAGGGTCCGGCGCTCCTCCTGGTTGGCCACGTCGAACTTGGTCCCGGTGCCGCGCCACCACCCGCCGTAGTCGGCCGTGAAACGGGGATCGGCCTCCGGGAGCGTCTCGGTGAGACGCAGGGCCTCGCTGGCCTCTACCTCGCGTCGGCGAAGGTCCCGGTCCTGCCCCAGGACCGGCAGGGCTGCCAGGGATAGGATGGCCCCCGCCCCGCACGCCCGCCATGTCGAACTGTGATGGGCCATCGCTGCTCCTGAAAGGCGAGCGCGTCCTGAAAAGGATGGGCTCCCGCTGGCGAAATGAGGGGGCGAATTCTAGCAATGCCCCCCGGCGTCATCCACTCGAATCTTCCCCCCTCTCCCGGGCAGGCCCGGACCCCCTTTGCCCTTGACTTGCCCGGGCGGCCTTCATAGATTGTCCGCCCCCCTGGACGGGTGGTGCGGGGTTCATTCGTGCCTACAGGAGGTCGCATGAGGGAGCGGAGCGGGAAGGTCGCCTTGTCCCTGGCGTGGGTGCTTGCCGGGGCGCTCACCATCATCATCGGTTGCGACGGAACGAGTGGACGAGCGGGCCTCGGGCGGGTCGCGCCCGCCCAGTCGGAGGCCTTCGAGGTGGCCGAGATGCGGCCCAACGCCGGCTCCACCGGTGTGGCCATCCGCCCGAAGATCTTCTTCGTCTTCAACCAGGACTTCGACTTCAACACGGTCCACGGTGGGAATACCGCGTTCACCTTCCGCCTGGCCCGGCTCACCTCCACTGGGGCCGTGGACCCGACGGGGGTCTGCCTCACGGGTGTGCTGGTCCAGACCTCCTTCCGGGAGTTCTTCTTCACCCCCGATGCGGACCTGGACCCCAACCGCGTGCACCGGGTCACGCTCACGACCGGGGTGAAGTCCATGAAGGGGCAGTCCCTGGCCCAGGCCTTCACCGCGACCTTCACCACCGGCGGCGGGGCCGCGGACACCACCCCGCCGAAGCTCATCGAGCTGTTCGCCTTCTCCCGGAGCGGGAACAACCTGATTGCCCAGAAGCTGAACGTCTTCGACTCCTCCACCCCCACAGCCTCTCAGCCCACCACCGTGACCGGGATCCGCGCCGACACCTCCGTGGTGGCGATCTTCTCCGAGCCCATGGACCCGGCCTCGATGACCTTCTCCAACGCGACCCTTTCCAGCGGCACCTCCACGAACATCCCGGGCACCGTGGTGCAGACCTCGGTGGGGGGCAGCCCGCGCGCGGCGGCCCAGGGGGCGAGCCCCGTCCGGGTCTTCGTCCTCCTGCCCAACCAGGCCCTCATCGCCGCCGAGAACATCGGCGTGGTGGGCTCGCTGAACAAGTACAAGACGGACACCAACCTGAGGCTGCAGGTCCTCGTGACCGACCGTCGTTTCGAGCTGGCGAACGGCTTCGACGGGACCGCCACCGTCACGGCGGCCGGGGCGAGCTTCGTCGCGCCTTCGACCTCGTCGGTCGCCATCTCCCAGGGCAGGGGCGAGGTCACCCTGAAGTACTCGGCGGCGGCCGCCAACCTCACGGTGAGCGCGGTGGTGAGCGGGACGGGCTTCTCGGGGAGCGCCTCCTCGAGCAACCTCGAAACGGTGACCACGGGCCAGGACGCCTTCCTCCCGGGCGCCGCCGCCGTGGCCTTCGTCCCCGCCTTCGGCGAGAGCGGTGAGACCTTCACCGTCACCCTGGGCACCGGACTGAAGGACGGCGGTGGGAACGGCCTCGACCAGAACTCCACGGAGGCCGGGCTCCAGGGCGCCATCGCGCGGTTCCAGACCGAGACCCTCTGGACCGCCACGGACCTCGCGCTCAACACGAAGACCGGCGCCACCAAGCACGAGACCATCGCCCTGGCCGCCGGGGACGTGAACGGCGACTCCCTGGATGACCTGGTGGCCCTCATGGACCACGAGCAGCCGGGGAACGTGGACATCGACTACCTCCAGACCGCGCTCTTCAACAGCTCCGGCAACGCCTTCGCCACGCCCGTGAACACCGGCGGCACCAGCACGACCGATCACCTCTTCGACCCCCAGAACATCCGGGTGACGGACGTGGATCAGGACGGGAACCGGGACCTGGTCTTCGACCGGAACAACGTGAACAACCTGGCCAGCGCCTCCGGCCAGAAGAAGGACGTGGTGACGTTCCTGCACGGGCCCCCGATCGCCGGCGTCTGGGGTCTGACCGCCCTCGCCACGGGCCCGGACTTCCAGAACAACCTGGACCTGGGGGGGGAGGTCATCAACCCCAACGACCTCCTGTTGGCGACCCTGGACACGGGCAGCGACCCGGACATCGTCACCGCCAACGGGATCGCCCCGGGAAACCCCACGGGCAGCCTCTCGGCCTTCCTAGGGTCCACCGGCAAGACCTTCGCGAGCCCCCGCCAGGACGTGACCACCTCTCCGGGCCCCACCGGGGCCGGGGCCGTGGAGATCGACGCCGCCAACACCTCGGTGGACGACGTCATCGTCGCCACCACGGAACAGCTCTCCCAGACGACGGCCACGACCCGCGTGGAGTTCTACGCCAACAACGGGAGCGGTACCCTGGCCCAGCTCACCAGCCGGACCATCACCCTGGGCACCGCCACCAACATGGTCACCTCGGACCTGGAGGCGGCGAAGTTCCAGGACGGGAGCGTCAGCCTGGGGGTGGGCGACTTCGTGGTGGGCATCGGCCGGCCGAACCTCTTCGCCGGGAGCCAGACCAACGAGCTGCAGGTCTTTGCCCACGACCACGACGCCGCCGGGGCCCCCATCGGGACCGTCTCCCACCTCCAGACCCTGGGTTCCCCGTCGGGCATCGTGAGCTTCGGGCCCTCCCGGATACGTTCCTTTGACTTCGACGCCGACGGGGACCTGGACCTGGTGGTGACGAACAGCGACCGGGCGGGGACCGCGGACGGCCTCGTCTGCGTGTATCGCAACATGGGCAAGGACACGTCCGCCACGGGCCAGCCCTGGAGGGGCTTCTCCGCCGTGCGCATCCAGTACAGGACCGGGCAGGGGGCCCACGACGTGGCCACCCTCTCGGTGGGGAGCGGCGCGGCGGACGACTTCGCGGTCACCAACAAGACCAAGCTGGTGGTCTTCAAGAAGTAGGGCTCGCCCTGGGGCGAGCCGCGATGGTCGAAGGTGCCGCCCAGCCTCGCCCCAGGGTGCGGGCCCGGCCGAGGGCGCCCCTGCTCATCGGGCTGGCGGCCACGGCGGCCGTCATGGCCGCGAGCGGGACGGCGACCTACGCCCGGTTCGAGAACGCCCTCCTGGACCAGCGCTTCGCCCGCCGAAGGCCCGTCCCCACCAGCGACCGCATCGTCCATGTGGACATCGACGACCTCTCCGTGGAGCGCCTGGGCCAGTTCCCCTGGACCCGCGACCGCTACGCCCACGCCCTGGACTCCCTGAGCGAGGCGGGGGCGGAGTCCATCCTCTTCGACGTAGAGTTCCCCGAGGCATCCAAGAACGAGATCGACAGGGAGCGGGTTCGAAGCCAGCTCGTGGCGGACGTCGCGCGCCGGTTCAGCGACCTGGCCCAGGCGGGAGGCGAGTTCCTGGCGGAGCTGGACAGGGCGCGCGAGTCCATCCAGGGAGACCTGAGACAGGCGGTGACGGACCACGACGAGGCCTTCGAGCGGGCCATCCGCGCCTCGGGCCGCGTCTACCTCCCCTTCAGCCTGGAGCATACCCCGGCGCGCGCCGCCGGGCACATAGAGGGGGAGGCGGACGAGGACGCCGTACGAACCTACCTCCAGCGGGACCTGGCCGCCCGCGCCGCGACCGTGGCGGCCAGGCTAGGGCTGGCCGAGGACTGGGTCGACGTACGGCTCACCACCCTCAAGCGGTCGGTGGCCATGGAGCGCATCGAGGCCCTGCTGGCCGAGCGCCCCGACGTGGACCTCGAGACGGTCCAGGGGGAGTTGCTCCCCGGGGTCTCGGTGGCCCATGAGACCGACGATGTCAAGATCGTCGAGCGGGCCTACGACCGGACGCGGTCCGCCGTCCTGGTCCGGCAGCGCCACGCGGTCCCCCTCCCGGCCGGCGAGCCGGACCCGGCCTGGGGCCTCGTGGAGCCTCGCGAGATCCTCCCGCCCCTCCCACAGCTCCTGGACGCGGCGCGGGCCTCGGGCTACGTCTCCATCACCCCGGACCCCGTGGACGGGGTCCTGCGCCGCGTGCGGCTCTTCAGCGCCTACCGCGGGCGGCTCTACCCCCAGCTCGCCTTCCGCGCCCTCTGCGACCACCTGGGGGCCGACCTCTCCAGGGTGGAGATCCGCCCCGGCCACCACGTCCGCCTCCGGGCCACGCGGCCGGTGGAGAGGACCATCACGATCCCCGTGGACGCCGAGTGCGGGGTCCTCCTGGACTGGGCCGGGACCCCGGAACAACCCTTCGTCACCCTCTTCGGCAAGCACCTCCCGTTCTATCAGCTCGTGGAGATCCAGGAACTGCGCGCCTTCATCGGGGGGCGACAGCTCGCCGACCTGGACGCCCTGGCCGAGAGCCTCGGGGGGAAGGGGATCCACCACGTCCCGGCGGACGACGTGACCCGGACCACGGTGGTGAAGTACGGCCGCCGGCTGGCGAGCCTGGTGCATGCGATGACGGAGCGCCTCCCCGCCCTGCGCGCGGAACTCGGCGCCGCGACGGACCCGGCCGAGCGCACCCGGCTGGAGGAGAAGCTCCGGGAGAGGGAGACGCGCGTCCACGAGATGATCGGCGAGGCTGCCGCGCAGGCCCCGCCGGTGCCGGAGGACTCGCCCTTCGCGTCCAACCTCGAGGACGCGGCGGATACCCTGCGCTACCTGGCGGCCAACATCGAGAAGGAGCGGGTCATCACGGCCCGACTGCGCGAACTGGTCCAGGGACGCATCTGCATCATCGGCGAGACCCTCACCGGCAGTACCGACCAGAAGCACACCCCCCTGCACCCGGCCATGGCCGGGGTCTCGGTGCACTCCAACCTGCTCAACACCATCCTCCAGGGGGCCTTCATACACCGGGCGGGGCCCCTGGCGAACCTCCTCGTCATCGGGGCCGCCGGGCTCCTCACCACGCTCCTGGCCTCGAGGCTCGGCCCCGTCCACTCCACCACGGGGACGCTGCTCGCGGCCGTGGCCTACGTGGGGGGAGCCTTCGTCGCCTTCGACCGGGCCCAGTGGTGGGTGGACGTGGCGGGTCCCGTGGTGGCCTTCGCCACCTGCTTCGCCGGCATCACGGCCTACCGCCAGCTCACGGAGGAGAGGGAGAAACGGCAGATCCGCAGCGCCTTCCAGGTCTACCTGCACCCGGAGGTGGTGGCCCAGGTCACCGAGGACCCGGGCGCGCTGAAGCTGGGCGGGGAGCGCCGGGAGCTGACCGTCTTCTTCAGCGACGTGGCGGGCTTCACCACCATCTCGGAGGCCCTCCCGCCCGAGGCCCTGGTGGCCCTCCTCAACGAATACCTCACCGCCATGTCGGACCAGATCATGGAGACGGGCGGGACCGTGGACAAGTACGAGGGGGACGCCATCATGGCCTTCTGGGGCGCCCCCCTGGCCCAGCCCGACCATGCCCTCAGGGCGTGCGAGGCGGCCCTGCGCAACCAGGAGCGGCTCGCGGTCCTGCGGGAGGCGGTCCTCGCGCGCGGCGGGCCGAGCCTGACGGCCCGCATCGGGCTCAACTCCGGTCCCATGCTCGTCGGGAACATGGGCTCCCAGCACCGGTTCAACTACACGGTCATGGGCGACGCGGTGAACCTGGGCTCGCGCCTGGAGGGGGCCAACAAGGAGTTCGGGACGCGCATCATGGTGAGCGAGTCCACGCGCGCGCTGGCCCTGGACCGCTACGAGTTCCGGCCCCTGGACCTGCTCCGGGTCAAGGGGAAGACGCAGCCCGTCCCGGTCCATGAGCTGGTGGCCCGCCGGGGTGGGCTGAGCGAGGCGCGCCGGGTGCTTCACGAACGCTACGCGACGGCCCTGGACCTCTACCGGGCCCTCCGGTTCGAGGAGGCGGCGGCGGCCTTCCGGGCCTGCCTGGAGGCGGACCCCCGGGACGGGCCCTCGCAGACCTACCTGGCGCGCTGCACCGTCTTCGCCTCCAGCCCCCCGGGGGAGGACTGGGACGGGGCCTTCACCATGACGACCAAGTGAGGGCTAGGGCGGCCCGCCGCCGGAGGGCCGCGAGATGCTGCGTGTCGGCCTGCACCGTGGCCGAGACCTGCCGTCCAGCCCGCAGGCGTCGAGGAAGGCCCCCGTGTCGGAGAGGTTCTCCAGGAGGGCGTCGGGGCGGGCGGCCACCAGCTCCGAGCGGCAGTAGGCCGGGCCGGTGCAGACACCGACCGCTCGCTCGCGGTGGGCGCGCGCCACGGCCACGTCCCGGGCCGTGTCCCCCACCACGACCGAGCGCGCCGGCCCCGGCTCGCCGTCCATGGCCCGGCGTACCGCCAGGGGCAAGAGGTCCGAGCGCACATCGACCTCGTCGCCGAAGGCCCCGAAGGCGAAGCGCCCCCAGAGCCCGAAGGCGGAGAGCTTGAGCCGGGCGCCCTCGCGCACGTTCCCGGTGAGCAGGCCCACGCGCACGGCCCCGAGGCCCGCCATGGCGTCCAGGGCGTCGAGAGCCCCGACAACCCCGGGCAAGACCTCGCCGCGCGAGGCCGGGTCGCGCAGGGCGGCCTCGAGCCTGCGGGTGTAGGCCGCGAAGACCCGCGTCGCGTGGGCCCGCGCGAAGGCCGCGTCCTCCCCGTGGGCCAGGCAGACCTGCGCGAGGATGGCCGGGTCGGTCTCCCCCGCGTAGCGAACCCCGGCCAGCGCCCCGTCCCGCCACCCGAAGACGTCCTGGAGGGCCTCCTCGAAGGCCCGGCGCCCGGCGCCTCGGGTACGGAGAAGGGTCCCGTCGATGTCGAAGAGGACGAGGGTCGTGACCGGCGTCGCAGGCAATGGTGGTCTTTCGCGCCCGGAGGCGCAGGATAGGCCCCCGCGTTGACGGTCGCAAGAGGGGAGGCTATCCTGCGCGGCCCATGCAGTATCGCGACCTCGAGATACACATCGTGGACGCCACGCGGTCCTCCTACGACGTCATCCTCCGTGGCGGGGAGGCCGGGGAGGAGATCGCCCGCGAGCACTTCACCTTCTTCGACGAGGTGCGGCGCATCGCCAGCCGCATGGACCGGCTGAAGACCCTCTCGGATCGGGGCGACGCCAGGTTGCGGGGGGAGCTGAAGCTCTTCGGCTTCCAGCTATTCGAGCAGATCTTCGGCGAGACCTCGGACAGCGGAAACGCCGTCCTCTCCCTGATGCGAGACACCATGCGGGCCGGCCGGATGCTCCGGCTGCGCCTTCGCATCGAGCCCACGGAGCTGGAGGCCATCCCCTGGGAGTTCCTCTCCAACGGGAAGGACTTCGTCGCGGTGGAGGACCGCACCCCCATCTCCCGCCTCCCGGCCGGCCTCCGGCGGCGGGAGTCGAGCCCCATCCCGCTGCCGATCCAGCTCCTCCTGGCGGTCGCGGCGCCCGCGGACCTTCCGGCCGAGTTCCGACTGGACCGGGCCCGGGAGCGCCGCCTCTTCCTGCAGGCCCTGGAGGACCTGGTGGGGGAAGGCCTCCTGGAGGTGCGGTTCGTGGCGGAGGGGGACCCGGAGCGGGTGACCGAGGCCCTGCGGGCGAACGCCACCCACGTCCTGGTCCTCCTGGGCCAGACCACGGTCTCCAGCGGCGGGGGTTCCATCCTGATGGAGCGCCTCGGGGTCTCCCACCCCATGGCGGTGGGCCGCCTCGTGGAGACCCTCGCCGGCCCTCGCGGCCCCCGGTTGCTCGTCGCCGGGGTGGGGGCCACGGCGCCCCGGGGGGACGGGGTGGCCTACCGCGGCCTGGCCCGCGGTCTCCTCGCCAAGGGGATGGCGGCGGCGCTGGTCATCCCCTATCCCATGGAGGCCGAGTCCCTGCGGCTCTTCCTGGTGGAGACCTTCCGTGCCGTGCAGGCCTCGCAGCCCCTGGACGTGGCGGTGTCCCGGGCACGCAGGGCCCTCCTGTCCAAGGACCTGGAGTCGGTGGATTTCGGCCTCCCTCAGCTTTTCCTGAACGATCCGGATTGCCTGCGATTGGGCTGAGGGTCGCTCGCCTGAAGGCAGGCGACACCATCGCGGAGCGCTACCGCGTCGTGCGGGCCCTCGGCGAGGGGGGCATGGGGTCGGTCTACGAGGTGGAGGACGCCCTGAGCGCCCGGCGCCTCGCCTTGAAGACCATCGCCCCGGCGGTGGAGGCAGGGCAGTTCCTGCCCTGCCTCCGCCACGAGTTCCAGGCCCTGGCCGCCCTGGATCACCCCAACGTGATCCGGGTCCATGATTTCCACGACCTCGGGACCGATGGCTGCTGCTTCACCATGGAACGGGTGGAGGGGGGCGACCTGCTCGATGCGACCCTGCACGCCCCCTGGGAGACCGTCGCCGACCTCCTGGTGCAGGTCTGCCGGGGCCTCGCCTACATCCACGCGCGGGGCTTGCTGCACGGCGACCTGAAGCCCCCCAACGTCCTGGTCCAGAGCGGGCCCACGCCGCGGGCGATCATCAGCGACCTGGGTCTGGCGAGCCGGAGGCCCACCGGGCCCCTCCCCTCCGTCCGTGGCACGCCCCACTACATGGCACCGGAGCCCATCCTCGGTCGAACTCCGGACCCTCGAAGCGACGTCTATTCCCTGGGGGTCACGATCTACGAGGTGCTGACGGGCCGCACTCCCTTCGAGGGGGGCTCCACCGCCGACGTCCTGCGCGCCCACCTGGATCGCACGCCCGCGCCGCCCACCCCCAGGCGTGAGGACTTTCCCCCCGCCATGGTCGCCCTGGTGCTCGCCCTGTTGGCCAAGGACCCCGCGGATCGGCCCCGGGACGCCGGCGCGGTCGGCGAGGAACTCGACCGCATCCTGGGCCACCGCCCCGGCGGCCCGGCCATCCGCACCCAGGCGGCCATCGAGGCCTGGCTCTGTACCCCCGCGCTGGTGGGCCGGGAGGCAGCCCTCGCGACCTTGAAGGACCTGGCGGCTCGGGTCCTGGCGCGGCCGCCGGCCGCCGGGGTGCGGGTGACCTTCCTGGAGGGTACCTCCGGCATGGGCAAGAGCCGGCTCCTGCGGGAACTGCGGCACCGGGTCCAGCTCGAGGGGGGCCTCTGGTGCGAGGCGCGCGCGGCCCAGACCGCTGGGGGATACGCCCCGGTCCAGCGCCTGATCGATGCCCTGGAGGCCTCCCGGGAGGGGGGCCCCGCCCCGGCGCCTCCCGCGGGCCTCCCCCTGCCGACCCTCCTGGCCGGTGGACGGTGGAAGGAGACACTCGCGCCAGCGGCCTGGCCGGCCTCCCCGGAGGCGGTGCGCCACGGTCTCCACGCCGAGTTCCTGGGGCGCCTCCATGCGTCGGCCCGTCGCGGGCCCACGGTCCTGTGCCTCGACGATCTCCATGCGGCGGACGAGGGGACCCTGGAGGTGGTAATGGGGCTGTGCGGCCGTCTGAGGGGTGACGTGGGGTCGCTCGCCCTGGTCGCGGCCTACAGTCCCGAGGAGGCCCCCGCGGCGCTGGTGAGGCTGGTGGAGGGGGCGGAACGCACCGGTAGCGCGGGGCGCATCGTCCTCGGCCCCCTTTCCCCCGCCGAGGTAGAGACCCTGGTGCGGTCCATGCTGCCCCTGGAGGAGGCGACCGGTGCACGGCTCGCGGCGGTGGCGGCCGAGGCCTCGGCGGGGAACCCCCTGCACGTGGAGGAGACGGTGCGCCACGCCCTCGAGACCGGCTGCCTGGTCGCGGCGGGACGACGCCTGCGCCTCGACGGTGGCCGCCTGGAAGGGCTGGGCACGAGCGCCTCCCTCGGCCGGCTCATGGCCGAGCGCCTTGTGCGCACCCCGCCCGGGGCGCGCTCCGCGCTCGAGGCCCTGGCCTGCCTTGGGGGGCCGGGCGACCTGGAGCTCCTCGGGGCGGTCTCGGGCCTCGACCTCGCGGGCCTCACCGCCGAGCTCGCGGCCCTGGCCCGCTCGGGGACCGTGCGCTGGGCGCCGGAGGGGAGTGGCTGGACGCTGACCCAGCCGGCGCTCCAGGGCGCCATCCTGGGGGGGCTCACCCGGCGCCGCCGGGTCGCGCTGCACCGCGCCATCCTGGCGGTGCTCCTCGGCCGTCGCGGTTCGAAGCGCATCGACCCGGGCGACCCCGACATCGAGGTCCTGGCAGGGCATGCCCTGGAGGCCTCGGATCGGTGGCGGGCGGCCCGCTACGCCGCGGCCGCGGCCCGTCGTTGCCGGACACTCCGTCTCCCCGGTCGTGCCCTGGTCTGGGGCCGGCAGGCCCTACGGCGCATGGGACGGGCCCCGCCGCGGGAGCGGGTGGACCTCCTCGTCCTCTGCGTCGGCAGTGCCCTCTTCGTCGGGCGGTCCGAGGAGGCCCTGGAGGCGGCAGACCAGGCGCTCGCCCTGGCCCGCCAGACCGGCGACGCGGTCCTCGTGGGCCTGGCGCTCCTGGCCCGGGGAAGGGTGAGGTCCAGCCAGGGAGGGCACAGGGAGGCCGTGGAGTGCCTCGAGGCCGCGCGCACCGTCTTCGAACGCGCGGGAGACGCGGTGCACCTCACGGTCTCGCTCAAGCACCTGGGCAGGGAGCACCTGCTCCTTGAGGAGACCGCCCTGGCTCGCCCCCTGCTGGAGGAGGCCTTCCGGCGCCTCATGGCGGAGGGGCGGAAGGACTGGGCCGGGTACACCCGCGTCGAGATGGGGGAGTGCGCGCGCATGGAGCAGCGTTACGACGAGGCCCTGGCGGACTATGCCTCGGGGAGCGCGCTCCTCGAGGAGGCCGGAGACGCCCTGGGCATGTCCCAGACCCTGGCCGCGGAGGGTCGCGTCCTCGAGTACCGCGGAGACCTCGCCGGGGCCCTGGAGGTGTCCCGCCGGGCCCTGGCCGCGGTTCGCGGCGAGGCCGCACCCCGGCACATCGCCTACGTCCTGGGGCGCATCGGCGGCCTGGAGCTGACGCGCGGCAGGACCCGTGAGGCCCTGTCCGCCTTCGGGGAGGTCCTGGGGTTGGAGGAAGGCTACGGGGACCCGGTGGCCATCGCCCAGGCGAGGAGGAACATCGCGTCGGCGCTCCATCACGAGGGCGATCTGCGGGGGGCCTGGAGACACCTGCGCGGTGCCCTGACCCTGGTGCATGGCCGTGACATCCAGTGCGAGGCCTCGATCCTGCGCTCGGCCGCCAGCTTGCGCGCCTTGAGGGGCCATTATCGTTCCGCCCTGCCTCGCTACCGGGAGAGCCTGCGGCTCGCCCAGGAGAGCGGCCTCGGTTCACTGGTCAGCGCCGCCCTCCTTTCCCTCAGCCTCCTCTACACGACGCTGGGAGACCCGGAGGCGGCCCGCGCCGAGCTCGCGGCCGTGAAGGAGCTTCTCCCTGGGCTGGACTTCCGTAGCCACGACGTCCTGGCGCAGGCCCTGGAGGGACACCTGGCTCTCGAGGCCGGGGACCCGGACGAGGCCGCAGGCCTGCTGGGACGGGCCGCGGAGGCGGCCCGTGGGCAAGGGGAAGAGAGTACCTTGGCGTTCTGTCTGGACGGGCTGGCCCGGGCGCACCTCGGGGAAGGGGACCTCGCAGCCGCGAGCGCGAGCCTCTCCGAGCTGGAGGCCATCGGGGGCCGCTCAGGGTCGGTTGCTGATCGAGCCACGGCCGGTCTCCTGCGCGGCCGGATGGAGAGGGAAGTCGGGGCGCTTCGCGAGTCCCGGAGGGTCCTCGAACATGCCCTGGCCCTGGGAGGCCCCGGCCGCCCCATCCCGCCGGAACTGTTCTGGCGACTCCATCGCGAGCTGGCCCTCTGCCACGAGGATTCGGGCCGCCTGGAGGACGCCAGACGCTCGGCCCTTAGGGCGCTCGGCACCCTCCGGCGCCTGTGGCACTGGACCCCCGCCCCGTATCGCGAGGCCTATCTGGCCACGCCGGAGCGACGGAAACTGTGCGAGGACGCCCGGCGTCTCGGCACCGCCTGAGCGCGGCGGTGGTGTCAGGAGTTGGGGACAACGGGTCTCGGAGTCGCCCGCCGGCGACACCGCGCCGCCGTATGCCCGGCCTTCGCCCGATCTGACTCCCCATGGACTTGGGCGGCCCGCGGCCACCGGGCCAACCCTTCGCGCCTCCCGCCGGCCGGAGACATGGGCTGGAGGGCCAACCATGGAATGCGTCTACGGTCGTCTGTGCGTCCTTTGGCTGGGTCTGAGCCTGGCGCTGGCGGGCGGTCCTGGGTGTGAGCGGCGGGGAGGCACGGAGACGGTCCAGGCCCCGACCACGGTGGTGGGCCCGGCCGGCACGGCATCCCTGGCGCTCCATGCCCTCAACCCGGATCGCGGGCCGGTGGGAACGCTGGTGGAGATCCACGGCACGGGCTTCGACCCGTTGCCCTCCGCCAACACCGTGAACTTCGGCGGGGCCCCCACCACGCCGGTGAACGCCACCGCCGCCCTGCTGCGGGTGTGGGTGCCCGCCGGCGCCCGCACGGGCCCGGTCGCCGTCACCGCCGGGGGCCACACGGTGCAAGGGCCGGTCTATACCGTCATCGCTATGGCCCCCCAACCGGTCCCGTCTCCGGCGGGGCCTCCGATCATCATCTCGGTCCACCCCGACCCGGCCGCCGCCGGGACGGACGTCGAGCTGACCGCCGTGGGACTGGACGGCACGCTGGCGAACCACCGCCTTGCCCTGGCCGGCGCGCCGCTCCCGCTCTTGAACGGCCCGCGCCAGCTCGCCGGCTGGTCCCCGGCCCACCGTACCGGCGTGTTGCGCTTCACCCTCCCCGCGGCCGCGACCTCCGGCGACCTGGTGCTGGAGGTGCTGGGCGTGCGCAGCGCGCCGTACGCCCTGCAGGTGCTCCCCGCGCTGGCCGGCTCACCCGCCCCTCCCGTCGCGGCCGCCGCGCCGGCCATCGACTTCCTCACCCCGCCGGCGGCCATCGCCGGCCAGGAGGTGGCCCTGGGAGCCACGGGCCTGGTGGCCCAGCTCTCGAGTCACACCGTCCGCGTGGACGGCCGGACCGCAGCCATACAGACGGTCTACGGGAATCAGCCCATGGCATGGGTCTCTGGCGTCCAGACGGCGCTCATCCGCTTCACGGTCCCCGCCGGGTCCCCGGCCGGCCGCTTGAACGTGACTGTGGAGCACTCCGGCCTCGTCTCCGCGCCTCGCGCCCTCGAGGTGCTGGCCGCGCCCGAGCTCAGCGCCCTCCACCCCTCGACCGTCTCGCCCGGGGACCCGTTGCGCATCGAGGGCAAGGGGCTGGAGATCTTCCACCTGGACCAGGTGAAGCTCGTCTTCCCCGCTGCCTCCGGCGGCACCGTCACGGCGACGGCCACCTCCGGCGGCCACGGGGGCGTGCCGTCCGCTACCTTCGTGGAGGTCAGCGTCCCCGCCACCGCGGTGAGCGGCCCGCTCGGCCTGGAGGTCCTCGGCATCGCCGCGGCCCAATCGCCGGTACTGACGGTGAACGCCCCTGCCCCTGCCCCTGC
>JACQVX010000131.1 GCA_016209495.1 Planctomycetota bacterium
CGCTGGACCTGGGTGGTGGACCCCCTGGACGGGACCACCAACTACGCCCACGGCCTGCCGGCCTACTCGGTGGCCCTGGCCCTGGTCCGCGTCCCGCCGGGCCGCGTGGAGGTGGCGGTCGTCCACGCCCCGCGCCTGGGGGAGACCTACTCGGCGCGCCGCGGGGGCGGGACCCTCCTGAACGGGGCGCCGGTGCGGGTCTCGGACACCGAGCGCCTCGGAGACGCGCTCCTGGCCAGCGGCTTCGCCTACGAGCGGAACCGGACCCCGGACGACAACGTGGCGAACTGGGGTCGCCTGGTCATGGCCTGCCGCGACCTGCGCCGCGGGGGCTCGGCCTCCATCGACCTGGCCTGCGTGGCGGCCGGACGCCACGACGGCTTCTGGGAGCTGCACCTGGCCCCCTGGGACAAGGCCCCGGGCTCGCTGCTTGTGGAGGAGGCGGGCGGCCAGGTCACGGACCACGAGGGGGGGGCCTCGTGGCTGGAGGGACCCTGCATCGTGGCCACGAACGGCCGCGTCCACGAGGCCCTGCGCCGCGAGCTGGAGCCCCTGCGCGGCCCCTGGCCGCTCGCGGCCCCTCATTGACAGGCCATGGAGGCGCCGACACGATGCGGCGCCATGTCCCGCGAGGGCCCCATCTACCTGGACTTCAACGCCACCACCCCGGCCCACCCGCGGGTGGTGGAGGCGGTGCGCGCCGCCCTCGTCGAGTCCTTCGGCAATCCCAACTCGTATCATGCCCGGGGGACCGCCGCGCGCAACGTCGTGGAGGGGGCGCGGGAGCGGGTCGCTCGCGCCATCGGGGCCCGCACGGGGGAGGTCTTCTTCACCTCCGGCGGCACCGAGGCCGACAACTGGGCGGTCCTGGGCGCGGCCCGCGCCCGCGCGGCCGCGGGCCGCGCCCGCCACGTGGTGACGAGCGCCATCGAGCACCACGCCGTCCTCGCCGCCTGCGAGCGGCTCGCCCACGAGGGCTGGGAGGTGAGCCGCGTGGCGTGCGGCCCCGACGGCCGGGTCGACCCGGCGAGCCTGGACGCCGCGCTGCGACCGGACACGGCCCTCTGCTCCCTCATGGCGGCCAACAACGAGCTGGGGACGGTGCAGCCCGTGGCGGAGGCGGCCCGCCTCTGCCGCGGGCGCGGTGTCCTGTTCCACACGGACGCGGTGCAGGCCTTCGGCAAGCTCCCCGTGGACGTGGGGGCGTGGGGCGTGGACCTCCTCTCCCTCTCGGCCCACAAGGTCTACGCCCCGAAGGGGACCGGCGCCCTCTACGTGCGCCGCGGCGTGGAGCTCGCACCGATGATGCTGGGTGGCGGCCAGGAGCGGGGTCGCCGCTCCGGGACGGAGAACGTCCCGGGCATCGCCGGCTTCGGCGAGGCGGCGCACCTCGTGACCGAGGGGGCCCTCCTGGACCCGGCGGTGCTGGCCGCCCTGCGCGACCGCCTGGAGGAGGGCATCGTCGAGAGGCTCCCCGGGTGCGTGGTCCACGGCCGTTCGGCCCCGCGCACCTGCAACACCGCCAGCATCGGCTTCCCGGGCCTGGGCGGCGAGGTCCTCCTGGCCCGGCTGGACCTGGAGGGGGTCCAGGCCTCCCTGGGGGCAGCCTGCGCCTCCGGGGCCATGCTGGCGAGCCACGTCCTGGCGGCCATCGGGGCCCCGCCCGAGGTGGCCACCTCCTCCGTTCGCTTCTCCCTGGGGCGCGAGACCACCGCCGAGGAGGTGGACCAGGCCGTGGAGGTGGTGGCCCGGGTCGTCCTGGACATGAGGCGCCGCCACGGGCTGGCGTAGGGCCTGTCCGCTCGCGGTCCTCGTCGCCGCGGCGGCGACCCTGGTCTTCCGTCAGGCCCTGGTCATGGCGGCCCTGCTGGCCGTCTTCCCGCACCTGCGGATCCAGGAGAGACCCTTCGAGGCGTGGCCGGACCTGGCCGCGGCGGCCGCCCAGGGGGAGCCGGCGGTGCCGTGGCTCCTGGACGGACTGGGCTCCGGGAGTCCCCTGGCGCGAGCCAAATGCACCGTCGCCCTGGGCCTGGTGGGGGACGCCCGCGCCGTGGGACCCCTCCGGGAGGCCCTGGGACGGGAGCCCGAGAACCTGGGCCGCTACGCCGCCGTGGCCCTGGCCCGGCTGGGCGACGGCGCAGGCCGGGCCGTCCTCTACCGGATGCTCTCGGACCCGGAGCCCTCCGAGCGGTGGCGCGCCGCGGCCGCCCTCATCGCCCTGGGCGACGACACCCCCGTGAGCGCCCTCATAGCCGACCTCGCCACACCTCCCACGCCCTGGGTCCACGAGACCCCGCGCCGGATCCTGGAGCGCCGCGTCGGAGGCGACCTGGGCGAGGACCCCGAGGCCTGGCGGGCGTGGTGGGAGCTGGGCGTCCCCTCGGCCCCTCGATGACCATGGCCCGTCATCGTCGGCGCGCCGACGGGCCCGTGACGACGCAACCCCAGTAGCTCCAGCCCGCCCCGGAGGGTCCACCCCCTTGCGCTCCTCCCCCCGCACAGGAGGGAGTCAAGATGAGGGGACACCGTTCCATCGCACGCCGCGCCGTCGTCCTGGGTCTCGCCGCCGCCCTGCTCGCGCCGGCGGCCCCCGCCGGGGCCGCACAGGACACCCGGGTCTTCCGGTCCCAGACCGACAGGACGGGGAACTCGACCATCGGGGCCCAGGTGGTGACCTGGGTCCTCACGGACACCGCGGGGACGAATCGCGACTCCTCCCACAGCACCGCCGCCGGAGTGACCGTCCTCGACCGCACGTTCCGGGCGGGCGGCGTCTCGGCCCGGGTAGACGGGGACTCGAGGAGGGGGATCCAGGACTCGGGCTTCAAGCGTTCCGTCGGGTTGGACATCGGCTGGCAGCACTTCGGGGTGTTCTACAGCATCACCCGCACCCTCACCTTCGCCCGGGTGGGCGTCCAGATCTTCGTGGGCCCGGTCCCGGTCTACGTCCGGGCCGCGGCCCTGGCCACCGCCGAGGTCCGGCCGGGCACCGGCCTCTACCTCGAGGGAGGCCGGCACTACAAGGCCTACGTCCACTCCAAGTTCGGCATCGGGGTGGAGGTGACCGCCGCGGTGGGCGTCTCGGTGGCCTACCTGGGCGTGAGCGGTCAGGCCCTCCCGCTCCAGGGCTACTTCCCCTTCGAGATCGAGGTCTACCCGGACCGGGTCCACACCTACGCCCAGATCACCGTGCGGGCCTACGCCGACATCGCCCTGGAGGCCAAGCTCTTCATCTTCAAGTACCGGAAGATCCTGACCTCCTGGCAGAAGCCCTACTACGCGAAGACCCTGGTGAACTCGACCCTGCGGGTGAGCCGCTAGGGTAAGGAGTCGTAAGACAATCACTGCGTGAACACCGAGGCCGAGCGAGGCGGCGCGAGGCTAGGAGCGAGGAGGAGCAATAGCAACGGAGCGCTATTCCGACGACGAGCGACGACGCATCGCGCCGCCGCAGCCCCGCGCCCCCGCCTTGCGCGAAGCGCAAGGCGGGAGGGCCTGCCGGCGACAGGCCCGTGGGCGCGGCGAATGTAGCAGTGATTGTCTTACGGCGACTAAGGCGCGGGCTCGGGCTATCATGCCCTGGTGAACGAACGGCAACGACTCGCGCCCCGCCTGATAGGGGCGCTCTTCTTCCTCCTCGCGGCCTGGGGGCTCTGGACCGCCCTCCACCGACCCCCCTCCGGGCATCCTGCCCCCGGGCCGCGCGGCGTCCCCCCGCGGGGCGCCCGCCCCGCCCCCCGCCCCCCCGCGCCCGCGCCGCGAGC
>JACQVX010000122.1 GCA_016209495.1 Planctomycetota bacterium
ACCCGCCCCCCGGCCTCGTCGCCCGGCGGTTCACCCGGCGAACGGGGTTCGCCCTCGTCTCTCGTCGCCCCCGCGCGATCGGCCTCCCCCGCCCGGCCCGCCTCGGGGACGAACGGGTCGCCCTCCTCCACGGCCCGGGCGAAGGCCTCCGCCGCCGCCCGCGCGGCATCACGCCGGTCCCGCTCCTCCACCGTGCGCCGCTCCAGCTCCGAGAGGCGGGCCGCCGCCTCCTGCCGCGTCAGGTCCCCGCGCCCCAGGGCCTCGGCCGCGCGGCGCATCTCGGCGGCCAGCCGGGCCGCCTCCTCGTCCTGGAGCCACCGCCCCCAGCGTTCCAGCTCCTCGGCCTCCTCCTCCAGCTCCCGCACCGTCTCGGGGCTGAGCCGTACCGGCTCCCGGGCCGGCGGCGGCGAGCCCCAGCTCATGGGGGGGACGAGGCTCACCAGGAACGCCGCCGCCAGGCCGAGGACGGGCCACCGCAGGAGGCGGACGCCCGTCAGGGGAAAGAGCCGCGACGGGGGGCTAGACCTCAGGAGCCGGGCCGCCTCGGCCGCCAGCCGCCCGGCGAGCGGCTCGCCCGCGGCCGCGTGGCCCAGGGCCGTGACTGCCAGAACTTTGACGTCCAGGGCCGTGCTCAGCCGATCCTCCAGGCCCGCGCGCCGGTCCACGCACAGGGCGACCGCCCTCAGACCCGGACGTCTCGTCAGTGCGGCCGCGGCCCCGATGGCCGCCCCCGCGGCCAGGGCGCATGCGAGGAGCAGGGCCACCTGCCGGGGCTCATCCCTCAGCGTCGCCGAGGCCGGCGGCACGAGCGGCACTGCCCACAGCCGGCCCACTCCCAGGACCAGGGCCGCCAGGGCCAGGGCGGCCGCCCCCCCGAGGGCCGCCCCGCGCATCGTCTCGCGGACGGTGAGGCGGCGCCGGTAGGGGCCCACGAGGCGCACCAGGGAGGAACGGGGATCGCACGGCACGGGACTCATCTGGGGTTCACCCACATCCATGGGACGCGCCGCGCCCGGACCGGTTCATGTTCACGGCGATACCGGTCGCCGTCCCTCCAGGGCGTCGGCGAGGATGGTCTTGCTCACGTGCTCGATGCTCGACCCGCTGGGGATCCCCCGGGCGATGCGCGTCAGGCGCACCCCGGTCGGGGCCAGGAGGTCCTGGAGGAAGCGCGCCGTGGCATCGCCCTCGAGGGTAGGATTCGTGGCGAGGATGACCTCCTCGACGCCGCCGGACTCGACGCGTTTCCGCAGGGCTTCGCCGGAGAGGTCCTCCGGACGCACCCCGTCCAGGGGACTCAGGGCCCCCATGAGGACGTGATACCTCCCGCGGTACGCGCCGACCTTCTCCAAGGCGATGACGTCCCGGGGTTGCTCCACCACGCACACCTGGCCCGCCTCCCGGGCCGGGTCCGCGCAGATGGCACAGGGCTCCGACTCGGCGATGTTGTAGCAAATGCCGCAGTGGCGGATGTTGTTCTTCACGTCCCGGATGGCATAGGCCAGCTTCATGGCCTCGTCCCTTGGCGCCTTCAGGATGTGGTAGGCGCAGCGCTCGGCGGTCTTCTCGCCTATACCGGGGATGCGGGCGAACTCTACCATGAGGCGATTCATGGATTCGGTGTAGGCATTCGCCATGGACGTCGCCCTCGATCCCCGCCCCGGGTCAGAACAGACCGGGAAGCCGCAATCCTCCGGTCGCCTTGGACATCTCCGCCTGGGCCAGGTCCCTGGATTTCTTCAGGGCGACGTTGACAGCCGCCACCACCAGGTCCTGCAACATATCCAGGTCTTCCGGGTCGACTACCTGGGGGTCCATCCGCAGGGTCAGGAGTTCTTGCTGCCCGTTGACTAGGGCCTTGACCATCCCCCCCCCCCGCCTCGCCCTCCACCACGCGCTCCTTGAGTTCGCTCTGGAGGCGGGTCATCTCGCGTTGCATCTTCTGGGCTTGTCTCACGATGGCGCCCATGTCGGGTCCTGTCATGACTCGCTCGCAATCTCCGATTGCTCGCTCATTGTGCTCCCTCCTCCTTGGGCCCGACACGCTCTACCCTCGTCAGTCTACCCGGAAAGAGTTCAGCCGCCTGATTGACGAGAGGATTCCTCCGGATGTCTGGACCAACTGGATCCAATGGCGGCGGCTCCGATCCGGCCCTGGGCGCAGCCGGGGCGGCTTCGGAATCCACCCTCAGCCCGAGGCCCAGGGCCGATGTCAGAGCGCGTTCCACGGCCTCGGCCCCCCGAGCCGTCCGGAACTGATCCAGCGTGAACGCATTCTGGAATCTCAGACTCAGCCGCCCCTCCACCACCGCCATGGGTCGGGCCGACTGCAGTAGCGAACCGAGCGAGCCGGACTCCCTGCGCACCGCGCCCACGACCTGCTCCCACCTGCCCAGAACGTGCTCCAGGCCTGCTCCTACAGCATGCGCTCGGGCCACGGAAGGGCTGTTCCGAGAATCATTGGCGACCTCGCTGCGCCCCACAGCGGGAGCATCCGTGGATGCCCCGGCATGTGCTCCGACTGGCCAGCGCCCCTCCAGGGCGGCCAGGCGGTCCGCGAGGTGAGCCACATCCATGACTTGTCCCAGCCTGGAGAGGGTGAGGAGGGCCAGTTCCACGGAGAGTCGGCCGTCCTCGCCCCGGCGCAACGCCCGCCGGGCCTCGACCAGAACCTCGATCCGGGCAAGGATGGTGTCGGCGTCCATCCTTTTCGCGCGCGCCTGCCAGTCTTGAATTCGCCCCGGGTCCTCGTCCGCGAGTGGGCCATCCTGGCCACAGGCCCCCGCCACGAGGGTCAACCGCAGGGTCTCGATGCCCCCATCCAGGAATGCCCCCAGGTCCAGTCCCCGCTCCACGAGGTGATGCACGGCCTGGAGGACGATCCCGTCATCCCCGGAATCCACCGCGTTCAGGACCTGGTCCACCTCGTCCTGGGGCATCTTGCCCAGGGACTCAGCCACGTCGTTGCACCCGAATCGCCTCCCCCCCAGGTTGTAGACCTGGTCCAGGAGGACCACCGAGTCCCTCAGGCTCCCATCGGAGGCGCGCGCCAGCTCGGCCAGGGCCCCCTCCTCGGGTTCCAGACCCTCGGCGGCGCAGACGGCATTCAGGCGCCCCAACAGGTCGCTGACGCACACGCGGCGGAAATCGAATCGCTGGCAACGCGAGAGGACCGTGGACATGACCTTGTGCGGCTCGGTCGTGGCGAAGACGAAGCGGGCGTGGGGAGGGGGCTCCTCCAGTGTCTTGAGGAGGGCATTGAAGGCGGCCCCCGAGAGCATGTGGACCTCGTCCACGATGTAGACCTTGAAGCGGGACCCCTGGCGGGCGCAGACCGCGCCTACCCCCTCCTGGAGGCGGCGCACGTCGTCCACGGAATTGTTCGAGGCCCCGTCGATCTCGACCACGTCCAGGTGCGATCCCCGGGCGATGTCGGAGCAGACCTCACATTCGCCGCAGGGGTCGCCCTCGTGGACCCGCGGGCAATTCAATGCCTTGGCGAATATCCGCGCCAGCGAGGTCTTGCCCACCCCGCGAGGTCCGCAGAAGAGGTACACCGGGTGGACTCGGCCACTCTGCACGGCACCCCGCAGGGAGTCCACCACGGCCGCCTGGCCTACCACGTCCGAAAAGGTCCGGGGGCGGTACTTCAGCGCCAGGGACTGATACGCGCTCTGGCTCAAGGCTCCAGCGGTTGCCCCCGCCTCCGCTCCGGTGCTGCCCGGGATGGAGGTTGAAAAGACTCGGTCGTGCACCCCTTTCCGACGCCGCCCGTCCGGGCCGGTCCCGGTAGCCGGCTCCCGCCAGGCGACCCTCCGGCACACGGGAGAGAGTGCTTATGGCTGCTGGCTTCCGCCCCTGACCAGGTTCGCACCCTCCCGTTGCAGAGGACCCGGCGATCTACGCCACTTGCCAGTCCCGTCACCGCACGAGGCGAACGTCTCGAAGGGGAATTCAATCCTGCTATAGCGGATTGCAGGTCACAGGGTACCGCTGGCTCCCCATCTAGCACGACCGAGAAGTCGTGGGGCGAATGCTATACACTGGCCGGATCCAAGTCAATGCGGCGTTGCGTGGCCCTTGCGCCCGGTGTAGGGTGCGGCGGCCATGGCAGCCCCCTCGGCACCCGAGGCGATGGGAGTGTGGGTCGTCGGCGCCGTCGCCCTCAGCCTGCTCCACGCCGTTCTCCCCACCCATTGGCTCCCGTTCGTCCTGGTGGCCCGCGCCCAGGGCTGGAACCGGCGTCGCCTGGCAGCCCTGGTCGTCGTGGCGGGGCTGGGCCACCTGGCCTCTACCCTGGCGCTCTGTCTCGCGTCAGCCTGGGCCGGCCACCACGTTGTGACACGCATGCGGGACGCGGAGGGTATGGGCGGTCTTCTGGGGAGCGGCCTCCTGCTCCTGGTCGGGGCGGTCTACTTCTCCCTGGGGGTGAGAGATCGGGAACACGCACGGGGTCACCACCATGCCTCGCACGAGACCCCGGAGCGCGAGACGACACTCTCCCTGGTGGCAGTCCCAACGCTGGCTCCATGCGCTGAGCTCGCCCCTGTCTTCCTGGCGGCCGGGGGAATGGGCTGGACCACCCTGGGCCTGCTGGCACTCCTTGTGACCCTGTCCAGCCTCGCGGCCACGGTGGTCCTGGCCCTGGCCACCTCGCACGGGATGGACCACTTCCATTTCCACTGGCTGGAACGGAACGAGCGCCTTGCCATCGGGCTCGTCCTGGGACTGCTGGGCCTGGGCTCCGCCCTGGCCTCGTGGAACTCCCTGGCGGGCTAGGGCGCGACCCCGGTCAGGTCGTCCAGCGCCAGCAGGGTTCCCGCCACGCGGCCGTCCACCCCCACGAAGCGGGAGGCGCGCACGTGGACCCTCCGGTAGTAGCCGCCCCGCAGGCGTACCCGCACGAGGGCTGGCTGCATCCGCCCGTGCTCGCGTACCTCCTCGCGCAGCCGGCCGAGCTCCAACCCGGCTACTTCCGAGAGGACCTCGCTCGCGTCGCGCCCCAGCGCCGCGTCCTGCGGGAGCCCCAGGAACTCGGCCATGGTGCGGTTGCACAGGAGGACCTCCCCTGCAGGCTCCGAGACCAGGAGCAGGCCAGGTGGCAGGGCTTCCAGGGTACGGGCGTGGAGGACCTCCAGAGTATGGACGAGCTGCTGGGCCACGCGCACCTTCCGCTCCAGGGTCTCGGAGACCTCGTGGAGCCGCGCGTTGGCCACGGCAAGCGCGTCGTGAGCCTGCCGCAGGCGGTCGGCATAGCAGCCATGTATCACGTCCACCACCCGCGACAGGAGGGGGGTGATGCGGCCGTCGAGGGCCACCAGGTGGGCCATCAAGGCCCCCTCGTCGGAACCACAGGCCCTGGCTATCGCCGCCCTGGCCGCGGGGACGAACAGGTGTATCGCCGCGATGACATCCCCTGGCGTGAGCGGTCCAGCGGAGCGCTCTTCTCCCACCGAACGCGCCACCGCCTCCACCTCGTCGGTCTGGTCCGTTTCCAGGTAGCGCAGCAACGCCATCAGGAGGGCTTCCACATTGACGGTCAGGCTGGCCGGGCTCACCTGGCGGTAGTGTGGGATCCGGGTCCGGATGGCCTGTTGCACGTCCTCCGAAAGACCGTTGAGGGCCCCGCGCAGGATCTCGGTGTAGGTCTGCATGTCACGCCCCTTCCACCCGGAATCCTGTCAAGGGCCATGCCCGACGATCCGGGGCCGAGGAGGCCGGCTGGGGCGGCAAGGTTCAGGGCAGGCGCGGGATCTCCCCACGAACTGTGGTGGGGCCCCACGCCATGGCGATACTACGCACGGCGGGTGAGGCAGCACGACGCTGGCGGAGAGGGCGGGATTCGAACCCGCGGTGCAGTTTTACCCACACACACGCTTTCCAAGCGTGCTCCTTCGGCCTCTCGGACACCTCTCCGCGCGACCAAGGGGGACTATAGGCAGCGCCCGCCGCCGGGTCAAGCGCCGTGCGGAACGGCCCGGATCCAACGCCAGGCCGCGAAGCGACGTATAGCGCCCGATCCACCATCATGGAGGGTGCAGCCCATGCTCCGCATCTCCCGATCCCTGCTGTCCGCCCTGGGCGTGGCCACCGTGGCCGTGCCCGCCCTGGCCTTCCCCGACCCCGCCGCGGACAGCATCACGGCCGGAGAGTTGAAGGCCCACGTGGACTTCCTCGCGAGCGACGAACTGGCGGGGCGGGAGGCAGGGACCCCGGGAGGGCAGGCCGCGGCGGACTATATCGCCGCCGAGTTCGCGGCCTACGGACTCCGTCCCTGCGGCGACGGCGGGGGCTGGTTTCAGGCCTTCCGGGCCAGCGGCGCCGATTGCCGCAATGTCGTCGGCTGCATCCCTGGCTCGGACTCGGTGCTGGCGGCCGAGGTCGTGGTGATGGGTGCCCACTACGACCATGTGGGGCTGGGGCACTCCTTCCAGGCCCTGGATCGCCTCACGGGTGGTCGGGGGAAGGTCCACAACGGCGCCGACGACAACGCCTCCGGAACCTCGGGGATACTCGAGCTGGCCGAGGCCTTCGCGACGACGGGCCCCCGCAGGCGCACCTTGGTCTTCATTGCATTCGATGGGGAGGAGAAGGGCCTCCTGGGCTCGTCCCACTACGTGGAGCACCCGGCCTTCCCCCTCGCGAACACGGTCCTCATGATCAACCTGGACATGATCGGACGGGGCGACGGCGGAGAGGTGGCATGCTACGGCACCAACACCAGCCCTGGGTTCCGCGACCTGGTCGAGAGGCACCGCGAGGCGGAGGGCCTCCTTCTCTCCTATCCAGACTGGATGCTTCCCAACAGCGACCATGCCTCCTTCCTGCGCCACGACGTCCCCGTGCTCTTCCTCTTCACCGGCCTGCACGCGGACTACCATCGCGCGACGGACGACCCGGAGAAGGTGGACGCCGCGGCCATGCAGGCCATCGTGCGGCTGCTCTGCGGGGTGGCGGGAGACACGGCCGATGCCGAGACGCGACCGCCGTTCACGCCGCCCCCCGGCGGCGACTTCCTGGCACTGGACTTCCGCCGGATCCTGGGCGAGGACGGGCGACTCGACCCGCTCAAGCTGCGGGAGGCCCTGGAGCGGGTGCTCGGGAAGGACAGCGGCCTGGAGGGGCTGTTCGGCGAGGACGGGGAGGAGCTCCGCCGCGTCTTCGGCGGGGAGGGAGGGCCCTTCGGCTCCGGGCCGCTCGGCGGACGGGCGCGCCTTGGGGTCTCGGTGGACGCGGCGGAAGGGGTGCACGTCCAGGGGGTCCACCCCGGCTCTCCCGCCGAACACGCCGGCGTCCGGCCGGGCGACAGGATCGTCTCCATCGATGGACGCCCGGTCGCGAGCTTCGGGGAGCTGAGGGACGCCGTGAGCGCCCTGGAGGATGGACGCGCGGTGGATCTGGGGATCGAGAGGGATGGCGAAGCAGTCACCCTCCGAGCCGTCCTCGGAGCGGAGAAGGACCCCGGGGAAGCGGACCCGGCTCGCGGACGCCGCTGGTACTAGCTCGCCGAGCCGCCCCCGGGGACCTGCGGCAGCGGAGTCCCGCCGCCAGAGGCCTCCTCGGCCCCGGTGGCGCCTGCCTCCACGACGGGGCGCACGCGCCCCTTGTCCCCGCCCTTGTGACGTCGCCCCTGCTCGGCCCGATCGTCGTCCCGCACCAGCTCCCAGATCACGCGCACAGCGTTGTCCCCCAGGCGCCCCCTGGGAAGGGCGACAATGCGGGTGTATCCGCCCGGACGCTGGGCGTAGCGCTCCGCAATCTCTCCAAGGAGCCGCCTCACCACTGCCGGGCGGTCGCCGGAACGCACCCCCTCGCCGCGCGCTGCCAGGGCCTTCTTGCGGCTACCGTGACCCTTTCGCACGCGCTTGCCGCCCCCCAGGAGGGAGGCCACGCGTCTCCTGATCTGGAGCTCTCGTGCCTTGAAGCGGGCCCTCTCCTCGCTGTTCGCCGAGGCATCCGCCTGGACCCGCGCCTCCCTTCCCTTGCGCCCGAGGGTGATGAGCCTTTCGGCGAAGGGACGGGCGAACTTGGCCTTCTCTCGCGTCGTCTCCACGAACTCCTTCGCTGTCCCGTAACGCGAGAAGAGCGCGGTCACCAGGTTGTTCCGCATGGCGCGGCGGTGACTCGTGCTCCGGGAGAGCTTCCATCCTGCCTTGAGGTGTCGCATGTTCCGGCTCCTTGGCTGCGCGCTACGCCATGGGCTACGCCTGGCGGGTGACCTCCTCGAGGTGCACCTCCATGCCGAGGGACAGGCCCAGGTCCGATAGCTTCTTCTTGATCTCCTTCAGGGAGGTCTTGCCGAAGTTACGCACCTTCAGCATGCTGGTCTCGGTGCGGGCGCAAAGCTCGCCGACGGTCCTGATTCCCTCCGCCTCGATGCAGTTCGAGGCCCGGACCGAGAGGTCCAGATCCGAAATGGGCCGTGCGAGCTTCTCCATGAGCTCCCGCTTTTCCTTCGCCCCACGGCGTTCCTCGGCGTCCCGCGCCTCGTCTGGCACGAACTGGGAGCCCGTCTCGAAATAGGCCACGAAGGGACTGAGGTGCTTCCGGAGGATCTTGCCCGCCTCCACCATGGCCATCTCGGGGGTGACCGTCCCGTCGGTCCACACCTCCAGGAGGAGCTTGTCGTAGTTAGTGAGCTGGCCAATGCGCGTGTTCTCGGTGTGATACTTCACGCGGAGGACCGGGCTGTAGATCGAGTCCACGGGGATGAGCCCGATTTCCTGCTCCCCGCGCATGTGTTCCTCGGCTGTGACATAGCCTCGCCCCTTGCGCACCTCCATCTCCATCTGGAGGCGACCGTCGTCGGCGAGGGTAGCCACGTGCAGCTCCGGATTCACCACCTCCACCGTGGCGTCATGGATGATGTCCGCGGCGGTCACCACCCCCTTGCCGGCCTTGTCAATCCGGATCCTCTGGGGCTCGTCGGAATGCAGCCTGACAAGGAGTTGCTTCACGTTCAGGATGATGTCCGTCACGTCCTCCACCACGCCGGGTATGGAGGAGAATTCGTGCTGCACCCCTTCGATCCGCAGGGAGGTCACCGCCGTGCCCTCGATGGAGGAGAGGAGCACGCGCCGCAGGCTGTTCCCCACGGTCGTGCCGAATCCACGCTCGAAGGGCTCGGCCGTGAACCTTCCGTAGGTAGGGGTGAGCGTCGGCCGGTCCACCTCGACCCGGGTCGGGAGCTCGAACTCGCGCCAGCGAATGCGCATCCTGATTGCCTCCTCGCCGCGTCACCGCGGCAGTAGCCTCTGACCTATCTCGAGCAGATCTCGACGACCATCTGCTCCTTGATGTCCAGCGACACGTCCGAACGGGTCGGGAGCGCGATGACCGACCCGCCCAGGGTCTCGTCGTCGCGCGCGAGCCACCCGGGAAGGTCTCGCCGGTAGAACTCGATGGACTCCTTGGCCATCTTCTTCGAAACCTCCCGGGCGGGGGTGATCTGGTCACCCTTACAGACCAGCCGGGAGGGGACGAGCACGCGCCGGCCGTTCACCCGGACGTGTCCGTGAGTGATCAGCTGGCGTGCCTGGGCCCTGGAGACGGCATAGCCGAGCATGAAGACGGCATTGTCGAGCCGCCGTTCCAGGTGAACTAAGAGTTGCTCCCCGGTGTTTCCGCGCCTCACGGCCGCCTTGTGGTAGTAGGTCATGAACTGCCGCTCCAGGACCCCGTAGTAGCGTTTGACCTTCTGCTTCTCGCGTAGCTGGAGCCCGAACTCGGAGACCCGGCCCCGACGCCACACCTGGTGCATCCCAGGGGGGCGGCCGTTCCGCTTCGTGATAGGGCACTTCACGCTGTCACAGCGCGGTCCCTTCAGGAAGAGTTTCATGCCCTCACGTCGGCAGAGCCGACACTTCGGATCAATGTATCGAGCCATGCTTCCTCCGCCCCCCCCAGGGGGGGACTTCGCGGGGGCGCCGCCGAGGCCGCCCCCCGAGCAATTACACCCGGCGCTTCTTGCGGGGCCGGCAGCCGTTGTGGGGCAAGGGGGTCACGTCTTCGATTGCCTTCACCTGGAGTCCGGACGCCTGGAGGGCGCGTATGGCGCTCTCGCGGCCAGACCCCGGCCCCTTCACCTTCACCTCTACCTCCACCATGCCGAACTTCTTCGCCTTGGCCGCCACGTTCTCCGCCGCCCTCTGGGCGGCGAAAGGTGTCGACTTACGGCTGCCCTTGTAGCCTGCAGTCCCCGCGGTATCCCAGCAAAGCACCTCACCGTCACGATCGGCGACCGTGATGATGGTGTTGTTGAAGCTCGCCTTGATGTAGACGACACCCTTCGTGACGTTCTTCTTGACCTTCTTGCGTGTCTTCGGATTCGCCATGGCCTAGGTCCTCATCGCCTTCACGGACTTCTTGACGGCTACCGTCTTGCGCGGACCCTTCCGCGTACGGGCATTGGTGCGTGTGCGCTGACCGCGCACCGGGAGACCGCGACGGTGCCGCAGACCGCGATAACAGGCAATCTCGCGCAGGCGCGCGATGTTCTGCGCGACCTGGCGGCGAAGGGCCCCCTCCACCTGGTAACTTGCCTCGATGTGGGTCGCGATGCGCGCCACCTGCTCGTCGGTGAGCTGTTTCGCCCGTATGCCCGGCTCGACGCCGACCGCCTTGCAAACGTCGAGAGAGGTCTTTCGCCCAATACCGTGGATGTACGTGAGGGCGATCCAGAGAGGCTTGTCGTTCGGAACGTCGACACCGATGATGCGCGGCATTTCCCGGTTATCTCCCCTGGCGCTGCTTGTGGCGTCCGTCCTTGCAGATGACCCGCAAGACGCCGCGACGGCGCACCAGCTTGCAGTTCTCGCAGATCCGTCGGACACTCGTGCGGACCTTCATGGAATCACCTCTGTTGCATCCTCCGCTCCATGGCCTCCTGCGTGCCACGGAAGACGATCCTGCCCTTGGTCAAGTCGTACGGAGACACCTCCACGGTGACTTCGTCGCCCGGCAAGATGCGAATGAAATGCATCCGCATTCGACCGCTGACGTGAGCAATTAGCCTATGCCCGTTCTCCAATACCACCCTGAACCGCACGTTGGGGAGTGCCTCCACCACCTTGCCATCCAGGCGGATAAGTTCCTCCTTGGCCATCAGTCCCCGCCGCCCGGCTTCTGCGTGAGCACCTCGGACCCCTCGTCGAGGACTGCCACGGTGTGTTCGAAATGCGCGCTCAACTTCCCGTCCCGCGTGACCACCACGTCCCAGTTGCCCTTGCGTACGCGGGACGTCAAATGCGTTCCTTCGTTCGCCATGGGTTCGATGGCGATCACATGGCCGGGTTTGAGCGCCATGTCGTTCCGGCGAAAATGCTCATCCACGTAGTTTGGGACCTGCGGGTCCTCGTGCATCTGCCGTCCCACCCCGTGGCCGGAGTAGTCGCGCACCACGCCATAGCCCGCCCCTTCGATGTGGGCCTGTATCCTGGACGCGATCTCGCTCAAGCGCACGTCCGGCCCCACCGCGGCGAGGGCGATCTCGAGGGACTCCCGGCACACGTCCATGAGCCTCTGCGCCCGATCCTCGACCCGCCCCACGGCAAAGGTGCGCGCCGCATCGGCGATGTATCCCTTGTAGCGGACCCCCACATCTATGCCGACAATATCCCCTTCTCTGAGCCTACGGTCATCCGGGATTCCGTGCACCACCTCCTCGTTCACGGAAGCACAGATACACGCGGGGAAACCGCGATACCCCAGGAAGCAAGGCTCCCCGCCCCCACGGCGAATGAGGGCCACCATCTCGCGCTCGATATCCTTCGTGGTCACCCCTGGTGCCACCACGCGATCCGCCAAGGCCAGGGACTCGCCCACGATGCGCCCGGCCTCGCGCATCCGGTCCAGCTCGCGCCTTGACTTCCGAGTCACCACGAGGTCAGCGCCTCTTCCAGGCGGTGCCAGATCTCCTCGATCTCACCCACGGCCTGGATCTCTGTCAGCTTGGCCCGCTGCGCGTAGTACTTCCGCACCGGGTCGGTGTTCTCGCGATAGACCTTGAGGCGCGCCCGAACCGTCGCTTCCTCGTCGTCCGCCCTGCGCTTCAGATCGCCGCTGCACTTGTCGCAGCGACCTGCAAGGCGAGGAGGCCGCGCAAGCGTGTTGTATACCTCCCCGCAACGGGTGCACGTGAGGCGCGCACCGTTGCGCCGCACCACCTCCTCCTCGTCCACGTCGAAATAGATCACCCGGTCCAGGGAAAGGCCACCCCTGCGGAGCGCCATGTCCAGGGCCTCAGCCTGCGGCCGGGTGCGCGGGAAGCCGTCCAGTATGAACCCCTCACGGCAGTCCGCCCGGGAGAGGCGTTCCTCCGCGATGCGGATCACCACCTCGTCGGGGACCAGGGCCCCGCGGTCCATGAAGGACTTGGCCTCCAGGCCGACCGCCGTCCCCGCGGCCGCGGACTCCCGGAGAATATCGCCCGTCGCGACCTGAGTCAGGCCCCGGGCGACGGCCAGGCGCTTCGCCTGGGTCCCCTTGCCTGCCCCCGGGGGACCGAGAAAGACCAGTCTCATCCACGCCTCCCGCGAATCCGACCGCCCTTGATGAGGCCGTCGTAGTCTCGCATGATCAGGTGACTCTCCACCTTCTGGACGATGTCCAGGGCCACCCCCACCACGATGAGGATGGCGGTCCCGCCGAGGAAGTCCGTGAGATTGGGGTCCACCTCCATGCCCTGGGAGAGCATCATGGGGACGAGGGCGATGGCCACCAGGAACACAGACCCTACCAGGGTGATCCGGTTCATGATACGCTCGAGGTATTCTGCGGTGCGCCTCCCCGGCCGGATTCCCTTGATCATGGATCCGTATTCGCGCATGTTGTTCGCCATCTCCACCGGGTTGAACGTGAGCGAGACCCAGAAATACGTGAAGAAGCCGATGAGCCCGACGTAGAGGGTGTAGTAGACGAAACCCCGGCTGTTGATGAGGCCGCTGCCCAGGTCGCGGGCGAAGTAACTCAGAAGCACCGCGGGGAAGACAAGAAGAGTCTGGGCGAAGATGATGGGCATGACGCCCGCCGAATTGACGCGGAGGGGCATGTAGTGCTTCGCCCCCCCGAAGACGCGCCGCCCGCGGGTATGCTTGGCCTGCTGGATCGCGATGCGACGCTGTCCTTGGGTCATGAGGACCACGCCAACGGTCACCAGCATGAAGAGCACAGCCATCACCACCAGTTTGAGGACGTCGAAGGCTGGATTCCGCCCGTCCTGGGCCGCGACAAGCACCTGTTGAAGCTGGTCTGTCAGGACCGCGGGCAGACGCGCGATGATCCCCGCCATGATGATCAGACTGATGCCGTTCCCGATTCCGAATTCGCTGATCTGCTCTCCCAACCACATGAGGAACATCGTCCCGGTGGTGAGCGTGACGATGGTCGTGACATAGAAGACAGGACCCTGCAGGCTCTCCGGGACGATGTATAGCCCGGTATCTCCTCCGACGCTCACCTGGCGACTCACCATCCACGAGACGATGAAGAGGGATTGGAGGGCGCAGAGCCCCACGGTCGCATAACGGGTGTACTGGCTGATCTTCTTTCGGCCGCTCTCCCCCTCCTTGGAGAGGGCCTCCAGCGCTGGAATGACCTTGATGAGAAGCTGGAAGATGATCGAGGCGGAGATATAGGGCATGATCCCCAGGGCGAAGATGGTGCACCGGATGAGGTCGCCCCCGGTGATGGTGGAGGCGAAATTCATGAGGCGTCCGAGCCCACCCTGTGACTGCTGCTCCACGAGGCGGTCAAGCACGTTCTGGTCCACATAGGGGAGCGTTATGAAGAAACCCACCCGGTAGACAATGAGCAGCAGAAAGGTGATGAGCAGCTTCCGCCGAAGCTCCGGGATCTTGGTGATATTGGCTACCGAGGCGAGCATGGGACGTCAGGCACTCCGGGGCTCATCACTCGGTCGCAACTTCCAGTCGCTCGCTCATAGGCCGTGTAGGGGCCATCCCGGGCCGCTAACGGCCAGACGGGCCCTCCAGACGCTCGGCCTTGCCGCCCGCCGCCGCGATCTTCTCCTGGGCAACGCGGGAGAAGCCATGCGCCCGCACGGTCACTCGCCGCACGAGATCTCCAGTGCCGAGGACCTTCAGGCCCACGCCCCGGGACCTCCCCACCAGCCCCACCGCCTGCAGGGCCGCCGCGTCCACCACGGCCCCGTCCCGGAACGCATTGAGCGCCCCGACGTTGATGGCTACATAGACCTTGCGATAGCGCGCATTGCTGAAGCCCCTCTTGGGAAGCCGGCGATAGAGGGGCATCTGCCCCCCTTCGAGCCACTTCGTCCGGCCCTTGTTGCCCTCGCGGGCACCGTAGCCTTTCTGGCCCCGGCCGCTCGTCCTACCGGCCCCCGAACCACGGCCCCGGCCAACCCGCTTGGCACGCTTGCGCGGGACTCGCACCCGCTTGATGTCGGAGAGGTTCATCGCTCCTTCCCCTCGACCGTCACGCCCCGCTCCCAAGACTCACGTAGTCGTCGATCGCGACCCCCCGCAAGGCGGCCACGGCCTCACGGGTCCGCAGACGCCCCACACCATCCATGGTCGCCTTGACCACGTTCACCGGGTTGGTACTCCCATAGACCTTGGTGTAGACGTTACGGACACCCGCAGCCTCCATCACCGCGCGGACCGCCGCCCCAGCCTTGATACCGGTCCCGGCCGGCGCCGGCTTGAGCATCACACGGCTGGATCGGTAGCTCCCGACGACCTCGTGCGGCAGCGTCCCGCCCACCACGGCGATCCGACGGAGCTTCTTGCGCCCGTCCTTCACGGCCTTCTCCACAGAGGGCGGTACCTCATTGGCCTTCCCGTAGCCCCAACCCACGCGTCCGGCGCCGTCGCCCACCACGACCAGCGCACTGAAGGAGAACCGCCGCCCTCCCTTCACCACCGTGGCGCATCGGTTGATCTTGACCACCGTCTCCCGGATGTCACCGGGCTTCGGTGCCTCGCGTTGAGGCCGCCGGCCCTCTCCCGAGCTTCGCCGCATCAAAACTTCAACCCGCCTTCCCTCGCCGCCACGGCGAGCGCCTTGATCCTGCCGTGGTACAGGTGACCCCGGCGATCGAACACCACCCGCTCAATACCTAGCGCCCTGGCCCGCTCCGCCACGCACCGACCCACGGCCGATGCGGCGGCGGTATTGCCCCCGCGCGGGAGCCGCGAGCGTAGGTCCTTCTCGAGAGTGGAGACCGACACGAGGGTGCGACCGGCGAGGTCGTCGACGAGCTGGGCCTCGATGTTCCTCAAGCTACGATGCACCGCCAGTCGGGGCCGCTGGGGCGTCCCACTGACCCTCTTCCGGATACGACGAACCCGCCGCACCCACTTCGCCCTCTTCTCCTTCTCGCGGTTCATGTCTGGCCTACTCGCTCCCGGCGAAGGCCTTCCCGGCCTTGCGCTTCACCTCTTCGCCGTCGTACCGGATCCCCTTCCCCTTGTAGGGCTCCGGCGGTCGCACACGCCGGACCTCCGCCGCGAATTGACCCACGAGCTGACGATCGACCCCCTTGACATGGATACGCGTCGGGTTGGGACATTCCACGGCGAGACCCCTGGGGATGGGCAAGACCACCGGGTGGCAATACCCCACCTGCACTGTCAATTCCGCCCCCTGCACCTTCGCGTTGTACCCAGTCCCTATGATCTCCAAGGCCTGCTGGTACCCCTCATGCACGCCACGCACCATGTTCGCGACCAAGGCACGCGTGAGGCCGTGATAGGCGCGGTCCTGCCTCTCCTCGGAGCGACGGCCCACAACCACCACCGACCCCACCACGTCGACGGTCACCTCGGGACGGTGCCGGAAGCTCGCCTCTCCCTTCGGCCCCTTCACATGGACTTCCCCTGACGCCACCTGCACGGCCACACCCGCGGGGATGGGGATCTGCTTTTTTCCTATGCGCGACATTCCATTCACTCGTTTCAATCCGCCCCCTGGCCTGTGCCGGAGGGGGGATATCGGGGCGGGGCCGCTGAGGCCGCCCCCCCAAAAAAAGCTAGTACACCTTGATCAGAACCTCGCCCCCCAGCCGCCCCTTCCGCGCCTCCTGGTCCGTCTTCAGGCCCTCGGGGGTGGACAGGACGTATATTCCCAGCCCCCCCATGACGCGCCCAAGCTGTCCATATCCACGGTAGACGCGGCACCCGGGGCGAGAGACGCGTGATATGTGACGGATCAACCGCCCCCCGTCGGCATCATAGCGTAGCTCGATACGCAGACTCCGTCCCACCCCCTCGCCATGGCCCTCGAACCCCGAGATGTAACCCTCGCGCTTGAGGACCTCGGCGAGGCGCTCCTTGATTCGGCTGTAAGGGACCTCCAGCCGGCGCCTCCCCAGAGAATGGGCGTTCCGCATCCGTGTGATCATGTCCGCGATCGGGTCTGTCATGCTCATGACGCGCTAGCAGCCTCCGGTCACCAGGACGCCTTCCTCACGCCCGGGATGCGTCCCTGGGACGCCAGCGTGCGGAAGCAAATGCGGCAGATGCCAAACTTCCGGTAGACGGCACGCGCCCGTCCGCACAGCTCGCAGCGGGTATAGGCCCTCGTGCGAAACTTCGGCGTCCGTCTCGCCTTGATCCTCCAGCAGGTCTTCGCCATGTCCTTCCCTCTGCCTCAGTCCTTCCGGAACGGCATCCCGAACTCCCTCAGGAGGACGCTCGACCGCTCCTTGTCGCCGTTCCGGATGGTGATGGCGATGTTCATCCCCTGCGTGAACTCCATCTTACCCGAGTCAATCTCCGGAAAGACCGCCTGCTCCGCGAGACCCATATTGTAGTTCCCGTTCCCATCGAATGCCCCGGGGGAGAGGCCCCGGAAGTCGCGAATCCGGGGGATTGCCAGGTTGATGAGGCGGTCCAGGAATTCGTACATGCGCCGACCGCGCAGGGTCACCAGACAGCCCACGGGCATCCCCTCGCGGAGACGGAATCCGGCGATGGAAACCCGCGCGCGAGTCACCACCGGTTTCTGGCCCGTGATGGCCGCCAGGTCCCGGAGCCCGTCCTCCAGGCGTTTCTTCTCCTCGTTCGCCCGACCGATGCCCATGCTAACGGTGATCTTGTCGAGACGGGGGAGGGCCATGGGGTTCTTCTCCCCCAGATCCCTCATGAGGCGCGGGACGATCTCCGTGCGATACCTACCCTGCAGTCGCGCCATGGAAACCTCCTGGCTGGACCCGCGACGGTCCCTACTCCACCCTCTCCATGACGGCACCACACTTCCGGCAGTGGCGCTTGTTCTTGCCTGCCACCTTCCGCACGACAACACGGGTAGCCGCATCGCAGGAGGGGCATACAATCTGGACATTGGAGGCGTCCAGCGGGGCCTCCTTCTGGATTCGCCCACCCTGAGGGTGCTTCTTCTGGCCCTTCCTGAGGTGCTTCCAGACGTAGTTGACCTGTTCCACCTCGACCCGGCCCTTCCAGCGGAGGACACGCTTCACCCGCCCCCGCCGGCCCTTGTCGTCCCCGGTCAGGACCACCACCGTGTCACCCTTGCAGAGGACCATCACACCACCTCGGCGGCAAGGCTGATGATCTTCATGAAGTTCTTCGCGCGCAATTCCCTCGCTACCGCCCCGAAGATCCGCGTGCCACGGGGATTGCCGTCCTTGTCCAGAAGGACGATGGCGTTCCGGTCGAAGCGCACATAGGAGCCGTCATCCCGACGAGTGGCACTCCGGGTCCGTACGATGACTCCCCGGACCACTTCCCCTTGCTTGACGTCTCCGCCAGGCATGGCCTTCTTCACCGAACCGACGACGATGTCCCCGACACCTGCATAGCGCCTCCGGGTGCCCCCAAGCACCTTGAAGCACATGACGACCTTGGCGCCGGTGTTGTCCGCCACGTCGAGTCGAGTCTGCGCCTGGATCACGCCCCCGCCTCCGCCTCGGCGCTGGTGCCGACCTCGGATCCCGTCGTGACCTCGGCCTCGTTCCGCCGCATCACCCTCACCAAGCGCCAGCACTTGGTCTTCGAGAGGGGGCGGGTCTCCACGATCTCCACGTGGTCCCCCACCCGGCCCTCTCCCTTCTCGTCGTGGACCTTGTACTTCGTGAAACGCCTCACCACCTTTCCATAGAGGGCGTGGCGCACGTGTCGTTCCTCGGTCACGACCAGGGTCTTATGCATCCGATCACCGGTCACGACGCCGATGACCGTCCGGCGGCGCCTGCGTGCCCGCGGGGCCCCCTCCTCCATGGGCTCGCTCGTGACTCGCCGCGCAACCTCCGGTTGCTCGCTCATGCCCTCTCCTTTTCCGCTGCCCGGCGCCGCTGTTCCGTCTTCACCCTGGCAATGTTCCGCCGGATCTGACGAAAGACGGCCGGATTGTCGATGTCCTCGGTGGCAGCGCGGAAGCGCAGTTTCCCCATATCCTCCCGCAGGTCGGTCAGGTTGTCTCGCAACTCCTCGTCCGCGAGAGTGCGAAGGTTCGCGACGAATTCCCTCCGCTTCATGTCCGGGCCCTCCTCGCCACGAGCTTGGTCCGCATGGGGATCTTGCGCGCCGAACGGCACATGGCGCCCTTGGCCAGGCCCTCCGGTACCCCTGAGACCTCGAAGAGTATCGTCCCCGGGCGGATCACCGCGGCGTAGTAGTCCGGCTCTCCCTTTCCTTTTCCCATCCGGGTCTCCAGGGGCCGCGAGGTGATGGGCTTGTGGGGGAACACACGGATGAAGAGTCGGCCTTCCCGCCCCAGGAAGTGGGTGGCCGCGACGCGACCAGCCTCCAGGGTCCTGGCCTTGAGCCACCCCCCCTCGAGGGCCATGAGGCCGAACTCGCCCATCACCACACGGTTCCCGCGCGTCGCGTCCCCCCGTATCCGGCCCCTCTGCACCTTCCGGTGCTTGACGCGCTTGGGCATCATCGCCATGGCTCAGTCCTGCGCCACGAGCGGCGAGGGTGACGACAGGGACACCGGGACGGCCCGGTCCTGGATGGCCAGGTCGGGGGCCGGATACTCGCCCAGATAGATCCAGCACTTTACGCCGATGGTCCCGTAGGGGGTAGCGGCCCCGCTGAACCCGTAATCGATGTGCGCCTGGAGCGTCGATAGCGGGATCCGTCCGAAGCGCGTCGTGGTGGTCCGCGACATCTCGGCTCCCCCCAGACGGCCAGAAACGGTGAGCTTGATGCCCTTCGCCCCGGACTGCATGGACATCTCTGCGGTCTTCTTGAGGACTCGCCGGAAGGCCGCGCGCTTCTCGAGCTGCTCCGCAACGGATTCGGACACGAGCTGGGCGTCCAGCTCTGGCTTGTTCACCTCGACGATGGCCAGTTCCACCTTGCGCCCGACGACCTTTTCCAGGTCCTCCTTGAGCTGGTCCACCTTGGCCCCCTTGCGACCGATGATGATCCCCGGCCGGGCCGTGTGGATGATGACCTTGACCTCCTCGCCCCTGCGCTCGATCTCCACCTTGGGGACCCCGGCGATCTTGTACTGGGTAGTCACGAAGCTTCGGATCTTGCAGTCTTCGATGAGGAGGCGGCGGAAATCCTGCTTGCTCGCGTACCAGCGCGAACGCCACGGTTCCGTGATCCCCACTCGGAACCCCGTCGGTCTGACCTTCTGTCCCATGTCTACCCTACCCCTCCGTCCCAGTCGCCGACTGCTCAACCGGCGGCCTTCCCCTCCGGCCACCCCGTCTCCTGCCAGGACCGCGGCCGCCACCACCGCTCGACGAAATGGGGGGGCCGTCCAGACCGATGGTGATGTGGCAGGTCTGCTTGTGAATCCTCGTCGCCATCCCGCGGGACCGGGGACGCCACCGCTTGAGCATGGTCCCTGAGTCCACCCTTGCATCACGGACCTCCAGGTCTCCCAAGTGCAGGTCCAGGTCCCGATCCACGATCTGGCGCTCCGCGTTGGCCAGGGCGCTCCTCACGACCCTGCGGACGTAGAATGCGCCCCGCTTCGGACTGGAACCGAGGATCTCCAGGGCACGATTGACGTTCTTGCCGCGGATCTGATCCACCACGAGGCGGACCTTGCGCGGACTCATGCGGCAGTGACGGTGAATGGCGTGAAACATTGCCCTCTCGCAACCTCGGGTTACCCCGCGCTAGGCCTTCTTCCCCACATGGCCACGGTAAGTGCGCGTCGCGGCGAACTCGCCCAGCTTGTGCCCCACCATATCTTCCACGACGAATACCTTCTGATGCCTGCGGCCATCGTGGACCATGAAGGTATGATTCACGAACTCCGG
Source organism: Planctomycetota bacterium (assembly GCA_016209495.1). Taxonomy (GTDB): domain Bacteria; phylum Planctomycetota; class JACQVX01; order JACQVX01; family JACQVX01; genus JACQVX01. Next base: position 20,225 of record JACQVX010000122.1, read on the forward strand.
GACGATGGTGCAACGCCGCGCCCAGGTCTTGAGAGGATCATGGGAGCCCGTCTCCTTCTGGCGGACCACCCTTTTCAGGAGCCTCTCGTCCACGTAGGGACCCTTCTTGACGGAACGGCCCATGGAACCACCTGACCTCCTACCGCCTCTTCTTTCGCTTGCGGATGCTACGGATGATGAACTTCGTCGACGGTTTCCGCGGATTGCGGGTCTTGCCACCCTTGGCCAGCACCCCCGTAGGCGATTGAGGCTCCTTCCCGCTCTTGGAGCGCCCCTCGCCGCCACCCATCGGGTGATCCACCGGGTTCTGGCACATCCCGCGCACGTGGGGACGGCGACCCCAGTGGCGCTTGCGGCCCGCCTTGCCTATGGAGACATTGCTGTGCTCCAGGTTTCCCACCTGCCCGATGGTCGCCCGGCAGCCCAGGTGGACCTTGCGTATCTCGCCCGAGGGAAGAACCAGGTGCGCGTATTCGCCCTCCTTGGCGACCAGCTGGACGGTGGCCCCCGCGCTACGTGCGATCTGTCCCCCGCGTCCGGCCGTCAACTCCACGTTGTGGAGCTGAAGGCCCAGCGGGATGTGCCGGAGTGGCATCGCGTTTCCAGGCTTGGGCTCCACCTTCTGTCCGCTGACCACCTGGGTCCCCACCTTGAGACCCTGCGGGGCAAGGATGTATCGCTTCTCGCCATCGGCGTAGTGGACGAGCGCGATGCGAGCCGACCGCGCGGGGTCGAACTCGATGGTGGCGACCCGGCCGGGAACTTCGAACTTGTCCCGGCGATAATCGATGATCCGGAATCGACGCCGGTGGCCACCGCCCCGAAACCGGCTCGTGATGCGACCCTTCGCGTTCCGACCGCCCGTCCGCGGGCGGCGGACGAGCAGGGACTCCTCGGGCGTGTCGCAGGTGATCTCCTCGCAGTCGAGCACCGTCATGGCGCGCCGGCCGGGGGAGGTCGGTCTCTTGCCCAGGATACTCATCAGCCCGTCGCCTCCGTCCTACACCAGGTCGATGCGATCGTCGGGATGCAGGGTGACGATGGCCTTCTTCCAAGCCGGCGAACGGCCCACGCGGAAGCGCACCCTGCGGATCTTCCCCGCCCGGTTCTGCGTGTTCACCGAGGCCACCCGCACGTCGAAGATCTGCTCGACGGCCCGCTTGATCTCGATCTTGTTGGCGTCCCGCGCCACGACGAAGGAGTACTGGTTGCGGTACTCCGTCTGTCCCATCGCCTTCTCTGTGATGAGCGGACGCTTGACCACCTCGTAGGGGTTCCGTGCCTCCATGGCTACACCGGCACCGCCTCTTCGCGTGACCCACGGCCCTTGGTCTTCCACCCCTGGGCACGCACCAGCAGTCGGTCCACGGCGCCGCGGGTGAGAAGCAACCAGCGGTGACGCAGGACGTGCCAGGCGTCCAGCGAATCCACGTCCGAAAGCGTGAGGCCAGGGATGTTCCGCGCGCTCTTGATGAGGTTCTCGTCTCGTGCCTCGGTGGCGAAGAGCACCGTCCCCTGGAGGCCCAGGGCCTTCAGCATGGACGCGACGGCCTTGGTCCGGGGCGCCTCTAGGGCCAGCCCGTCTATCACCGCCACCTCGCCGGAACGGAACTTGGCGAGGAGGGCGCTCCGGATGGCCGTCTGGCGCGCCTTCCGCGGAAAGGCCTGGCGATAGTCCCGCGGGTGGGGACCGTGGGCCACGTATCCCCCGCGCCACAGGTTGACGACGCGGTCCCGATGGCGGGCGCGCCCCGTCCCCTTCTGCCGATACATCTTCGCCCCGGTCCCGGCCACCTCGTCCCGATTCAACGTGTCGTGGGTCCCCCGCCTCTGGTTGGCCTCGTACATCACCACGGCGTCGCGCAGGAGTCGGCGCCTCACCGTCGCCCCAAGCACCTCATCGGGGAACCGGATCACGTCCACCTCGGTCCCCTCACTGCTCCTTACCTTGATCGGGATCATGCTGCAACCCGCCCGCTACGCCATGCTCTTCGCCACGTTCGCAACCTCCGGTCGCTCGCTCATTCGCACCAGGACGAGCCCCCCGTTGGCGCCAGGAACCGCGCCGTGGACGAACAGCAGCCGCCTTTCGGTGTCGATGCGGATCACGTCCAGATTCCGCACCGTCACCTTCTCGGAACCGTGGTGACCGGCCATCCGCTTCCCCTTGAAGACGCGCCCGGGGAAGGTCCCCGGCCCATTGCTGCCCCAGATCCGATGCTTTTCCTTTGTTCCGTGCGTCTTGGGCCCGCCCCCGAAGTGGTGCCGCTTCACCGTCCCTGTGGTCCCGCGACCCTTGGTGGTGCCCTGGACGTCCACTCGACGCACCCCCTCGAAGTGCGCGATGGTGACCTCGTCGCCAACTTTGTAGGCGATCACGTCCTTGACCCTCACCTCCCGCAGGTACCGCGTGGGCTTCACTCCCGCGCGCCGGAAATGCCCGAGCTGCGGCTTGCGAACATTCCGCCCACCCTCCCCGAGGCCGAGTTGCACCGCGGCGTATCCGTCACACTCCGGGGTCTTCACCTGGACCACCGGGCAAGGCCCCACCTCGATGACGGTGACCGGGACGACCTCCATCGCCTCGTTGAAGACCTGGGTCATGCAAAGCTTCCGGCCGAGGATCCGGTCGATCATCTTCGCTACCCTCCCGCCTCCGTCCCCCGCGACGTCGGCCCGTCAGGAGTCGTGACAAGACAACGGCGTGAAACACCGAGGCAGAGCGAGGAGCTAGATGGAGAAGATCTGCGCCTCGCGAGCGCAGGCCGCCCGGAGATTGGCCGAACGAGCGGAGGCAGCGCCAACGGCGCTGCCCCTCGGCGCAGACGTCGCGTATCAATGGAAAGATACGGGGAGGAGCGGCGACAAGGCCTACGACCTCCGCAGCCGGCCAAATGTAGCAGTCGTCTTGTCACGACGACTTACGCCTTGATCCGGATATCTACGCCCGCGGGCATGTCGAGGTTGAAGAGGGAGTCCCGCGTCTTCGCGGTAGGCTCCGTGATCTCGATTAGCCTCTTGTGCGTGCGGATCTCGAATTGTTCGCGCGACTTCTTGTCGGCATGGGGTGAACGCAACACCGTGTAACGCTCAATGCGCGTGGGAAGCGGTATCGGCCCCGTGACCTTCGCACCCGTCCGCTTGGCCGTCTCAACGATCTTCAGCGCGGACTGGTCGAGGATCTGGTGATCATAGGCCTCCATCCGGATGCGAATACGTTCTTCCACGGCGTACACCCCAATTCCCCCGCGTGTGTTAAGCGTTTCGCAACAATGCGTTATACGCCAGGCACCCGGTCGGGAAAGGGGCTGATTATAGGGGGGAGACCTGGCCTGTCAATCGAAAAGTCCATGAAAACCAGCACGTTGGGACGATCGGCACGTCGCTAGGGCCCATCTGTCTCGGGGGGGACATCGGGGCTCCGAGGCCGCCCCCCCGCGCTGGAGGGGGACATCGGGGGGGGGCGCCGAGGCCGCCCCCCCGCGCTGGGGGGGGACATCGGGGGGGGGCGCCGAGGCCGCCCCCCCGAGCTACCAGACCTTGTCCGCCAGCCCCTCCGGGACAGACTGGTACTTCAGGGGCTCCATGGTGAAGGTGGCCCGTCCCTGGGACAGGGAGCGAATGGTGGTGGAGTAGCCGAACATCTCCGAGAGGGGCACGCTACCCCTCACGTTGCGGACATGGCCCGCGATGGCCATCTCGTCGATGACGGCTCGCCGCCCGTTCAGGTCGTGAACGATGTTCCCGTAGTACTCCTCGGGGACATGGATCTCCAGCCGCATGACCGGCTCGAGGAGCACCGCCCCAGCCTTCTCCATGGCCTGCTTGAAGGCGATGGAGCCAGCGGTCTGAAAGGCCAGGTCGCTGGAGTCCACCGGGTGCGAGGAGCCCCCGAGCAAGGTCACCTTGACGTCGATGACGGGGTATCCCCAGCGAGCCCCGGCCTGGGCCGCCGATCGGGCGCCTTGTTCGACCGGGGGGATGAATTGCCTGGGCACGTCGCCCCCGGTGACGCGCGACTCGAACTCCAGGCCGTGCGGTGAGGCACCGTTGCCTGCGACCGCAGGCTCCACGCGGAGGATCACGTGGGCATACTGCCCGCGGCCGCCGGTCTGTTTGGCGAACTTGCAATTGACCTCGGCAATACCCGCGATGGTCTCCTTGTAGGCCACTCGCGGTCTCCCCACGTTGGCCTCCACGCCGAAATCGCGTGTCAGCCGATTCCGGAGGACCTCGAGGTGAAGCTCGCCCATCCCGCTGACGATCATCTGGCCGGTCTCTGGGTCCACCTTGGACGTGAAAGTCGGGTCGTCCTTGGCCAGTCGCGCGAGGGCCTCCCCGAGACGGTCCTTGTCCTCGTTGGTCCTGGGCTCGATGGCCATGGAGATGACCGTCTCCGGGAAGGTAGGGGCCTCGAGGATGATGGGGTGGCGGGGGTCGGCGATGGTGTGTCCCGTGGAGGTGGATTTGAGCCCAATGAGGGCGACGATGTTTCCGCACTGCATACGGTCCACCGCCTCCCGCTGATCCGCGTGCATGACCAGGATGCGCCCCGCCCGCTCCTTCCGCTCCGCACGCGTGTTCAGGACCTGCATCCCGGCCTCGAGGGTCCCGGAGTAGATTCGAACGTAGGTCAGGTCGCCGTGCCGATCCGCGAACGTCTTGAAGGCGAGTCCGCAAAAGGGGGCCTCCGGGTCCGCGGCCCGCACCTCGGTCCTGCCCGTGTCGGGATTGGGACCGCTCACCGGGGGCACGTCCAGGGGCGAGGGGAGATATCGGATCACCGCGTCCAGCAGGAGCTGGATGCCCTTGTTCTTCAGGGCGGAGCCGCACAGCACCGGGGTGAGCTTCATGGCGCAGGTGCCCCTACGGAGCCCATTCACGATGTGCTCCTCCGTCAGGTCTTCTCCTTCCAGATAACGCGTGGCCAGCTCGTCGTCGCAATCCGCCGCGGCCTCCACCGCGGCCTCCCGCGCAGCCTCCACCGCCGCCAGGTCCTCCGGTGGGACCTCCTCGAATCCATACTCGCTCCCCAGGGTCTCGTCGTCCCATACGACCGCCCTACGCGCCAGGACGTCTATGACGCCACGGTAGCCACGCTCCTGCCCCAAGGGGAGGGCAAGGACTACGGGTCTCGCGCCCAGGCGAATTCGAATGGACTCTATCGCCTTCGGGAAATCAGCCCCGACGCGATCCATCTTGTTGATGAACGCGATGCGTGGGACGTGGTACTTGTCGGCCTGGCGCCATACGGTCTCGGACTGTGCCTCTACGCCTTCCACGGCATCGAATACCCCGATGGCCCCGTCCAGGACCCGGAGGGATCGCTCGACCTCCGCCGTGAAATCCACGTGGCCCGGTGTATCGATGATGTTGACGCGGTGCTCCTGCCAGGTGCACGTCGTGGCCGCGCTGGTGATGGTGATCCCCCGCTCCTGCTCTTCCTCCATCCAGTCCATGGTCGCGGTGCCGTCGTGCACCTCGCCCATGCGATGCTCCTTGCCCGTGTAGTAGAGGATCCGCTCCGTGACGGTGGTCTTCCCCGCGTCGATGTGGGCGATGATCCCGATGTTGCGGATCTTGGAGAGGTCCATGGTCGAGGGCTGCAGGCGCCAGGATGGGAGTACGGCCCCCTGATCCCCTTGCCTACGCTACCAGGCGAAGTGCGCGAAGGCCTTGTTGGCCTCCGCCATCTTGTGCACGTTTTCCCGCGTGGTATAGGCCGTGCCCTCCCTGCGGTAGGCCGCAATGAGCTCCTCCGCGAGCCTCTGGTGCATAGGCCTGCCGGTCTTGGCCCGAGCCGCCGTGATGACCCAGCGGAAGGCCAGGGACTGCTGCCGCTTCTTGCCTACCTCCACCGGGACCTGGTAGGTGGCGCCACCCACACGCCTGGAACGGACCTCGACTACGGGTTTCACGTTGCGGATGGCCGTGTTGAACACCTCCACCGGCTCCAGCTCCTTCACCTTCTCGGCAACGATGTCCATGGCGTCATAGAAGACGCGCTGGGCCGTGTTCTTCTTGCCACCCTCCATGATGCAATTGATGAACTTGGCGACAAGCGAACTCTTGTAGCGGGGGTCCGGGTGGAGAAACCGCTCGGTGCTCTTGTATTTCCTCGGCATGGCGCGTCTCGCTCCTTATTGCTTGGGCCGCTTTGCGCCGTACTTCGACCGGCCCTGCTTGCGGTCCTTCACCCCCTCGGTGTCGAGGGTCCCCCGGACGATGTGATAGCGTACGCCGGGGAGGTCGCGCACGCGGCCTCCTCGCACGAGGACGATGGAGTGTTCCTGGAGGTTGTGCCCCTCGCCCGGGATGTAGGTCGTGATCTCGCGCCCATTGGAGAGACGCACGCGGGCCACCTTCCTCAGGGCCGAGTTGGGCTTCTTGGGCGTCCGCGTCATGACCTGGAGGCAGACCCCCCTCTTGAACGGGCAGGCCTCCAGGTCCGGCCTCTTGACCTTCCGCGCGATCCGCTTGCGCCCCTTGCGCACGAGCTGGTTGATGGTCGGCATCGTCCGTCCTTCCTTCCGTCAGTTCAGGATGGCCCCGCCCATCGTCTTGGGGGCCCCAGGCGTGTCGGGGGTCGTCGCTACGGGAGGGCCAGGGGGCGTCGCGGGGCGGGTGGCCGTCGACTCCTCCGCCGCCTCGACCACCGGCGGCGGCTCACCGACGGTCCGCACCGTCTTCTCGTAGTACTCCTTGAACCCGGTACCCGCCGGGATCATGTGGCCCAGGATCACGTTCTCCTTGAGCCCGAGTAGCGGGTCGGTCTTTCCCGCCACGGCCGCCTCGGTGAGGACCTTGGTCGTCTCCTGGAAC
>JACQVX010000116.1 GCA_016209495.1 Planctomycetota bacterium
GAGCCAGGCCCCGCCCACGACCAGGGGTACCCCGAGCCCTCGTCCCAGGAGGACCCCGGGACGGGTCTCCGCCTCGAGGGGACGGAAGGCCCCCAGGAAACTCCCGCTCACGCAGGAGGTGAGGCCGGCCAGGACCAGCGTGCCGGGGGAGCCGGGTTCCAGGAGGTTGGAGACGAACCACACGGGCAGCCAGAGGACCACGACGCCGAAGGCCCGCTTCAGGGAGGCCATCCAGGCCCCGGCGCGTGGGAGGGAGGCGATGCCCAGGGCCAGTGCCAGGAAGAGGGCCCCCAGGCCCGCCCCGTAGACCCCCATGAAGGCCGCGCCGAAGAGGGGGTCCTGGCGCTGGAAGACCAGCACCAGGAGGGCGCCGGCGAAGGGGCCCACGCAGGGCAGGGCCACAGGCGCCAGGGCCAGGCCCATCCCCAGCGCCCCCAGCCCCCCCTCCCGGCCGCCGCCGATGCGGCTCACCAGGCCCGAGGGGAGGGCGATCTCGTAGAAGCCCAGCATGGAGAACGCGAACCAGTAGAGGACCGCCGAGAGGCCCGCCACCACCCAGGCGCTGGCGAGGACCCGCGCCGGGTCCAGGCCCCAGACGGAGGCCAGGACTCCGACCCCCGCGAAGAACAGGGCGATGCCCGCCACGAAGAAGCCCGCCAGCCTCAGGGTCGCCCCTCGGGTGCGGACACCGGCCTGCCGGCCGAAGTAGGCCACGGTGACGGGGATCATGGGGAAGACGCAGGGCGAGAGGCTGGAGACCACGCCCACGGCGAAGGCGGCCAGGAGGGCGAGGACGAGGCCGCGGTCCGCCAGGGCGCCCCCCACGTCGAGCCAGCCCTCGCCGGGCTCCGCCGCGGTCGGGCCCGGCCCTGGCCCTGGGGGCGCGGTCGCCGCCGCGGGGCCGAAGACCTCCGGGTGCAGCTCGGTCACCGGGGAGCCGGCCGCGGCCACCGGCAGGGGGATGCGGTGCGGCTGGTCCGTGACGAACAGCTTGCACACCGAGGCGGTGCAGACCTGATAGGAGAGCCGCGCCTCCAGCTCCCGGGGCCCGCGGGCCAGGTCCGCGGCCGCCTCCAGGTCCGCGACGATGACCACGGTCCCGTCCAGCTCGCGGATGGTGGCGTCCAGGTCCTCGTTCCGCACCGGGTGTCCCGGGGGGAAGCGGAGGTCCAGGAGGCGCAGTCCAGGGACCTCGACGAAGGAGAGGCGCGTCCCCTCCACCAGGTCCGTCTCCTGCTCCGGGTGGTAGATGTGGTGGCCCGGTGCGAGCTCCAGGACCAGGGCCACGGAGAATCGATCCCCGGCCCGGATGGGGTCCTGCGATACCAGGGTCCGGATGGTGACCAGCTCGCCGTCGGGGGTCCCGGCGAGCGCCGCGAGGACGATGGTCAGTCCCGCGACCAGGTCCATGGCGCGGAGGATAGCACGGCTGGCGGGAAGGGACCAGGCATTCGTTCAAGGCCCGATGAGGGCCTGAACGGATACGGCGACCTAATTCCGCTGTGCGTCGCGTCCGATGGTGGCCAGGTCCTCCAGGATGTACATCTCCTGGGAGCGCTCCTCGTCGTCCACCTCCGGGTCCGGGAGCGACACCCCCTCCAGGCGCAGACCGACGGTCTCGGGTGTTGGGGCGGTAGGGGTCGGGGCCGCCGCCGCCGTCCCGTGGCGCAGCTTCAGCTCGCGCAGCGTGGCGATGTCGCGGAGGATGTTCTCCCCCTCCTGCCGGAAGCCATCATAGATGTGCGGGAACCGCATCGCCGCGGTACGCCATTTCTCCCGCAGCCTGAGGATGGCCGCCAGGTCCGACTCCTTGCGCCGCAGGGAGCGTCGGATTCGGTCGCTCCGTCCCGTGGTGATCATGTCGTCTCTCCCCTCCCCGGGGCGGCCTGTCCCGCACGCCCCGGCCGGGCTCGCACCTCCGCGCCCCGGCCCAGGCCCAGGACGCGCTCGGCGCTTCCCCCGTTCACGCTCACCTCCAGCAGGCCGCTGGACCCGATGATGGCCAGGACCTGGCCTTCATCGACCGCGGCATAGGAGGTCCGCGAGTCTCCTACCTCCGTGGCGCCCGCCCTCACCCCCCGGTACCCCCCGGGCAGGACGGGCAAGTTCGTCACCAGGTTCCCGAAGCGGTCCACATGGACCACCTCTCCCACACGCGTCCCATCCGCCTCCACCCGCGGCTCGGGCCACGCCAGGAGCACCGGGTCCCATACCGGGGTCCCCAGGTCGCGCAGCGCCACGCCGCGGGCCAGCCGGGCGGCCACGGGGGCGAACACATCGCGCCCGTGGAAGGTCCAGGACACCGAGGGCAGGAAGAACCGGCTCTCGGTGACCTCGACCGCCTCCCAGGCCCCCGCCTCCGCCAGCACGTAGGAGAGGACCCCGTTGTCCGGCGCTAGGAATCGCTGGCCCGCGCAGACCACGCAGAGCACCCGGCGGCGGGTGCCCACGCCCGGGTCCACCACCACCACGTGCACGGTCCCCCCCGGGAAGTAGCGGTAGGAGGCCTTCAGCAGGAAGGCCGCCTCCCGCACGTCCTGGGGGGCTACCTCGTGGCAGAGGTCGATCACCCGGGCCGAGGGGTTGAAGGCGGCAATGACCCCCTTCATCACCCCGGCGTAGTGGTCCTGGCCCCCGAAGTCCGTGGTCAATGTGACAAGGCCGCTGGCTTCGGGTTCCGGGACCATGGGCGACCGGCCACAGGATTCTAGTCACGATCGTGAAGTATGCAAGGGAAAAGGGGGGAGAAGATCAGGGGGTGCCCTCGAGGGGGATGACCCAAAGCGTCTCGTGGAGGATCGTCGCGACGCGGCGGTCCACCCGGGCTCCGGCCCCCACCGCGAAGACCGGGGCGGGGGGCGTCGGGGTCCAGGCCACGACGACCGGGCTCGGGAGGGGGCTCAGGGCTCGCAGCAGGCGCTCCCTCCCGCCCAGCGTGGGGGGGAAGGCCCGCGCTCTCAGGCGTTCGTAGTCCTCGACCGGGGAGGCGGGGGACCAGGGGGCGAGACCGCCCGCCGCAATCTCGCCCACGACCCAGGCCCTTCTGCCTTCCAGGACGAGGGCGTCGGACAGGGCCAGCGTCGTTCGGTTGGCCAGGCCGCCGGCCGTCCCTTCTACGGGGGAGGGGGGCATGCCCGGGACGTCCACCCGGTGGAAGAACCACAACGGCCGGCCCGGCTCCACGCCCACGCCCTCCAGGACCCGGTCGCGGAGCGTCAGGGGACGCCGGGACACCTCCGCCGCCCCGCGGTACAGGGGCACCGGGGGGAGAACGCCGGGGATCTCCAGCCGGACTCGAACGGGCCATCGGCCCAGGTGCGAGAGCCGGTAGAGGATCTCGAGCCGCTCCCCCCGGACCACCGGCAGGGCCTCCAGGACGGGCCCCGCGCCGGGCGCGAGCCAGCAGGCGGCGATCGCCAGGAGCGCGCCGTGGGCCGCGGTGGCCAGGGGGCGGCGCGAGGCCCAGGGGAGCGCCGCCACGGCAAGGGCGGTGGAGAGGAGCGCCAGGAGGACCCAGGCGCGCACCAGGGAAGGGGGGTGTCGCGGCTCGCCCAGGACGTCCCCCGGGGGCGAGCGCGGGTTGTCGGCGGTGGGGGGCAGTTCCTCCAGGGCCCGGGCCACGGCGGACTCCACCGCCTCCAGCCGGACCTCGCCCGAGGGTCCCGAGAGGAAGCTGGCCGGCCTCATCCCCGGGTCCAGGGCGGGGAGGAGGAGCCGCAGGCGGCGGCCGGCTCCCGGCGGGAGCCGGAGCGGGGCGGAGGACCGGAAGGCGCCGGACTCCAGCCTGAGTTCCCCCCCGAGGGGCTGCGAGCCCTTGTCCAGCCGGAGGAGGAGGTCCAGCTCCAGCCAGCCGTCGAGCGGGAGGGCCTCCGCCCTGCAGCGCAGGCCGCTCGCGGACGCGGCCATGGCGGGGGCACCGGGCGGCGCCGGCGCGGGCGCCGGCGCCGGTGCCGGCGGCGTCCCGCGGGGAGGGTCCGCCAGCCGGGCGAGGGTGAGGGGCGGGCAGGCCGCCGTCGGCACGGACCACCCGCGCAGCTCCAGGAGGTCGCGGGCCAGCCAGGCCACCAGGGGGAATCCGCCCCAGGCCAGGGCGGCCCCCAGGAGCCAGGCCCGCACCAGGGGGCCCTCTCGGCGGGTCCCCGCCGGCGGGCGCGCCGGTCCGTCCAGGGCGCGCACGGCGGCGGCCGTCGCGGCCACGGCCAGGACCAGGAGCGTCGGCGCGGCCAGGGCCCGCGGTTCGAGGTCGGCCGCGCGGGCCGCCACGGCCATGGCGGGGGCCGAGGCGGCCAGGGCGGCCAGGGCCGCGCGGCCTCCGGCTGGCGGGAAGGCGAACAGCGTGGCCAGGGTGCAGAGGCCGGAGGCCACGGCCCCGTGGGCGTGGCCCGCCTCCATGGCCCCTACGACGGCGAGGGCGACCGCCGAGGCCGTCAGGGCTGCCCTTGCCCCGGGGCTCATCCCTCAGGCCCTCCTCCGGCCGTGCGCGAGAGTATAGCCGTGGCGCAACCGTTCACCCGGGCATTGCGTGGCGGCCCGCGCCGGGCCTGCTAGAATCGCCCGGGCGACGCCATGACCCTCCAACGCCTCAAGCGCGACAACCGGCTCTCCCTGGAGCGCGACATGGTGGAGCCGGTGGAGGAGGTCCAGCTCGTGGTCCGCCCGGAGGAGGCGGGCGCGCGGCTGGACCGGTTCCTCGCCTCCACGCTCCCCTGGCGTTCCCGCAGCCAGGTCGCCCGCATGATCCGGGAGCGCCGGGTCCTGGTGGGGTCCCAGGGCGTCCGCGCCGCCCGCCGGCTGCGGGCCGGAGAGCGCGTCGTGGTGCGCCTCCCGGACCCTCCGGCGTCCATCGAGCCCGTGGCCCTGAGCGTGCTCCACGAGGACGAGGCCCTCCTGGTCCTGGACAAGCCGGCCGGGGTCATCTGCCACCCGGTGGGCCGCCACCGGTACGACACCCTGATGAACTCCCTGCAGGCGCGCTATCGCCGCCACGGCCAGGGGGAGCTGGACGTGGTCCCGCGCCTCTGCCACCGCATCGACCGCGAGACCAGCGGGGTGCTGGTGGTGGCCAAGGACGCGGTGGTGCACGCGGACGTGCAGCAGCAGTTCGAGCACCGGCTTGTGCGCAAGGCCTACCTGGCCATCGTCCGGGGGACCCTGGAGGGGGAACTGGACATCGCGGCGCCCCTGGGCCTGGCGGGTCACGCCATCCGCATGAAGATGGGGGTGCGCCCCGATGGGCACGCGGCCCGGACCCTGGTGCGGGCGCTCCGCCGGCTCCGGGGCCACACCTTGGTGGAGGCCGTCCCCCTGACCGGGCGGCAGCACCAGATCCGCGCCCACCTGGAGGCCGTGGGCCACCCCATCGCCTGCGACCCCATCTACGGACGGCCCGGGGCCACCGAGCCCGGCGAGGAGCCGCTGGTGGTGGACGCCGAGGTGGTCCTCCGGCGGCTCGCCCTCCACGCCTACTACCTGTGCATCCGCCACCCGTCCCGGGGCCGCGCCGAGTTGCACATCGTCGCGCCTCTGGCGCCGGACCTGGCCTCCGCCGTGGCTCGGCTCGCCTAGGCGCCTTCCACCGCGGGTCCCGCCATGGCCCGGAGGGCCTCCTCCTCCGTGGCATAGAACTCGAAGTAGTCCTGGACCGTGAGCCATTCCAGGGAGGTCCGGATCTTGTCGCTCACCCCCACCAGGGCCAGGCGGCCCCCGCCCCTCCGGGTGTAGGCCGCCAGGCGCATGAAGGAGCCCAGGCCGCTAGAGACGATGTCCGTCAGCCCGTGGAGGACGAAGACCAGCCTCCGCACCCCCTTGTCGATGAGGGTCTCCACGAGCAGCTCGAAGTCCCGGCTGTAGCCGAAATCCAGGGCCCCGGACAGCTCGAAGATGAAGACGCCATCGACCTCGTCGACATGGATCTCCATCAGTGGACCTTCAGGGCCAGGATGGTCAGGTCGTCGCGCTGGGGTACCTGTCCCCGGTAGGCGTCCAGGTGCCGTTCCATGCTCCCCAGGAGGTAGGCCACATCGCGCCCCCCGTAACGTTCCACCGCGCGCACGATGCGGGCGAAACCGAATTCCTCGCGGGCCTCGTTCATGGTCTCGAGGACGCCGTCGGTGAACTGCACCAGGAGGTCGCCTCCCTTCAAGGTGATGTTGCCCTCCTCCAGGGCATCGTCGAAGGGGGCCCCCTGGTCCATGCCCATGACCATCCCGCGGGCGTTGATGACGGAGACGGGCCGTTCCCGGTGCGGGTTGAAGAGGATGAGCGGGGTGTGGCCCGCCCGGGCGAAGCAGAGGCGCCGGGCCGCCATGTCGACCACGGCGTAGGTCATGGTGACGAAGGTGGCGGGGTTGAGGTCCGGGGTGATGTCCCGGTTCACCTGCCGTACCACCTCGGCCGGGGACGGGCAGCCGGCGCCGCGGATGTCCAGGGCCTTCTTCAGCATCCCCACCACCAGCGCCGCCTCCAGCCCGTGGCCGGAGATGTCGCCGATGGCGATGCCCACCAGGCCGTCGTCCACCCGCAGGAAATTGTAGAAGTCGCCGCCGATGAGGTCGAAGGGACGATAGACCACCCCCAGCTCGCCCCCCGGGATGGGGGGAGGCGTCGGGAGCATCTGCCGTTGCTGCTTGCGCGCCTCCTCCAGGCTGCGCTCCACCTTTCGGCCCGCCTCGAGCTGGGCGCGGAGCCGCTGCATCTCGGCGTTGATCTCCAGGACCATTTGCTCCAGGGCGCCGCGGGAGGACGCGGCCTCTCCCGGGGCCGGCCCGGCCGGCCTGGATTCGCGGGCGGCGGCCGGCGCGGTCGCCGCGGCCGGTGCGCGCGAGACCGGAGGCGCCGGGGTGTCCTCCTCCAGGGGCATCAGGGGCAAGGAGTCCAGTTCCTCCCGGCTGACGACCGTCTGTGCCCTCCGGGGAGGGGAGGCCGTGGGCTCCTCCTCCGCCGGCGCCACGAGGCGGACGGTCTTGTCCTTGAGCTGGCTGAGGTCGTGGACCTGGACGATCTCGAATTCGGGCTCGGGGCCCGGGCGCCCAGGCGCGGCGCCCCCCGGGCGCTCGGCGGCCTCCAGGATGCGGGTGGGGGGCCTGGCGGACCGGGCCTCGGCGGCGCGGGCCGGAGGGGCAGCCGGACGCGCGGCCGGGGCGGCAGGGGC
>JACQVX010000138.1 GCA_016209495.1 Planctomycetota bacterium
GGACTTGCCCACGATGCGCATGCCCGCGGTCTCGTCATCGTCGTCGCCCTTCATCTTCTCCAGGGTCTTCTGGGCGCGAATGAGGGTGACGCCGCCGCCGGCAACGATCCCCTCTTCCACGGCGGCCCTGGTGGCGGAGAGGGCATCCTCTACCCGGTGCTTCTTCTCCTTAAGTTCCGTCTCCGTGGCAGCCCCCACCTGGATAACAGCCACCCCGCCGGCCAGCTTGGCCAGGCGCTCCTGGAGCTTCTCCTTGTCGTAGTCGGAGGTGGTCTCCTCGATCTGGGCCTTGACCTGCTTGATGCGAAGCTGAATGGTCTGCTCCGAGCCCCGACCCTCGATAATGGTGCTCTCATCCTTATTGGAGCTCACCCTCCGGGCTCGGCCCAAATCGGTCACGGTTACAGAGTCCAGCTTCCGCCCCACCTCTTCGGTGATAACCGTGCCCCCAGTCAGGATGGCGATATCTTCCAGCATGGCCTTGCGGCGATCCCCAAAGCCAGGGGCCTTGATGGCCAGGCAGTTGATTATGCCCCGCAGCTTATTGACCACCAGGGTGGCCAGGGCCTCACCGTCCACATCCTCGGCCACGATGACCAGGTTCTTGGTCACTTGTAGGATGCGCTCCAAGCCTGGCAGGATATCAGCAATAGCCGAGATCTTTTTGTCGGTTATCAATATGTAAGGGTCATCCACCACCGTTTCCATGCGGTCAGCGTTGGTGACGAAATAGGGGCTGATATATCCCCTATCCCACTGCATGCCCTCCACATACTCCGTCTCGAAGCGCAGGCCCTTGCCCTCCTCGACAGTGATGACCCCGTCCTTGCCCACCTTGTCCAGGGCGTCGGCGATGAGGCCGCCGATCTCCGCGTCGTCGTTCGCCGAGATGGTACCCACGTGGGCCACGTCGCGCCGGCCCTTGACCGGCCGGGTCTGCTTGCGGACCGCGTCCACGGCGGCGGCCCTGGCCTTGTCCAGGCCGCGCTTGACGTGCAGGGGGTTGGCCCCGCCCACCAGGACCCGGAGGCCCTCGTCGAAGATGGCCTCGGCCAGGATCGTGGCGGTGGTGGTGCCGTCGCCCGCCACGTCGGAGGTCTTGGAGGCCACCTCGTTGACCATGCGGGCCCCCATGTTCTCGAAGGGGTCCTCGAGCTCGATCTCCTTGGCGACGGTGACCCCATCCTTGGTGACGGTGGGGATGCCGAAGGACTTCCCGATCATCACGTTGCGGCCCGTGGGGCCCAGGGTGACCTTCACGGCCTCGACCAGCTTCCGCACCCCGCCCTGGATCTTGCGGCGTGCCTCGAAGTCGAAGAGTATCTGCTTTCCCATGATCGCCGCCTCCTGGCTAGAGAACTAGAAATCCATTCCGCCCATGCCGCCCATGTCCGGCATGCCGCCCATCCCACCCATGCCGCCCATGTCCGGCATCCCGCCCATCCCGCCCATGCCGCCCATGCCGCCCATCCCACCCATGCCGCCCATGCCGCCCGGACCCGGGCCGTGGCCGTCGCCCTCGTCCTTCTTGATCTCGCCTACCATGCACTCCGTGGTGAGGAGGAGGGCGGAGACGCTCACCGCGTTCTGCAAGGCGTGGCGGACGACCTTGGTGGGGTCGATGATGCCGGCCTCAACGAGGTCGCAGAACTCGCCGCGCTCCGCGTCGAGGCCGAAGCCGAACTTGCCCGACTGGATTCGCTTCGCCACCACGCCCCCCTCGAAACCGGCGTTCTCCGCGATCTGGCGGGCGGGGGCGCCCATGGCCCGGCGCAGGATCTCCACCCCGAGGGCCTCGTCTCCCGGGAGGGCCAGGCCCGCGAGGGTCTCGCTGGCGCGCAGGAGCGCCGTGCCGCCGCCGGGGAGGATGCCCTCCTCGACCGCGGCGCGGGTGGCGTGGAGGGCGTCCTCGATGCGGGACTTCCGCTCCTTCAGCTCCGTCTCCGTGGCGGCGCCGACGCGGATGACCGCCACGCCCCCCACGAGTTGGGCCAGCCGCTCCTGCAGCTTCTCCCGGTCGTACTCGCTCTCCGTGGTCTCCAGCTCGGCGCGGATCCGCGCCACACGGGCCTCGACGGCGCCCGGCTTGCCGGCGCCGCCGAGGATGATGGTGTGCTCGGAGCCGACCTTGACCGTGCGCGCGCCGCCCAGGTCCTGGGGCTTCACCCGCTCCAGGTCCACCCCCAGGTCTTTCATGAGGGCCCGCCCGCCCGTGAGGACCGCCAGGTCCTCGAGCATGGCCTTGCGCCGGTCGCCGTAGCCCGGGGCCTTGACCGCGCAGCAGGCCACGGTCCCCCGCAGCTTGTTGACCACCAGGGTGGCGAGGGCCTCGCCATCCACGTCGTCGGCGACCACCAGGAGCGGGCGGCCCGAGCGGCTGGTCTGCTCCAGGAGGGGGAGCAGCGGCTTGAGGGCGGAGAGCTTGTCCTCCCAGATCAGGATCTGGGGGTTCTCCAGGCGGACCTCCATGTGCTCCGGGTCGGTGACGAAGTGCGCGGAGAGGAAGCCGCGGTCGAACTGCATCCCTTCCACCACGTCCACCGTCGTCTCGGCCCCCTTGCCCTCCTCGACGGTGATGACGCCGTCCTTGCCCACCTTGTCCATGGCGTCGGCGATCATCCGCCCCACTCCCGCGTCGCCGGCCGCGGCCACGGTCCCCACCTGGGCGACCTCCTTGCGGCCCCCCGCGACATGGACCGGCCGGCTCAGCTCGCGCAGCCTCTCCACGGCCCGCGCCAGGGCGCGCTCCAGGCCCCGCTGGATCGCCATGGGGTTCGCCCCGGCCGTGACGTTCTTCAGGCCCTCGTTAAAGATGGCCTCGGCCAGGACCGTGGCGGTGGTCGTGCCGTCCCCCGCCTGCTCGCTGGTCCTGGAGGCCACCTCACGGACGAGCTGGACCCCCATGTTCTCGAAGGTATCGGCCAGCTCGATCTCCTCCGCCACGCTCACCCCGTCCTTCGTCACCGTGGGGGCGCCGAAGCCCTTGTCCAGGATGGCGTTCCTCCCCCGGGGGCCCAGGGTGGACTTCACCGCCCGGGCCAGCTTCTGGACGCCGCTCTGGATCTTGGCTCGCGCGTGGTGGTCGAAGGCGATCTGCTTGGCCATGGTTTTCCTCCACGGGGATGGGACGGCCCACCCCTGGCAAGGCCAGGTCCCCCCTGGGTCCGGGGTGAGGGCGTTCGTGGCCGGGAGGTTGGAGAGTCGGCGGGCTGGACCTAGGTGCCCGCCCGGCAGGACGTGGTGCCCGGATGGCAGCGGTAGACCTCACGTCCACCACGCCATGTCGCGAGGACTCGATAGCCCTCGCCCAGGGCCACCAGGTCCGCGCGGTGTCCCGCCGCGATGACCCCCCGGTCGGAGAGGCCGAGGAGGGCCGCGGGCGTCGTGGCCGCCGTCCGGACGACCGCGGGGACGCTCGCCCGCGTGGCCCCGGCCAGGATGGACGCCGCGCGGTCCATGGTGAGGGTGCTCCCCGCCAGGCGGCCCTCCGAGGTCCGGACCTCGCCCCCACGCACGCTCACCGGGACGGGGCCCAGGGGGTAGTCGCCCTCGGGCAGGCCCGCGGCGGGGACGGCGTCGGTGACGAGGAAGAGCCGTTCGGGTCCCTTCTGCCTGTAGGCGAGGGCCAGGGCCTCCCGCGAGAGGTGATGGCCGTCGGCGATGACACCACAGTAGATCTCGTCCCGGACCAGGGCGGCCCCCACGAGCCCGGGGTCGCGGTGATGGAAAGGTCCCATGGCGTTGAAGAGGTGGGTGACGGCCCTCGCGCCGCCATCGAAGGCCGCGTGGGCGAGGCCCGCGTCGGCGCCGGAGTGGCCCAGAGAGACCACCATGCCGCCCTCGGCCAGGCGGCGCGTGCAGGCGAGGCCCGGGTCCCGTTCCGGCGCCAGGGTCACCATGCGGACGGCACCGCGGCCCGCGGCGAGGAGCCTCGCCATGGCCTCCGGAGTCGCGGGCCGCAGGGCCGCCGGGTCGTGGGCCCCCGCGTGGTCCGGGTCGAGGAAGGGACCTTCCAGGTGGAGGCCGAGGAGGCCGTCCGCAGGGGAGGGTAGCCGGGCGAGGAGGGCCTCGAGCCGCTCGAGGGGGTAGCTCACGGCGGCCAGTAGGAGGGAGGTGACCCCCGTGGAGGCCAGGTAGCCCAGGAGCGTATCCAGACGCGCCGCGTCCGCGTTCTCGACGGAGATCCCGAGGGAACCGTTGCACTGGAGGTCGATAAAGCCGGGGGCGAGGGTCGCGTCGCCCAGGTCCTCGGCCTGCGTCCCACGCGCCGGGGCGGGCCCCACCTCGACGATGCGGTCCCCGTCCAGGGTCACCGCCCCGTCCAGGAGGCGGTCCCCGACGACGATGCGCCGCGATCGCAGGACGAGGCTCACGTCGTCCCCTCGTGGGGATGCCAGGCCAGGGGACACGACTCGCACCGGGGCCGGCGGCTCCGGCAGTAGTCCTTCCCCAGGTGGACGAGGAGGGCGTGGTACTCGTTGTAGAGTCGCGCCTCCCTCGGCAGGGCATCCTCGAAGAGGGCCTGCACCGCATCGTAGCCGTCCCCCGGGGCCGCCAGGCCGTGGCGGCAGAGGACCCGGTGCGTGTAGGCGTCCACCACGAACCGGGGCGCCCCCGCGGCATAGAGGACCATGGAGTCGGCGGTCTCCTTGCCGATGCCCTTCACCCCGAGCAGCTCCTCGCGGAGGCGGACGGGTTCCTGGCGCAGGAGACGACGGATGCTTCCCCCGTGGCGCTCGTGGATCAGGTCGAGGAAGGCCCGGAGCCGGCGCTCCTTGACGTTGAAGTAGCCCGCGGGACGCAGGAGCCCAGCCAGCCTGCGTGGGGCGAGGCGGCGCAGCTTCCTGGGACCGAGGACCCGCTCGCGGCGGAGGTTCGCGATGGCCCGCTCCACGTGGGTCCAGGCGGTGTTCTGGGTGAGGATGGCGCCCACGCAGACCTCGAAGGGGGTCCGGGCGGGCCACCACCGCTGCGGGCCGAAGGCCGCGAGGAGGGACCGGTAGATCGCCAGGAGCTCCGCGCGACGGGACATGGGGGGCGCATTCTCATCGGTCGCCGGCGGGAAGTCGAGGGGGCCGGGCCTCAGTCGCCGGTCGGGGCCTCGGGACGCAGACGGTCCAGGGCCGAGCGGGCGGCGGCGGCCACCGAGGGGTCGGCGTGGTCCAGCCAGGGGAGGATCGTCTCCACCGAGGCCGGGTCGTCGCAGGCCCCCAGGGCCTCCAGGATGGACGGGACCAGGGGGGCGTTCGCCGGGTCCGCCAGGGCCCGCGCCAGGGCCGCGGCCGCCCCGGGACCGGCCACGGTCGCCAGGGCCCTCACCGATTGCCAGCGGCGCGTGAGGTCCTCGGAGCTGAGGCCCCGGGCCAGGGGGGGCACTACCGCCGGGCCTCCGATGGCCACCAGGCGGTCCCGGGCGGCGTCGCGGACCCGTCCCTCCCGGTCCTCCAGGGCCTGGTCCAGGGCCCTCAGCACCCGGGCATCGGCGTCCCGCGGCAGGGACTCCAGGGCGCGGAGGCGGTCGGAGGGGTCCGAGGCGCTCACCGCGAGGCCCAGGGCCGAATCCAGGCCTGCCGTGGCGACCAGGTCCGGGTCCTCCTCGAAGAGGGGCAGGTAGCGGTAGTAGACCTCCAGGGTCATGGCATTCAGGGCCGTGGCGTAGACACGGCCGCCCACCCTTCCGATCCACTGGCCCGAGGGGTCCCAGGACCCGTCGGCCTCGCCGCCCTGGCGCTGCCGGGCCACCAGGAGGCCGCGGGTGGCGTCGTTCCAGCGTTCCCACGGCTCGCCGCCCACATGGAAAAGGGCGAGGGTGCCGTAGTACCAGTAGTAGAGCGTCTGGAATCCCTCGCCGCGTTCCATGCGGCCCCAGTCGGGGAGGTTCCGGAGCAGGGTGGACACCTGGCGCCTGGAGGTGGCGCCCTCCGGTCCCCGACCCAGATAGAGCCTCGAGAGGAGGGAGACGGCCACCATCCCCACCCCCTCCCGTCCCTCCCCGACGCCCCGGTCCGCGTAGACCCCGGCCCCGGTGGAGCGGGTGGCGGAGTCCAGGAACCGCCGGGCCCCGAGGAGCACCTCCTCCGGGACCTTCAGGCCCGCCAGGTGCGCGCTCTTCAGGGCCATGACCTGCCACCCGGTCACGGAGAGGTCGTTCCGGTCCGTGGGGGCCGCGGTGTAGTCCCAGCCTCCCCCTCGCTGCTGGGCCGAGGCGGTGTAGGCCAGGGCGCGGCGGGCCGAGGCGGCGTGGCGCCCCTCCCGGGTCATGGCATAGGCCTCGCTCACCGCCAGGGTGGTGATGCCGTGGTTGTAGAGGTCGCCCGGCTCCGCGGGGTCGTAGCAGCCATCCGGGCGTTGCAGTTCCAGGGCCCGGTCCAGGGCCCGCCGCACCACCTCTGCATGGGAGCCCTGACGGTCCGTGTGGCCCGCCCCCAGGAAGGCCAGGAGGGCGAGGCCCGTGACCCCCGTGTCATGCTGGGCCTGCCCCTTTCCCCAGCAGGCGCCCTCCTCGGCGCAGCGCCTCTGGAAGCCCGCGGCCTCGAACCCGCCCTCGCCGGCCTGGTGGCGCGCCAGCCAGGCCAGGGCCGCCTGGACCGCCCCCTCGCTGGCCTCGTCGCCCCCGTAGCGCGCCAGGGCCTGTTCCCGCTGGCCGGCGTCGCGGCGCCCGAGGACGGGTCGGCCCGTGGCGCCGACACCGGATAGCTCCTCGGAGGTCCGGTCGGGGCGGTCTCGCCGTGTCGGGTCGGCGGGTGCTTCCGGGGCGCCCTGGACCGGGTCGGGCCGA
>JACQVX010000130.1 GCA_016209495.1 Planctomycetota bacterium
TCCAGGCGCGCCGTCACCGGGTTGTAGTAGAAGCGCTGGTTGGCCCACCGGGCCGCGTGGCCCGCCCCCAGGAGGTCCGTGAGGGCGTAGAAGCGGGCCAGGCGCTCCACGTCGAAGACCTGGGAGGCGGAGAGCCGTCCCTGGCGGTAGCCCTCCAGGAGGGTGTGGGCCGTCCGGAACTGGGCGGCGAGTTCTTCCCGGGCGGCGACCTCTTCCCCGTGGAAGGGGTCCACGGCGGCGCGCGCGAAGGAGTCGGCCCCGTCGGTGCTGAGGTGGACCCAGTTGAGGGTCTCGTCGAAGCGGACGATGACGCCCTCCCGCCTCCGCTGGTGCTCCACCAGGGTCCTGTCCAAGTGCTCCTCGAGGGCGTAGACGCCCAGCCGCCGGCCGTTGAGGATGACGCTCACGAACCGGTAGCGGAGGCCGAGGACGTCCTCCCGGGCCAGGGCCCGGTGGAAGAGCCATTCGTCGGCGTAGCTCCGGAGCCCGGGGTGCTGGAGGGAGAACTGCCGCATCCCCAGGACCGTCTCCCCCCCCTTCACCCGCACGCGGAGCGACCACTTGGACCCCTCCAGGTGGTCCAGCCGATCCCCCTTCAGACGCACCGCGGCGCGCACCCGGCCCTCGCCTATCCGGATGGCGGCGGGGACGAAGTCGTCCTCCCCGGCGGAGAGGACTCCGGCCGCCAGGGCCTGCTCGCGCTGGAAGGCGAGCCTCTGGTAGGCCTCGTGGTCCAGGTCCAGGACCAGCTCCTCCGGGTCCGAGAGCCAGCCCCGCACCGCGTGCACGGGCAACCGGACGTTCTTCAGGGCCGCGGGGAGGACGACCTCTTCCCAGGCCCCCGATCGCTCCAGGGCGATGCCCGCCCCCAGGCAGGCCAGGCCCCACGCGACCAGGGCCAGGACGACCAGGGGCAGGCGGCGGCGGGCCAGACCGGAGAGGAGCCCGGCGAGGAGGGCGGCGTCGCGGTCGTGGACGAGCATGGCTAGACCAGTCCCTTCGGGTCCAGGAAGGAGAGCCGGGCGGCCGGGTGCCGCGCCCGGAGCGCGCCTCGCAGGGCGTCCAGGGAGGCCACACCCTCCAGGGCCACCATGCAGGAGAGCTCCAGCCCCTCGGAGGACTCGTGGAACCGCTTCAGGTCCACCGCCCGGCAGTGGGCCCGGAGGACCTCGATCACCCCCTGGGCCGAGGGGGCGCCCTCGGCGGGGACGGTCACGTCCAGGTAGACCTCCTTGCGGTCCTCGGCGCGCGCGCGCCACGCCCTGAGCACGATGCAGGTGCCGATGAAGGCGAAGGCCAGCGAGGTCACCAGCCCCTGGTCCGCCCCGAAACCCAGACCCAGGCCGATGGCGAGGAAGAGGTAGGCCAGCTCCTCGGGCTCCTTGACCGGGGCCCGGAAGCGGACGATGGACAGGGCCCCCACCAGGCCCAGGGAGAGGGCCAGGGAGTACTTGACCACGGTGATGATGAGCATGGTGGTGGTGGCCAGCAGGACGAAGTTCCCGGCGAAGGGGGCCCGGTGGGAGAAGGTGGTCCCGAAGCGGACGTAGACGCGGCCGAGGCACCAGGCCAGCGCCGCGCACAGGGCGATGTTCGCCAGGAAGGCCCTGAGGCCCACCGGGGCGGACTGGGATGTCAGGAAATCCTGAAAGGTCTGTTCCATCAGCGGCCCCCCTTCGGGCCGGGCCACCGGATGCGGTAGCCTAGGGGCTCATGGGACGGCCGGGGCTGGACGCGGTGCGGTGGATCGAGTTGCCGACGACGGCGGACGAGCGGGGGCGGCTCACGGCCATCGAGGCGGCCCGGGACATCCCCTTCCCCGTGCTCCGGGTCTTCTACATGCACCACATGGTGGCCGAGCGGGGCGGCCACGCCCACCGGGACACGCACCAGGTGGTCGTCGCGGCGGCGGGGAGCTTCCGCATGGGGCTCTCGGACGCCTCGCGCACGGGGCTCTACCTCCTGGACGACCCGGCCCGCGGGCTCTACATGCCGCCCATGGTCTTCCTGCATATCCATGACATCACCCCCGGGGCCGTGTGCCTGGTCCTCGCCGACACCCACTACGACCGGGACCGCTCGTACCGGAGCTGGGAGGCCTACCGGGAGGCGCTCCGGGGCGAGGGGGAGGGCGCGGCGACCTAGGTGGCTCACCCCTCGCACCTCAGTCGCCGTAAGACAATCACTGCTACATTCGGCCGGCTGCGGCGGCGCGATGCGTCGTCGCTCGTCGTCGGAATAGCTCTCCATTGCTATGGCTCCTCCTCGCTCCTAGCCTCGCGCCGCCTCGCTCGGCCTCGGTGTTTCACGCAGTGATTGTCTTACGACTCCTAGGGGATCCACCGCTCGCTGCGGTACCAGTCCAGGGTCTGCTCCAGCCCCTCCTCCAGCCGCGGGAACTCCCACTCCATGCCCAGGCCCTCCAGGGCGTCCACGCGATACGCGTGGTCGTGGAGGAGGTAGAGGAGCCACTCCCGGTCGAGACGAGGCCGGAGCGCGCCGGAGAGGCCGCGCCGCCGGACCAGGCGGTCCCAGTCGCGGCGGATCCAGGCGTTGAAGGGGGCGAGGACCAGGGCCTCGGGCAGGACGGCGAGGAGGGCGTCCGCCGCGTGGAAGGCGGCCCCGGGGAGGGCGGGGCCGGCGGCGCCGCCCAGGCGCTCGATGAGCCAGAGGGCCATCCGGTCGTTGGTCACGACCTCGCGGTCCGCGACGTTGTAGACCTGGCCCACGGCCTCCGGGCGCTCCAGGGCCAATCGGACGGCCCGCGCCAGGTCCCGGACGTGGACGTGGTGGCCGCGGCGGTGGCCCACGAGGCGGGGGACGCGCGGGAGCGCGCCGCGGGAGGCCAGGGCGATGAGGGCGACGAACATGGAGAGGCCGTAGCTCGATCGGGGCCCGTAGACCAGGGTCGGGCGAAGGACCACGAGGGGGAGGCCCGTCCGGCGGGCCACGGCGCGGACGCGCAGCTCCCCGGCCCACTTGGAGCGTTCGTAGGCGTTGCCCGGGCGCTTGGGGTCCGACTCGCCGCAGGGGGTGCGGCGGGGGCGGCCGTAGACCCCGGTGGAGGAGAGGTGGACGAGGCGCCGCACCCCCGCGCGGGCCGCCGCCAGGGCGAGCCGCTCGCTCCCGGTGGCGTTGATGGCGTGGAGTTGCCGGGAGGGGTAGTTCAGGCCGAAGAGCCCCGTCGCGTTCACGACCGCGTCGACGCCCTCCAGGGCGCCGGCCAGGGAGGCGGGCTCCAGGAGGTCCATGGCGACCCAGGGCGTCCGTCCGTTGGCGGACGGGCTACGGGGGACCCCGGGCCGGTCGGCGGCCACGCAGGGGTGGCCGCCCTCGAGGAGGACCTCCAGGCAGTGGCTCCCGATGAATCCCCCGGCCCCGGCCAAGAGTACGCGGCCCATTCCCCCTCCAGCGCGGACGGGAGGAGGGTATACCACCGGCATATTTAACTTGCAAATAGTTTATCTTTGACTATTCCTTCCCTGCACATGGACACCCGGGGGAACCACGCGAACGAGGGTGCCGCCCGTGGCGCGGCCCTGGACGTCCAGGAGCTCGTCCTCCTGGGGCTCTGCGCCCTGAGGCCCATCCACGGCTACGAGGCCCGGCGCATCGTGGAGGCCGAGTTCGAGCCCTTCACCCCCGTCAAGGGCGGCACCGTCTACTACACCCTGGGCAAGCTGCGCGCCCAGGGCCTCGTCTCCCAGAGGACCGTGGGGGGGGGGAGCCACCCCCCCAAGCAACTCTTCCGCACGACCGCCCGGGGGCGCAGGCGGCTGAAGGAGCTCCTGCACGCGAGCCTCTACCAGCCCGACCGCCCGTTCTTCGCCTTCGACCTGGGACTGTTCTTCATCCACCTGGTGGGCTACGAGGAGGTCCTGAGGGCCATCCGGGAGCGCCGGCGGCGGATCCAGGGCTATCGGGCCTTCATGGCCGGCGTGGACGAGGCCTACCCGGCGCTCCCATTCAATATCCGCGCGATCAAGGAGAGGGGCCGCTTCCTCGTGGAGGCGGCCGACCGGTACTACGAGGACCTGGAACGCGAAGTCCTGGGGCGGTCCAGGCGGGATCGGGCGAGGGCCCCGGGACCGGAGACCATCCCGACGACCCTGGACCTCCGACCCCGCGCGGGGTCGCGCAGGCGCCGGGTGGCGAGGACGAAGGAGGAGTGAACCATGGAGGTCACGTGCAAGGACATCATCGAGGCCATGCCCGGCCGATTCCAGAAGGAGGGGGCGGGGAGCTGGCGCGCCGCGGTGCAGTTCCGCTTCAGCGGGACGAAGGGGGGAGACTTCCTCCTCTCGGTGGCCGACGGCACGTGCAGCGTGCGCCCGGGCGTGGGGGAGAAGCCCACGGCCACGGTCCAGTCGACCGACGAGGTCTGGATCAAGATGTGCCTCGGCAAGCTGGACCCGCAGACCGCCTTCATGACCGGGCAGATCCAGGTCTCCGGGAACATGGCGGACATCATGCAGATCAACAACCCGCGGATCTTCCGCCGGGAGAGGCCCGCGGGGGTCCCGTAGGAGGCCCGGCGGCCGGTCGAAGGAAGGAGGTCCGTCCCATGTCCCTCGATTTCGCCCTTTCGGACGAGCAGCAGGCCCTCGGCGAGGCCATCGCCACCATGACCAAGCGCTTCGCGGGGAGGCGCGAGGAATTCATCCAGATGATCCTCAAGGAGCACCGCTTCCCGGAGGAACTGTGGCAGGCCCTCTGCGAGGTGGGGCTCCTGGGCTGCCTCGTCCCGGAGGAATACGGGGGAAACGGGATGGGCCTCCTGGCGATGGCCATGGGGCTGGAGCAGCTCGCCCGGCGCGGGCTGGGCAACGCGCTCCTCGTCCTGGGGGCCATGGACGCCTGCTGCATCGTGCGCTGCGGGAACGAGGAGCAGAAGAGGCGGCTCCTCCCGAGGCTCGCGAGCGGCGAGGACAAGTACTGCTTCGCCGTCACGGAGCCGAACGCGGGCTCCAACACCTTCCGCATCGAGACCCTCGCCCGCAAGGAGGGCGCGACCTACCGGCTGAGCGGGGAGAAGACCTTCATCACCGGCGCGGACGTGGCGGACCGGATGCTGCTCGTGGCGCGCACCACCTCCGCGGCGGAATGCGAGGCCCAGGGCCTGCCCAAGGCCTTCGGCCTCTCGCTCTTCATCGTGGACACCAAGGCCAGGGGCATCGACCTGAAGCCGATCCCCACCCACGGCATCGAGGGGATGATCCAGTACACGGTCCACCTGGACGGGGTCGAGGTCGCCCAGGAGGACCTCATCGGCGAGCCGGACCAGGGGGCCATGGCCCTGTTCAACTCCCTCAACCCCGAGCGCATCCTGGCGGCGGCCAGCGCCCTGGGGATGACCGACTACCTCCTGGAGCGGTCCTGCGAATACGCCCGGGGCCGCGTGCTATTCGGGCAGAAGCCCATCGCCGCCTACCAGGCCATCCAGCACCCCCTGGCCCGGATCAAGGCCCAGTCGGAGGCCGTGCGCCTGGTGACCTACAAGGCGGCCTGGGCCTTCGACCAGGGCCACCACCCGGGCCAGGTGGGCCCCTTCGCCAACATGGCCAAGTACCTGGCGGCGGAGATGGCCGTGGACGCCTGCGACCGGGCCATACAGACCCACGGGGGCTACGGCTTCTCCGAGGAGTACGGGATCATCTACCTCTGGACCACGGCGCGGCTCCTGCGCACGGCCCCCATCTCCCAGGAGATGGTGCTCAACTTCATCGGGGAGCATGTCCTGGAGCTGCCGCGGTCCTACTGATGCCGGCTCGGGGGGGCGGCCTCGGCGGCGTCCCCCCGGTGTCATGGAAGGGCGAGGGCTTGGTCCTGGCCGAGAGCGACACCGTCCCTGTCCCGGTGGACTATGCGGGGGGCATCCTCGTGGGCGCGCCCATCGAGGAGGCCTACGGACTGGTCTCCGACTGCCCCCGGAGCGCGAGCCACTTCCCGGGGTTGGAGTCCTTCACGCGGGTCGAGGGCCGGCGGGGCGAGGTCTACGAGTGGGTGAACGAGGAGTCGCGCCTCGGGGCGTTCCACTTCCGGGTCCGCTACCAGGCCCGCTTCCACAAGAAGAGGCCCCGGGAGGTGGCCTGGGAGTCGGTGCCGGGCCAGGGGAGCGTGGACGTGCGCGGGCGCTGGACGCTGGCCCGGGAGGGGGAGGGGACCCGGCTGGACTTCTCCATGGAGGTCGTGCTCCACCTCCGGATCCCCAGGCTCGCCCGCGGGGTGGCCCGGCGGGTCATCCGTGCCCGGATGCAGGCCCCCATGCGGGAGTACCTGGAGAACATCCGGGCGGCCCTGGGGCCGGCCTGAGGGGCGCCATGGACCCGCTGGCGGCCCTGCGCGTGGACGAGGAGATCGAGGGGCGCTCGGCGCGCCTGGCGGTGCGGCTCAACGAGTACGGCTACGACCCGTGGGGGTTCCACCTGGGGACCTTCCAGCGGGCCATGGTCCTGGGCCGCTGGTTCTACCGGCGCTACTTTCGATGCGACACGGTGGGCGCGGAGAAGGTCCCCCGGGGACGGGTCATGCTCGTGGCGAACCACTCGGGCCAGCTCCCGTGCGACGCGGCCATGCTGGCCATGGCCCTGTTCCTGGAATGCGAGCCGCCGCGGGCCGTGACCGGGATGGTGGAGCGCCTCGCCGCGCGCACGCCGTTCGTCTCGGAGTATTTCGTGCGGCTGGGACAGATGACCGGGACGCCGGAGAACTGCCGGCAGATGTTCGAGGAGGGACGCGCCGTCATGGTCTTCCCCGAGGGGGTGCGGGGTCTGGGGAAGGTCTGGCGCGACCGCTACCGGCTGGAACGCTTCGGGGGCGGGTTCCTGCGCCTGTGCCTGGAGTGCCGCACCCCCATCGTCCCGGTGGGTCTGGCCGGCTTCGAGGAGTCCATGCCGTCGTTCTCGCAGCTCCGGCCCCTGGCGCGGCTCCTGGGCCTGCCCTACCTCCCGCTCACGCCGACCCTGCTCCCCGTGCCGCTGCCCACCCGCTGCTACATCACCTTCGGCGACCCCATCCGATTCCGGGGGAGCCCCCGGGACGACGACGCCCTCATCGGGAAGAAGGTGCGGCGCGTGGCCGCCGAGATCGACCGGCTCATCCAGGCGGGCCTGAGCCGGCGGACCTCCATCTTCTGATGGGTGCCGCCGCAGGGCGTGCGAGGACCGTCCTCATCACGGGGGTGGCGGGCGGGAAGGGGCGGCTCCTGGCCCGGCGGCTCGCGGAGCGGTTCCGCGTGGTGGGGGTGGACCGGCTCCCCTGGCGGACGCCGCCGGAGGGGGCGGAGGTCCAGGCGGTGGACCTCCGGAAGCGGTCCTTCGAACAGCTCGTGCGCCGCCGCAGGCCCCAGGTGGTGGTCCACCTCGCCCTGGTGCGCCACTTCCAGGTGGACGAGGCGGAACGCCACCACATCAACATCGGGGGGACCCGGGCCGTATTCGAGCACGCCCTGCGCTACGGGGTCGAACGGGTGGTGGTGCTGTCCTCCTCCACCGTCTACGGGGCCCTCCCGGACAACGGGGCCTACCTGGGGGAGGAGGCCCCCCTGAACGCCGCCCTCCTCTCGCCCGAGATCCGCGACCTGGTCCAGACGGACACCTACTCCACGGCCCAGCTCTGGCAGCACCCGGGTCTGTCGACGGTGGTCCTCCGGCCGGTGAACGTGGTGGGCCCCACGGTCCACAGCGTCATCTCGCGCTACCTGCGGATGCGCCGCGTCCCCACGGTCCTGGGCTTCGACCCCCTCTTCCAGGTGATCCACGAGGAGGACCTGGTGGAGGCGGTGGTGCGCGCGGTCGAGACGCCGGCCCTTCGCGGGGTCTACAACGTGACGGGGGCCGGGGCGGTGCCCCTCTCGCTCGTGATCCAGGAGGCGGGGCGCGCGACCCTCCCCGTGCCGGAGCCGCTCCTCGGTCCCCTGGTGGACCGGCTATTCCGGCTCCGGGTCTTCCCGTTCCCGGCGGGGGCCATCCCCTTCATCAAGTTTCCCTGCACGGTCAGCGGGCGGGCCTTCAAGGCCGCCACGGGCTTTCGCTTCGAGCGCTCGCTCCGGCAGACGCTGACCTCGTTCCGCTAGGAGGACCCGCAGTGGCGCTGAACCGAGCGTGCATCGGTCGAGGCTACGACGGCCCCGAGGTGGAGGCCGCCCGCGAGGACATGATGGCCTATGCCCGGGGGACCCAGGACGACCACCCGTGGTACACGGACCCCGCCCGGCCGGGGGGCATCGTCGCGCCGCCCGTCTTCCCCGTGCGACTGATGCAGGCCCTGGGGGCGGCCATGCTGGACCCGGACCTGGGCGCGGACCTCCTGCGGCTGGTCCACGGGGAACAGGACATGCGGTTCCTGGGCCCGGTGCGCCCCGGGGACGTCTTCGTCCCCCGGGCGGAGGTGGCGGGCATCGAGGACCAGTCCTCCGGACAGCTCCTCCGGCTGCGCATCGTCCTCTCGCGGCGAGGCCAGCCGGCGGTGGATACCCTGAGCAGCATGTTCATCCGATCGGGGGCCAAGGGGTCGCGCGGCGAGCGAGGTCCCGCGGCGGACGGACCCCCGCGCCCGCCCGTGGCCTTCGACGACACGGTGGAGGTCCTGGAGGACCAGCCCTGGCGCTACGCGGAGGTCTCCGGGGACCACAACCCGATCCACGTGGACGTGGACTGGGCCCGCAGGGCGGGCTTCCGGACGGTGATCCTCCAGGGGCTCTGCACCCTGGCCTTCGCCTCCCAGGCGGTGGTGAAGGACTACCTGGGAGGCCGGCCGGAGCGGGTCCGCCGCCTGGCGGCGCGCTTCGCGCGGCCCGTGTTCCCGCTCGACCGGGTCACGACGCGGGGGTGGGTCCTCGGCTCGGCCCTCGGCGTCACCACCGTGGGCTTCGAGTCCACCAACCAGGACGGCGCGGCGGTCCTGGTGAACGGGCTGGCCGAGGTCCTGGGGGACACGCCTTGAGCGCGCCCCCCATCGACCACGGGGCGGCCGTGGCCGAGGCCCGGCTCGGGGGGGTCTGCCCCATGCTCATCGCCGGCGAGGCCTGCCTCGCCTCGGACGGGGTCACCCTCCCGGCCGTGGACCCGTCCACGGGGCTGGAGCTGTCGCGGTTCCCGCGGGCCTCGGACGCGGACGTGGACCGCGCGGTCGGTGCCGCGCGGAGGGCCTTCGACACGGGTCCCTGGTCCGGCGCGGGCCCCGCGGCCCGCGCCACGGCCCTGCACCGCCTGGCGGACCTCTGCAAGGAGCGCCAGGGGGAACTGACCCTGGTCGAGTCCCTGGACGTGGGGATGCCCCGCACCCTGGCGCGGCGGCTCTCCCTGGGCGCCCTGGTGCGGAACCTCCACTACTACGCCGAATGGGCCGACAAGGTCCACGGGGAGGTGCCCCCGCTCCCCTCGGGCGAGGGGCTGGACTACACGCGACGAGAGCCCGTGGGCGTGGTGGCCGCGGTCTACCCCTGGAACGTGCCCCTGCTCTTCGTGGGGAGCAAGCTGGGCCCCGCCCTGGCCACGGGGAACGTGGTCATCCTCAAGCCCTCGGAGGCGGCCTCGCTCTCGGCCCTGCGGGTGGCATCCTGGGTAGGCGAGGCGGGCTTCCCGGAGGGCGTCGTGCAGGTCGTCTCCGGGGACGGCGCCACGGGGGAGGCCCTGGTGTCCCACCCGGGGGTGGACCTCGTGAGCTTCACGGGGGGGGTGGCCGTGGCGCGTCGCGTGCTGGCCGCGGCGGCGACGGGGCCGAGGCGGACGCTGCTCGAACTGGGCGGGAAGAGCCCCAGCCTGATCTTCGCGGACGCGGACCTGGCGGTCGCCACCACCATGACCGGATTCGGGGCCTTCGGCCTGGGGGGCCAGACCTGCGCCGCGGCCTCCCGGGTCCTGGTCCAACGTGGCGTCTACGGCGAGGTGCTCGAGCGGTTCGGTGAGTTCGCCGCGGGACTCCCCCTGGGAGACCCGCTGGAGGGGACGACCCTCCTCGGGCCCCTGGTCTCCCAGGCCCACCGGGAGCGAGTCCTGGGGTGGATCCGCCGTGGCGTCGAGGAGGGTGCGAGGCTCCACCTCCAGGTGGAGGTCCCGGCACCCCTGCGCCCCGCCGGGGCCTTCCTGGGGCCCGCGGTCTTCGCGGAGGTGGACCCCGATATGGCCATCGCGCGCGAGGAGGTCTTCGGCCCTGTGGTGTGCCTGGCGAGCTTCGAGGACGAGGACGAGGCGGTGGCCCTGGCCAACCGCACGGAATACGGCCTGGCCGCGGCGGTCTGGACCCGGGACCTCCGGAGGGCCCACCGGGTGGCCTCCCGCATCCGGGCGGGCACCGTGTGGGTCAACACCTACGGGACGCTCCCCCCCACGGCCCCGTTCGGCGGCATGAAGCGGAGCGGCTGGGGTCGCGAGGGGGGGCGGGACGCCCTCCTGGAGTACACCCAGACGAAGAACGTGATGGTGGCGCTCTAGTGGCGAGGCGCGAGGTGGCCCTTGCGGGCGGCGCCATGAGCGCGCTCACGAAGCTGCGCGCGCTGGACTCCTTCGAGCTCGTGCGGTGCGTGGTGGAGGAGGCGTTGCGCGACGCCGGCATCCCGCGGGGCGAGGTCCGCTCCCTCGCGGTCACGCCCCCGGGGCTCGCGGGGCACAGCACGGCCATGTTCGTCTCGCGGCTCGCGGCCTACCTGGGGCTCCCCCTGCGGTCCCTCGCCTGCCTGGAGAACGGGGGGACCTCCGGCGCCCTGGCCCTGCGCTGGGCCATGCACGAGGTGCGCTCGGGGCGCTGCCCGGTGGCGGTGGCGGCGGGGGCCGACCAGCGGCTGGACACCCGGGCGGAGCCCGGCGAGACCGTCGAGGCCTTCATCGACCGGAACGTCCACACCACCGTGGCCGTCTACGGGCCCTATGACGGGCCCTACGGCCTGGGGGCCCCCATCCCCTACTACGCCATGAGCGCCCAGCGCTACATGGCCGAGACCGGGGCCACCCCCACGGACCTGGCCTGGGCCGCGGTGCGCCTCCGGGAGCACGCCCAGGGCCACGAGCGGGCCATGTTCCGCGGCCGCACGCTCACGGTGGAGGAGGTCCTGGCCTCGGAGATGGTCTGCCCGCCCCTGCACCTCGCGGACTGCTCGCAGTTCGTGAGCGGGGCGGCGGCGGTGGTCGTGGTGGCCCCGGAGGTGGCGCGCGCCCTGAACCGGCCGCCCGTGTGGCTCCGGGGTCTCGGGGAGTACCACCACCCCTCCTCCTTCAGCGCGGGGGCGGTGGACCTCGCCTCCTTTCCCTCCGTGCGGGAGGCGGCCCGCGAGGCCTACGCGGACGCGGGGGTGGGTCCGCGGGACCTGGACGTGGCCGAGGTCTACGGGGTGTTCTCCTCCACGGAGCTCATCCTCTGCGAGGACCTGGGCCTGTTCCCGCGCGGGCGCTCCGGGGCCGCCTTCCGGGAGGGGCGGGCCAGCCGCGGCGGGGAGGTGGTGGTGGACCCTTCCGGGGGGAGGCTCTCCCTGGGACACCCGGCCTGCGCCACGCCGCTCCTCGAGACCCTGGAGGTGCTGCTCCAGCTGCAGGGCCGCGCGGGGGCCCGGCAGGTCCCCGGGGCCCGCCTGGGCCTGGTCCACGCGGAGCACGGGATGCTGAACGGCAGCATGGTCTCCATCTGGGAGCGCGACGCATGAAGGACCTGGTGGACGGCGCCATGGCGCGCGCCATGGAGTTCCAGGCCGACGGGGGATCGGGGGAGTTCTACCGGCGGCTGGCCGAGGGGCGGTTCCAGTCCACCCGCTGTCTCTGCTGCGGCCGCACGGCCTTTCCCCCCCGGCCCTTCTGCCCCGGCTGCGGCGCCGGCGAGGTGGAGTGGGCGGACCTGCCCCGGCGGGGCCGGCTCCACGCCTTCACCCAGCAGGGCCGGGCCCTGCGCTTCCTCCGGCCGGAGGTCCTGGGCCTCGTGGAGCTGGAAGGGGTGGGCCTGGTGCTCTCCCGCATCGACGCCCCGTTCGAGGCGCTCTCGCTGGGCCAGGAGCTGGAGGTGGCCTTCCTCCCGGTGGGGGGGGGCGTGGTGCTGCACCAGTTCCGCCCGGTGTGAGGGCCGGGGCGGTCCCGTCGACCTATCCCAGGGCCGCCACGGCGGCCACGAGGTCCGCGGCGTCCCCGGGGAGCAAGGTCCTGAGGTCCAGGAGGACCCGCCCGTGCTTCACCCGGACGAAGACCGGGGGCGTGCCCGAGCGCAGGGCCGCCGCCAGGTCCGCGGCGCCTCTCTCCGGGTGCGCGAGGGCGACGCAGCGCGTGGGCAGCTCGCGGGCCGGGGTCGAGCCGCCTCCCACCTGGGCCGTCTCCTCCACCACCTCCAGCTCGAGGCCGGGGAGCTGCTCCCGGAGCGCCGCCGCGAGGGCCGAGGCCTCGCGGGAGAGGTCCTCCACGGTGGCCGCTATGGACCGGAGGACGGGCAGGCGCGAGCGGGCCGCCTCCTCGCCCTGGAGGTAGATCCCGAGCACCGCCTCCAGGGCCGCGAGGGTCAGCTTGTCCACCCGCAGGGCCCGGAAGAGGGGGTGCAGGCGCAGCCGGTCCACGGTCTCCCGTCGGCCGAGGCAGATCCCGGCCTGGGGGCCGCCCAGGAGCTTGTCCCCGCTGAAGCAGACCAGGTCCGCGCCCGCGCGGACGCTGGCCGACACCAGGGGCTCCCCCTCCAGGCCCCAGGGGGCCAGCTCCTGCATGCAGCCCGAGCCCAGGTCGTCCATCACCGGCAGGCCCAGCCGCCGGCCCAGGCCCACCAGCTCGTCGATGCCTGTCTCGTGGGTGAAGCCCACCACCCGGTAGTTGGAGGCGTGGACGCGGAGCAGGAGGGCCGTCCGGTCCGTCACCGCCCGCTCGTAGTCCCCGAGGTAGGTGCGGTTGGTCGTCCCCACGGCCACGAGCCGCGCCCCGCTCTCCTCCATCACCTCCGGGATGCGGAACGAGCCGCCTATCTCCACGAGCTGACCGTGGCTGACCAGGACCTCGCGTCCCGCCGCCAGGGCCCGCAGCGCCAGGAGCGTCGCCCCGGCGTTGTTGTTGACCACCGTGGCCGCCTCGGCCCCGGTGAGGCGGCAGAGCCTTTCCGCACAGGGGTCCTCGCGCCGGGTCCGCTCGCCGGCGCGGTCCACCTCCAGGAGGCAGTATCCGGCCGCGTGGCGCGCCAGGGCCTCCACGGCCTCCCGGGGCAGGGCCGCGCGGCCGAGGCCCGTGTGGAGGATGATGCCGGTGGCGTTGATGACCCGGCAGAGCCGCGGGGCGAGCCAGGCCCGCGTACGCTCCTCGACGGCCTCCACCAGGTGGGCCGGCCCCGCGGGGGCCGGTCCTCCCCCCCGGATGGAGGCCCGGCAGTCCTCCAGCACGGCGCGCACCGCCTCCAGGACCAGGGGGCGGCCGAGGCGCTCGACGAGGCCGGCCTCCTGGGCGGCCTCCAGGACCTCGTCCACCCGCGGGACCTCCTTCAGGCGCTCGTGCATGCGGCCGGTGGACCTCCAGGGAGACTTGCCGTATGGTAGCGGCCCGTCCGCGGCGGCGTCCACCGCCACCGAAGAGGGGAGGGCCGTGAGCGAGCGAAGCGACTTCGTCGTGGTAATGATGACGGCCGGGAGCGAGGAGGCCGCGGCCTCCATGGCCCGCTCCGTGGTGGCGGAGGGCCTGGCCGCCTGCGTCAGCCTCGTGCCGCGCGTTCGCTCTATCTACGCCTGGGAGGGACAGGTCTCCGACGAGACGGAGGTCCTGGCCATCCTCAAGACCCGCGCGGACCTGTTCGGGGCGCTCCGGGACCGGCTGCGGGAGCTGCACGACTACCAGACACCCGAGGTCCTCGCCCTGCCGGTGGCCGATGGGCTGGAGGCCTATCTGTCCTGGGTCGTGGAAGCCACCCGGCCCCGGACCGACCCCGCCCTCGCGCCGGCCCAACCGCCCAGGGCCTAGGCATGGCGCACACCCGTGCGCGCCTTCCTCCAGCGCATCGCCGAGTCCGCCCCCTTCCGCTGCCTCGCGGAGGGCGTGCGCGCCGCCGGAGGCCTGAGGGGCCCGGCCCGCGCCGCCGTGCTGGCCGGCCTCCTCGGGCGAACCCCCCGCCCGGCCCTGGCCGTGACCCCGGAGGCCGACACGACGGAGGGGCTGCTCCTGGACCTGGCGGCCCTGAGCCCGGGGCTGCCCGCGGCGAGCTTCCCCGCGCTCCAGGGGGCCGACCCGGCGCCCCTGGCGGCTCGCCTCGCCGTCCTGGACCGCCTCGAGGCCGGGGAGCCCCTCCTGGTGGTCGCGGAGGCCACCGCGGTGGTGCAGGGCGTCCCGTCCGCCCGGGAGGCGGCGCGACGGACGCTCCCGTTGGCGGTGGGGGCGTCGTGGGCGCCGGACGTCCTGGCGGCGCGGCTCGTAGAGGCGGGCTTCGCCCCGGTCCCCATGGTCCAGGCCCCGGGCGAGCTGGCCCGCCGGGGCGGGATCCTGGACGTCTTCCCCCTCTCCCGCGGCGAGCCCCTGCGCATCGAGTTCGTCGGGGACCGGGTGGACTCCCTCCGGTCCTTCGACCCGGAGAGCCAGCGCTCGAGCGCGACCCTGACGGCGGCCCCCATACCGCTCTACCGCGATCCCACGGAGGCCCCCGAGGAGCCGGTGTCCCTGGCGGCGCGGCTCCCGGAGGGCTCGGCGACGTTCCTGGTGGAGGCCCTCGAGTGCGCCCGGCGGGCCGAGGAACACAGCGGACGCCACCCGGGGGCCCGCCCCTGGCCGGAGGTCGTCCGGCGGCTGGAGGCCCTGGGGGTGACGCGGCTGGACGGGCTCCCCTCCCCCGAGGAGGGGGCGGCGGACTTCGAGACCCTGGACACCTTGCCCATGGGGGGCGAGACGGGGCGGGTGCTCGAGGAGCTGGACCGGCTGGTGGTGGACCACGACGTCCTCGTCGCCTGCGCCACCCCGGGGGAACGGGATCGCCTGGCGGCCCTGGTGGCGGAGCATGGCCTGACCCCGAGGGTGCGGGTGGTCCAGGCCGCCATCTCCGGCGGGGTGCGGCTCCCCGGGCTGGGGCTGGCCCTGCTCTCCTCGCGGCAGCTCCTGGCCCGCGGGGGCCCACGGCGAGCGGCCCGACGGGCCCTCGAGCGTCCGGGGCGCGCCATCGATTCGTTCCTGGAACTCTCCCCCGGCGAGCGGGTGGTGCACCTGGCCCACGGCATCGGCCGGTTCCGCGGCATCGTCCGCTTCGAGAAGAAGGGTCGCCTTCAGGAATTCCTGGCCGTGGAGTTCCGGGACGAGGTGACGCTCCACGTCCCGGTCTCGCGCATCGACCTGGTCCAGCGCTACGTGGGGGCCGGGGGTGCAACACCGCCCCTCTCCAGGCTGGGGGGCACCTCCTGGGCCGCGAAGAAGGACGAGGTGCGGCAGGCGGTGGAGGACCTGGCCGCCGAGCTCCTGGAGGTCCAGGCGGCCCGGGCCGCCAGTCCGGGCATCGCCTTTCCCGAGGACCCCCTCTGGCAGCACCAGTTCGAGGCCGCCTTCCCCTACGAGGAGACGCCAGACCAGGACCGGGCGGCGGAGGCCATCCGGGCCGACATGCAGGCCGAGCGGCCCATGGACCGGCTGGTGTGCGGGGACGTGGGCTACGGGAAGACCGAGCTGGCCATGCGGGCCGCCTTCCGGGCGGTCCTGGCCGGCAAGCAGGTGGCGGTCCTCGTGCCCACCACCGTCCTGGCCGACCAGCACCTCCGTACCTTCCGGGAGCGGATGGCCGCCTGGCCGGCGACGGTGGACATGGTGAGCCGGTTCCGCACCCGGGGGGAGGTGGTGCGGGTCCTGGAGGCCACGGCGGCGGGGAGGGTGGACGTGCTCATCGGGACCCACCGCCTCCTCTCCGGCGACGTGGTCTTCCGGGACCTCGGCCTCGTGGTCATCGACGAGGAGCAGCGCTTCGGCGTGGCGCACAAGGAGCGGCTGAAACGGCTGCGCCGCACCGTGGACGTCCTCACGCTCACGGCCACCCCCATCCCCAGGACCCTGCACATGAGCCTGCTCGGCGTCCGGGACATCAGCTCCCTCGAGACCCCGCCCCTGGACCG
This sequence comes from Planctomycetota bacterium, assembly GCA_016209495.1. Lineage (GTDB taxonomy): Bacteria > Planctomycetota > JACQVX01 > JACQVX01 > JACQVX01 > JACQVX01. The sequence goes on from JACQVX010000130.1 coordinate 16,022, forward strand.
GCGCGCCATCGAGACCCGCGTCGTGCGCGCGAGCGCGGCCCTGGTGGGGGAGGCCATCGAGCGGGAGCTGGAGCGCGGGGGGCAGTGCTACTTCGTCCACAACCGAGTCCATAGCATCCACAGGGTGGCGCGGCGCATCGCCGCCACCGTCCCCAGCGCACGGGTCACGGTGGTCCACGGCCAGATGCCGGAGCGCGAGGTGGAGGCCCGCATGGCCGGGTTCGTGGCGGGCGAGGCGGACGTCCTGGTGACCACCGCCATCATCGAGAGCGGACTCGACATTCCGAACGCCAACACCATCTTCATCGACCGGGCCGCCGAGCACTTCGGCCTGGCGGACCTGCACCAGCTTCGCGGCCGCGTGGGGCGCTACCGGCATCGGGCCTACTGCTACCTCCTGGTCCCGCCGGACGAGACCCTGAGCCCGGAGGGCGAGAAGCGCCTCCGGGCCATCGAGGAGTACCAGGAGCTGGGGGCGGGGTTCCGGATCGCGATGCGCGACCTCGAGATCCGTGGCGCCGGCAACATCCTCGGGCCCCAGCAATCGGGCCACATCGCCTCCGTGGGCTACGACCTCTACTGCCGGCTGCTCCGGGAGGCGGCCGAGCGGCTGAGGTCCGGGGCGGCCGCAGGGCCCGTCCCGGAGGCGGACTCGGAGGTGGACCTGGAGGTGAGCGCCTTCCTCCCGGAGGGGCACGTCCCGGAGGTCCGTCAGCGGCTGGACCTCTACCGGCGCCTGCGCGCCTCGGCCACGCGGGGCGAGCTGGACGAGGTGGCAAGGGAGATGCGGGACCGCTTCGGCGAGCCTCCCCCCGAGGCGACGGCGCTCCTGGACCTGCACCGCGTCCGGGTCGAACTCTCCCGGCTGGGGGTGCGTCGCGCCTGGCTCACCGACGAGGGCCTGCGCCTGGTGTGCAGGGACCTGGACGGGGCCCGGCGGGCCCTGGCCGGCGGCCGTGCCAGCGCGCGTGCCCTGGACGCCCAGACCCTCTACATCCCGCTCGGCCCGCGCGCGGACCCCCGGACCGCCCTGGCGGTCCTCCGGGAGCAGCTCTCGACCGCGCAGACTTGACCCCCCTGGTGGCCCGGGCTATCCTTCGCGGCTCACGGTCGTGAATCGTTCCGGTCGGATCGGGAGCTGGGAGGCTGCGGGGCCATGGTCAAGCGCGAGACGCCCAGGGCGCTCGTGGTGGACGACGAGCCGTACATCCGCGAGCTGTACCTCCGGGTGATCCGTTCCTCGGTCGCCGGCGTCGAGGTGGTGAGCGCCTCCGACGGCGAGGAGGGCATCCGCCGCTACGACGAGGGGGGGCCCTTCCACCTCGTGATCTCGGACCTCTCCATGCCGCGGCAGGGCGGCCTGGGGCTCCTGAGGCACGTCTCCGCCTCGGGGTGCGGCGCCGCCGTGGCCCTCATCAGCGGGACCTGGGGGACCGGGGAGCGCGAGGAGGCTGCCCGACTGGGCGCCGCCTACATCCTGGACAAGCCCGTCTCCCTGGACGAGCTGAAGGCCATGGTCCGGCGGCACCTCGCGCTCGAGTAGCGCCTCGGGCCCGAGCCGGGTAGCATGGGCGCCCCCATGCGCGTCCGCGTCACCCATGCCCGCGTCGCCCTGTGGCTTGCGCTCCTTGCGCCGGGCTGCTCTACGACGGGCGAGGTCAAGCCGGAGGGCCCGCCCTTCGCACCGGCGGCCCACGAGGTGGGCTCCAATGCCGCCAACGCGGTCCTCGCCACGGTGAACGACCAGGTCATCACCCGCCGGGAGCTGGAGGTCGAGCTGCGATTCGACGAGGAGTACCAGCGCCTCTCGGAGCGCCACGCGGGCGACGAGCTGGAGCGGCTGCGCGCCGCGCATCGCTCCCAGGTGGTGGAGGACCTCATCACGCAGCAGGTCCTCTTGCAGCGCGCCCGCAAGGACGGGATCCAGCTCGACGCGGACGACCGCCGGCGGGTGGAGGAGCGCATCGCCGGCTTCTCCTCGCGCTACGGGAGCCGGGAGAACCTCGGGGCGGAGCTGGCCCGCCATGGCCTGAGCCTCGATGGGCTGCGCGCGAAGATCGAGGGGAACCTCCTCATGCGGAAGTTCGAGGCCCTGCGGTTGCGCCGGACCTCCTACGTGGCCCCCGACGAGATCCGGGCCTGCTACCGGGCCCTCGAGGCGGAGGTGGCCCGCACCGGGGGAGTGGCCGACCCCCTGTTCCGGGAGCGCTGCTACCGGGAACGGCGGCTGGTCCTGCGCCAGGTGCGCGTCTCGGTCGAGAGGCGCGGGCGCGCCGACGCCCAGATCCACATGGACAACGCCCTGGGGGAGCTGGCCCGGGGCCTCCCCTTCGAGGAGGTGGCCCGCCGCTACGGCGATGGCCCCGAGCGCGAGCAGGGCGGCGAGGGGAGCGTCGCGGGCCTGGAGGACCTCCCGGGACCTGTGGCGGAGGCGGTGCGCCCGCTGGAGGTGGGAGGCACGACCCCTGTGGTGGAGCACGGCGGATTCCTGGTCGTGGCCCGCGTGGAGGCCCGCGACCCGGCGCGGCTCCTCACGTTCCAGGAGGCCCAGGGCGTCCTCAAGGACCTCCTCCGGGTGCGCAAGCTCGACGGTGTCCTCGCCGAGTGGCACGAGCGGCTCTGCGCTCAGGCCTACATCCAGCGCTTCGCCGAGTGACCGCCGCCCTCCTGGCGCCGGTCGTCGCCGGCGCGGGGTGGGACCGGTGCTCGCCGTCACCGGGACGTAAAATGCGGGGCTCCGGGGCCCCTTTCCCCCGGACCGCGTAGCGCGGCCTTCTCTGGGCGGTCATGCTTCGGGCTCCTGCACCCCATTCGCAAGGGAGCCCGCCATGCGACAGCCCCTCATCGACCGCACGTCGGCCGTCCTCGCCTCGGCCGGCCTCCATGCCGCCATCCTCATCGTCGCGGCCTTCCTGGTCATGACCACGATGCAGGAGGAGCAGCGGGCGATCCTCCTCACCCGCCACGAGCGAATGAAACGAACGTTTGACCGGACGGCCTCGCGGGCCATGCAGGAGAGGCCAGAGGTGCCGGCGGTGGAGGAGGTCGCAGAGCCCGTCCTGGACCTCGAGCGGGAAGCGGTGATCCCCAGGGAGGTGCCGAAGGGGTCGGACATGTCCAACCAGTCCAACAAGGACCTGGAGTCCACGAGCCTGGTGGACGCCTACGGCGTGGGCGGCGGGGGCGCCGGGCCCTACGGGTCCCGCCGCGAAGGGCACCGCCCCTCCGGCGTGGGGGGGGGACCGCGCACCGAGCCCGCGGTCGACGCGGCGCTGCTCTGGCTCGAGAGGCACCAGGACGCGGACGGGCGCTGGGACGTGGACGGCTTCGAGAGGAACTGCGGCAGGGAGGAGATGTTCCCGGGGCGTTGCGCCGGCCCCGGGGGA
>JACQVX010000117.1 GCA_016209495.1 Planctomycetota bacterium
CACCGGGCCCGCTCCCTTCGGTCGCGTGCCCGGCGAGGCGGGTCCTGGATGGGGGGGGTGCACTGCGCGCACCCCCCCGACCCCCCTGTTCGGGGCTCGCTACGCTCGCCCCTCACCGGTAAGCGGCCGCCACCACGCGCCAGCGCCCCTGCACCTTCCCGAAGCTGAGGGTCCCGCTCACCCGGGCGCGCCGGCGGTGGCCATCCGCCGCCTCGCCGCTCGCCACCAGGGAGAAGAAGCAACCCACCTTGTCGCCGGACGGGACCAGGTCGGTGCGCTCCACGGCCACCTGCACCGCGCGCAGGTGGGCCGTCCGGGTCCGGAACTCGGCCAGGAGCTGCCCGGCGGCCATCCCCTCGACCCGGAGTCCATCGGCCGCGTATCGGAGGCAAGGCTCGGGGCGGCCCGACTCCACCGCCACGCGGCACTCCTCGATGATGGCCCGGATGGCCTCGAGGTCCGCCGCGAGGACCCCCTCCCGGGAGGCGACCGGAGGCGCGCGGTCCTCGCCGGCGTGCAGGTAGGCCGGGGCAGTGGCCCGGGCGAGGCTCGACCGGTCCTCGGCGTCCATCTCCCCGACGGCCACGCCATCCACGGCGGCTCGCGAGTCTCCGGCCCCAAGCCCCCCCCCCGCGCGCGAATCCGCGCCCTCGGCCGCGTCCCGGGCGCGGACCCACCCGGCGCTGCCCGCGCCCACGCGCGCGCTCCGGGCCGGGTCGTCGGCGCGGGAGAGGACCACCTCCCCCTGGATCACGTCCACTCGGCAGCCCCGCCCGTCCGTCCAGGTCCGGAAGGCCGTCCCGTGCACCGCCGCCACGGCCACCGGGGTGTGGACCTGGAACGAGGACCCCTCCTCGAGCGCCTCGACACGGCAGATCGCGGTCCCCGAGTGCAGGCGAAGGTCCACCCCCCGCGAGCCGCCAGGCCCCCGCCGGAGCAGGCCCAGGCTCAGCTCCGAGTCGGGCTCCAGGCGAAGCCAGAGGCCGCCGTCCAGGATCGCCTCGACGGAGCCGTGAGGACCCGTGCGGAGGCGGTCCCCCTCCCGCAGCGGCGTCTCGAGACCGATGGGGGACCAGGGCGAGTGGACGTCCCGCTGGACCTCCGCGGGACCCCACGTCCCCATGACCTGCGGCAGGAACGCCCCGCGCGAGACCTCCACGACGCCCGACGCCGTCTCTCCCCGGCCCCGGAGGCCCGGGCGCCCCTCGGCGATGAGGACCAGGAAGCCCAGGGCGACGAGGACGTGGGGGAAGGCGCGCATGCACCCAGGGTAGGCCGGCTGGAGAGGGCGTGTCAATCGTGGGGGCGTCGGTCGGCGAGGTTGGGGGTCGGTCGTGATCGTGGCCGTGGCCGTGGATCGTGGATCGTGGCCGTGGGCGCGCCCCTACAACCCCCGCAGCCTCTCCCGGTAGGCGACGTATCGCGCCTCCACGTCGTCCATGCTGCTGCCCCCGATGGCCTCCAGGAAGGCGCGGGCCAGCTCGTAGGCCACCACCGCCTCCCCCACCACCGAGGCGGCGGGCACGGCGCAGGTATCGCTTCGCTCCACGGCAGCCGCGGCCGCCTCCCCCGTCTCCAGGTCCACGCTGGGGAGGGGATCCATGAGGGTGGAGAGGGGCTTCATGGCGGCCCGCACGACGACCGGCTCGCCGTTCGTCGTGCCGCCCTCCAGGCCGCCGGCGTGGTTGCGCGTGCGGCGGTAGGGCAAGGGGCCCTCGGGGTCTGGCTCGATGGGGTCGTGGACCCTGGAGCCCGCCAGGCGCGCGGCCCGGAAGCCCAGGCCCACCTCCACCCCCTTGATGGCCTGCACCGACATGAGGGCGCCGGCCAGCCGGCAGTCCAGCCTCAGGTCCCACTGGGTCCAGGAGCCCAGGCCGGGCGGGACGCCCCGGGCCACCACCTCGAAGACGCCCCCGGCGGTGTCCCGGGAACGCCTCGCCCCCGCGATGAGATCCACCATGCGGACCGAGGCCTCCGGGTCCGGGCAGTAGACCTCCGAGGCGTCCCGGAGGCGCCGCCGCTCGTCCGGGTCCTCGGGGATGAGCGTCGAGTCCACCTCCCCGATGGCCACCACGTGGGCGTCCACCCGGAGGCCGAATCGCGCGAGGAAGGCCGCGCACACGGCCCCGGCCGCCACCCGGGCCGCGGTCTCCCGGGCGCTGGCCCGCTCCAGGACCCCGCGGGCGTCGCGCACCCCCAGCTTCCAGGCCCCCGCCAGGTCCGCGTGCCCGGGCCGCGGCCGCGTCACCGGGCCCAGCTCGTCGATCCGGTGGTCCCGGTTCTTGACCACCAGGGTGAGGGGCGAGCCCAGGGTGCGCCCCTGCCTCAGCCCGGAGAGGACCTCCACCCGGTCCTCCTCGATCCGCTGCCGGGCACCCCGGCCGTATCCCCCCTGGCGGCGGCGGAGCATGGCGTGGACCGCCTCCTCGGGGAACTCCATACCCGCCGGGATCCCCTCCAGGACGGCGAGGACCGCGGGACCGTGGGACTCCCCGGCGCTGCGATAGGAGAGCGGCACGCCTGCCTACGGGATTCCCGGCCGCCCCAGGACGCGCCGGAGGAGCCCGAGCTGACCCAGGTGATAGGTCTCGTGGAAATGGAGGAAGTCGGCGGCCCCCAGGACCGTCTCCGAGCCGTCCGGGAAGGCCGCCTTCACCGGGGCGCGGGCCGCCTCCGGGTCCATGGCCCGGAGGGCCCCGGCGATGGCGCGCCCGCTCTCGCGGAAGTCCTCGTAGAGGACCGCGGCCTCCACGGCGTCCGCCGCGGGCCCGGGGCGGGAACCCCTGGCGAAGTGGGCCTCCCACGGCACCGGGGGGAGCTGTTCGCCCAGCAGGCGGCGCAGGAAGCGGCGGGAGACGCTCACATGGCCCAGGAGCCAGAGGGCGTGGTTCGCCTCGCCGGCGCGGTGCCTCCAGTCCTCGGGGGTGAAACCCTCGGTGAGCATGTCCAGGAGGCCCTCGTTGAAGTGGAACCGCATCGCAAGCTCGTCCGAACGCCCCTCCATCCTAGAGCCGCCTGGGACGCTGGCCCGAGGGGCCGTCCAGGACCTCCCAGCCCATCTCGCGGACCCGGGCGCGGAGCCGATCCGAGGCCGCCCAGTCCTTCCGGGAGCGGGCCTCGGCCCGGGCCGCGAGGAGGGAGCGCACCTCGGCCGGGGGTCCCGCGGGGGCCTCCAGGCGCATCACCCCCAGGACCCGGTCCAGGTCCCCCAGGAACCCCAGGGCCGCGCGCGCCTCCGCGGGGCCGGCGTCCGCGCCCCGGTAGGTGGCGTTCACGAAGTCGAAGAGGGCCGCCAGGGCCGCGGAGGCGTTGAGGTCGTCGTCCAGGGCGGCGCGGAAGCGCCGGCCGGCCTCGTCCAAGGAGGCATGGAAGGGCGCCGCAGCCTCGTGGCCCGTGGAGGCGCCGGCGGCGGGGGACTCGCCTCCCCGCTCCCGCAGCCAGGCCACGAATCCGTCCAGCCGCGCCAGGGCCGCGCGGGCCTGGTCCAGCCCCGCCAGGGTGAAGTTCTGCTGCTGGCGATAGTGGGTGGAGAGGAGCAGATAGCGGACGGTCCGCCCCTCGTGGCCCCGCCCCAGCAGGTCGCGCACGGTGTGGAAGTTCCCCGCCGACTTGGCCATCTTCCGCCCGTCCACCAGGAGGTGGCGCGTGTGGAGCCAGTGGCGCACGAAGGGCCGCCCGGTGAGGGCCTCGGACTGGGCGATCTCGCTCTCGTGGTGGGGGAAGATGTTGTCCTCGCCCCCGGTGTGGATGTCCAGGGACTCCCCCAGGAGGGCCATGCTCATGACGGAGCACTCGATGTGCCAGCCGGGGAAACCGCGGCCCCAGGGTGCGTCCCACTGCATGAGGTGGCGCGTGTCCCGCTTCCACAGGGCGAAGTCCCTGGGGTTGCGCTTGGCCGCATGGACCGCCACGCGGGCCCCGGCGTTCAGTTCGTCCAGGGTGTTGCCCGAGAGCCGCCCGTAGGCCGGGAAGGTGGTGATGTCGAAGTAGACCTCGCCCTGCGCCTCGTAGGCGTGGCCCCGCTCCAGGAGCCGCCGGACGGCCTCCACCATGCCCGGGACGTGGTCCGTGGCCCGGGGGTAGTGGTGGGCGTCCAGGATGCCCAGGGCCCTGCGGTCCTGGTGGAAGGCCTCCAGGTAGAAGTCGGCGACGGCCCGCGGGGGCTTGCCCTCCCGCAGGGCGGCCGCCACCAGCTTGTCCTCGCCGGCCTCCACGTCGTCCTCGGTGAGGTGGCCCACGTCGGTGATGTTCATGACCTGGGTCACCGGGTAGCCCTCCCACTCCAGGGTGCGCCGGAGGAGGTCCGCCAGCATGAAGGCGCAGAAGTTCCCGATGTGGGCGTAGGAATAGACCGTCGGGCCGCAGTTGTACATGCGCACCCGAGGAGGCTCCAGGGGCTCGAAGGGAAGGTCGCGCCGTTCGAGGGTGTCGTGAAGGACCAGGGCCATGCGCCGTCGCCGGGCGGGCAAGCGCCCGCCTCAGTAGTCGATGTCCTCGAAGGAGGGGCTGAGCCGCAGCGAGGCCACCGCCTGGGCGGCGATGGCCTCGCCCGTCCCGATGACCCCCAGCCCCTCGGTGGTCGTGGCCTTGACCCCCACCCGCTGCGGGGCGACCTCCAGGATCCGGGCCAGGTTGGCCACCATGGCCTCGCGGTGCGGCGCGATGCGCGGCGCCTGGGCGAAGACCACCGCGTCCACGTTCCGGATGGAAAAGCCGTGCTCGGCGATCTCGCGCGCGCAGTCGGCCAGGAGGGTCTCCCCGCGCGCGCCCCTCCAGCGCTCGTCCGTGTCTGGGTACCGGGTCCCGATGTCCGGAAGGCCCGCGGCCCCCAGGAGCGCGTCGCAGAGGGCGTGGATCAGGACGTCCCCGTCCGAGTGCGCCACGGCGCCGCGCGGGTGATCGAAGCGCAGGCCGCCGATCCATAGGGGCAGCCCCTCCTCGAGCCGGTGGACGTCGAAGCCGATGCCTACGCGCACGCCGGACCCTCCCTCCCGCCGGGGGGCCGGATTCTAGCAGGGGTCGCTGTCAAGTCAACGGAACCGGCGCTATCCTGCAATCCCCATGGAAGGTACCCGCGTCGTCGATAGCGCCACCTGCGCCCTGGTGAGATCCTGGCGCTCCCGGGAGGTCTTCCTCGCGCATCGGGTCGCCGGCCACCGCTCCTTCCCGGACCAGTGGGTCTTCCCCGGGGGCCGGGTGGAGGAGGCCGACCGCCGCGCCGATGTGGCGGGCCTCTCCGGGGAGGACGCCGCCTTCCACTCCTGCGCCGCGCGGGAGGTCTTCGAGGAGACCGGCGTCCTCCTGGCGCACCCGGTGCGCGCGGGGGCGGACCTGGCCGGACTGCGCCGCGAGCTGGTGGCGGGCCGCCTGTCCTTCGAGCGGGTCCTGGAGACCACCGGCGCCAGGCTCACCGCCTCGGACCTGGCCCACCTGGGGACCAAGACCACTCCGCCCTTCGCCCCGCTGCGCTTCCGGAACCGCTTCTGCATGGCCGAGCTGCCCCCGGGCCCGGGGCCCCAGGTCTGGCCCGGCGAGCTGGACGCCGGCCGCTGGCTCCGGGTCGAGGAGGCCCTGGACCTCTGGGCCCGGATGGAGCTTCGGCTCGTGCCCCCGGTGCTCCTCCTCCTGGAGGGCTGGGGTGCCGGGGACGCCGCCGAGGCCCGGGCCCGCCTCGCGGGATTCGACGACGCCCACTTCGAGCGGCGGTTGCCCCGGGTCCGCTTCGCCCCGGGG
>JACQVX010000118.1 GCA_016209495.1 Planctomycetota bacterium
CTTCAGGATCGCCCCGGCGTGGAAGCGCCGCCCGTCGGCCACGTCCCGCGTCCCCGCGGCCACGAGCACCACGCGTCCGTCCGCCACCCCCGCCAGGACGCAGGCGGTGGGCTCCCCGCCGGAGCGCAGGGCGTCCACCACCTTGCGCAGCTCCTCGGCGCCGGCCCCGGGGACCTCCGCCACCACCGCGCGTACGCCCCCGGGCCGCGGGGCCGCCCAGGCCAGGTCCCGGGCGAGCCCCACCGCGTCGCGGGCCGCCTCTTGCTGCCGCGCGGCCCGGAGGGCCTTGAGCTCGCGTCGCAGGGCCTCGAGGCGCGTGGCCGACTCGGCCTCGGTCCGGTCCGCCAGCGAGCGCGCCGCCTCGAGGGCCGCCGGGCCGGTCACCGCCTCCACCCGGCGCACCCCGGCGGCCACGGAGCCCTCGCCGGTGAAGAAGAAGGCCCCGATGTCGCCGGTCCGCTCGCAGTGGGTGCCGCCGCAGAGCTCGCGGGAATAGCCCCCGATGTCGACCACCCGCACCCGGTCGCCGTACTTGTCCCCGAAGAAGGCGATGACCCCCGAGGCCAGGGCCTCCTCGAGGCCCGTGACGTAGCACCGGAGGGGGAGGTTCTCCACGACGCGTTCGTTCACCCGGCGCTCCACCTCCCGGCGGGTCGCCTCGTCCACCGGGGCGCCGTGGGAGACGTCGAAGCGCAGCCGCCCCGGCTCCACGAGGGAGCCCTGCTGCCGCACGTGGGCGCCCAGGACCTCCCGCAGGGCCCAGTGGGCCAGGTGGGTCGCCGTGTGGTGGCGCGCGACGGCGCGACGCCGGGCCACGTCCACCCGGGCCGCGGCGACCCGGAACTCCCCGGCCGGGACGGCCCCCCCGACCCGGTGAACCCACCAGTCCCCCTCTCGCTGCACGTCCACGACGTGCAGGGCCTCGCCGCCTTCCAGCAGGACCTCCCCCTGGTCCGCCACCTGACCCCCGCCCTCGGCGTAGAAGGGGGTGGCCTCCAGGACCAGGTGGTCGCCGTCCAGGCCCAGGGCCCGCACCCCGTCCAGGGCGGTGCGCTCGTACCCCACGAACTCCGTGGCGGGGAAGCCCCGACGCGCGAGCACCGTGAGGTCCGGCCCCGCAGCGGCCCCGAAGCGCGATGCAGAGCGCGCCCGCTCGCGCTGGGCCGCCAGCAGGGACCCGAAGCCCTCGAGGTCCACCCCCAGGCCGTGTTCCCTGGCCATGACCTGCACCAGGTCCACCGGGAAGCCCAGGGTGTCGTGGAGGTAGAAGGCCTCCTCCCCGGGGAAGACGCCCCCCGGGCCCAGACCGAGCGCGACGCTCTCGAAGTGCTCGATGCCCCGGTCCACCGTGCGGTGGAAGGCCTCCTCCTCGGCGCGTATGGCCTCCACCACCCGCGGCTCGGCTTCCCGAAGCTCGGGATAGGCCTCCCCCATGAGCCGCGACAGGACGCCCACCAGGCCGTGGATGAAGGGCTCGGAGCCCCCCAGCTTGCGGCCGTAGCGGGAGGCCCGCCGGAGGATCCGCCGGAGGACGTAGCCCCGCCCCTCGTTCCCGATGGAGGCGCCGTCGGCGATGGCGAAGGCCAGGGCGCGGACGTGGTCCGCGATGACCCGGTGGGGCATCCCCTCCGGTCCGGGGCGGTAGGGCACGCCCGTCGCGGCCTCCACCGCATGGAGGAGCGGGACGAGGAGGTCCGTGCCGAAGTTGGAGTCCGCCCCCTGGAGGACCGAGGCCAGCCGCTCCAGGCCCATCCCCGTGTCCACGCAGGGCCGGGGGAGCCGGGTCCGCGTCCCGTCCGCGGCCTGATCGAACTCCATGAAGACCAGGTTCCAGACCTCCAGCCAGCGGTCGCAGTCGCAGGAGCCGATGCCGCAGGCCTCCCCGCAGGCCCTCTCGGCCCCCCGGTCGTAGATCAGCTCCGTGCAGGGCCCGCAGGGTCCCGTGTCGCCCATGCTCCAGAAGTTTTCCTTCTCGCCCAGGCGATGCACCCGGTCCCCCGGTATCCCCACCACCTCACGCCACAGACGGTGGGCCTCCTCGTCGTCCCGGTAGACCGTGGCCGAGAGGCGCGACGGCGGGATCTGGGCCGCCACCGTGAGGAACTGCCAGGCGTAGTCGATGGCCTCGCGCTTGAAATAGTCGCCAAACGAGAAGTTCCCCAGCATCTCGAAGAAGGTGTGGTGCCGCGCCGTGGCCCCAACGTTCTCCAGGTCGTTGTGCTTCCCGCCGGCACGGATGCACTTCTGGGCCGTGGTGGCCCGCGGCGCCGCCCTGCGCGTCCGGCCCAGGAAGACGTCCTTGAACTGGTTCATCCCGGCGTTGGCGAACAGGAGGGTCGTGTCCCCCACCGGCACCACCGGGCTGGAGTGGACCACCTCGTGCCCCCGCACGCGGAAGAAGTCGAGGAACGCCTGGCGCAGGTCGTTGGCCTTCACGGAGGCTCCTTCCGACCCATGATGTAGTGGTTCCGGGGCGTTTCGTCCACGGCGAAGGCGAACACCCGAGCGCCCTGGCGGCGAGGACGTGCGTGGGCCGCGCCTCGTGGCCGTGCTTGTGGGCGTGGCGGTCGGATCCCGAGCATTGTCTGACGGGTCCTCACGGCAGCACCTGGAAACCCTCGCGGCGGGCGGCCTCGGCGAGCTGTTCGTCCAGGCAGACGAACGGGAGGCGCCGGGGGTCGTCCCGAGCCGCCACGCAGGCCGCCGCCAGCTGCAGGGCGTCGGCCGCGGTGAGCGGGTGGAGCCCCACGAGGCGGCGGGCGCGCAGGGCCACCGCGTCGAGCGGCGGGACCCGCCGGATACTGCTCCAGAGGTCGTCGAAGACCGCCCGCATCCGATCCGCCTGGCGGCGGCCCACGACGCCCTCCCGATGCAACCGGGCCACGGCCGAATGGAACTCGACGTCGCTCATGGCCCACGACCACACGTCGGCGTCGGCCGCATGGAGCCGGCGAACCCGCGGGGTGGACCGCTGCCGGCGTGTTCGTGGTCGCGGGCGTGATCGTGGTCTATGACATCTCGTGGGCGCGGGCGTGGGCGCGGGCGTGGGCGTACGCGTCCTATCCCCCGCCCAGAGGCACGGTGGCCAGCC
>JACQVX010000119.1 GCA_016209495.1 Planctomycetota bacterium
CGCGGCGCGGGCGGGGGCGGGGGCGCCGGCGCGGGCTCGGGCGCGGGCACGGGCGTGGGCGCCGGCGCGGGCGTGGGCGTGGGCGTGGGCGCGGGTGTGGCCGCGGCCGCGGCCGTTGCCACGGCGGTGGGCGCCGGGCGATAGACCACCTCCTTCGCGGGCCTCCGTGCGCAGCCGCCCAGCCCGGCGGCCATGGCGTAGCAGACGACGACCTCCGCCACCCTCGTCGCGATTCTCATGGGGACTCCCTGCCTCCTTCTCGCCCCCGATCCAGAGAAAGCGGCGCGCCGCGGGACCAAACCCGCGTGACTGGGCCACATCCGCGGCTCTCGAGCCGGCGGGGTGTGCCACGGAGACGACACGTTTCCCGCAATCGTCGTAGAATACGACCCACCATGAACAGCCCTGGAGATGGCGCCCACTCGGATGGACACGCCTGTCGTTCGACCGAGCGCGGCGAGGAAGAACATGCAAGCGGCGGGGAGCTGCAGGCGGTCCTCATGGTCCGCCGGGTCCTCAAGGCCGGACTCGCCCCCGAGGCCATGCTGGACCTGGCCCTCGCCATGGCCCTGGAGGCGACGGGGGCCGAACGGGGTTTCGTGGTGACCTCCGACGGGTTGGAGCGGGACGCCCCCCGGCTGCGCGTCCGGGCCGCGCGCAACTACGGGGATGAGGGCCTGTCGGCCCCGGAGCGGGAGCTTTCCCGGGGCATTGCCGGGGAGGCCCTGCGGCTGGGCAAGCCCGTGCGGGTGGACGAGGCCGCCCGGGACAGGCGCTTCCGCGACCAGGCCAGCGTGCAGGCCCTGGGCCTCCGCTCGGTCCTGGCGGTCCCCATGGTGGACGGTGCGGCCCGGCCCGGGGTGGTCTACGTGGAGCACCGGGAGGCGGTGGGCCGGTTCGGGGTCGAGGAGGAGGACTTTCTCTCCTCCTTCGCCCGGGAGCTGGCGGGTCCCCTGGAGACGGTCCTGGGGCGGGAGCGAGCGGAGGCCGAGGTGGCCCGGCTACGCCTCGCCCTGGAACGTGGGGCCCTGGAGGCGGGGGTGCGCACCCTGCCGATGGTGGGTTCCTCTCCGGCCTTCGTGGAGCTCCTGCGGCAGGTGGAGGCGGCCGCACGCTCCACCCAGTCGCTCCTCATCGTGGGCGAGACCGGCACGGGCAAGGAGGTGGTGGCCAGGGCCGTCCACGCCGCGGGCCCGCGCCGCGCGCGGCCGTTCATCGCCGAGAGCTGCGCCGCCCTCCCGGAGGAGATCCTGCAGGCCGAGCTCTTCGGCCACGAGGCCGGGGCCTTCACCGGCGCGGATCGGGCGAGGCCCGGGCTCGTCCGCGCGGCCGATGGGGGGACCCTCTTCCTGGACGAGGTGGGGGACATGGGGGCGGCGCTCCAGGGGGCGCTGCTCCGGGTCCTGCAGGAGGGCGAGGTGCGGCCCCTCGGGGCCGAGGTCCCCGTGCGGGTGGACGTGCGCTTCATCGCGGCGACCCACCGCGACCTGCCGGCCATGGCGCGAGAGGACCGCTTCCGCCGGGACCTGCTCTACCGCCTGGGGGTGATCCGCATCCGCGTCCCGCCCCTGCGCGAGCGGCGCTCGGACGTCCTCCCCCTGGTGCGCCACTTCCTTCAGCGGGACGCGGGCACTCGCGCGGCGGGGCTGACCCTGGACCCGGCCGCGGAGCGGGTCCTGCGCGACCGGCACCCGTGGCCGGGAAACGTGCGGGAGCTGGAGGCCGAGGTGCAGCGGTGGCGGGTCCTGGGGCTCTCCCGCGTCCGGGAGGAGGACCTCTCGCCGGAGGTGCGCGGGGACGTGGCCGTCCACGAATCCCCCCTCCCCACCCTGCACGTGGAGGAGCTGGAACGCCTGGCCCTGCGCGAGGCCCTGGGGCGCCATGGGGGCTCGGTCACCCGGGCGGCGGAGGCCCTGGGCCTCCACCGGGACACGGTCTACCGGAAGATGCGCCGTTACGGGATCGTGGCGTCCTGAGTCGCCGCGCGGGCGGTCGCGCGGCCCAGGCCCAGCTCCACGAGCCCCACAAGCACATAGGCCCCCAGGGTCGCCGCCAGGGAGCCCAGGAATGGGTGACGGGCGTCCTGGGCCACGTGGGCCGCGCCCACGTAGGCGGCCAGGCCCGCCACCAGGGCCGCGGCGGCGCTCCAGGCGCCGCCGAAGCGCGTGTGGAGGGCGAAGCCGAGCACCACCAGCAGGCCCGCCGAGCCCAGGCCCGAGGCCTCCTCCACCATCTCGTAGACCCGCACGCCCTCGAGGGCGAGGCCCCAGGCCACGACCCCCGCGGTCACGACGGCCACGCGGTTCGCCAGGAGCCGGCCTTTCTCCGTGGGCTGGCCCAGGAGCGGGAGCACCACGTTGTGGGCCACCAGGGAGCCGGAGACCAGGAGGGCGCTGTCCACCGTGGAGAGGATGGCGGAGACCAGGGCGCCGGCGAAGACCACGAAGAGTCCGGCGGGGAGATAGCGCAGGGCGAACTGGACCAGGGCCTGCTCCGGGTCCTCCAGTCCCGGCAGGACCACCGAGGCCGCCAGGCCCAGCCCCACGGGCAGGAGGCCCACGCTGAGGTAGAGCCCCGCCGCCGCCAGCGTGGCGCCGCGCGCCACCTCCGCGCTGCGGGCCGCCGATACCCTCGCCACCAGCTCCTGGGCCACCACGGAGCCCAGGATGGGGACGGACCAGGACTCCAGGGTGTCGAGGAGGGGGCGCCCCGTGGGGAACAGGTCCAGCCTCGCCGGGTCCAGCCCCCGCAGGGCCCCGGCGTCGCTCGACCCGAGGAAGGCCGCCGCCAGCAGACCCAGGCCCAGGATGAGCACGCCCCCCTGGAGGACGTCGCTCACCGCGTCGGCCAGCAGGCCCCCCGTGGCCGTGTAGATGACGACCACCACGGCGGCCAGGGTCACGGAGACCTCCACGTCCAGGTCGGAGACCGCGGAGAGGACCTGGCCGAAGGCGCGGACCTGGGCCGCGGCCCAGAGGAGCGAGGTGGTGGCCATGAGGAGGACCGCCAGGCGCTCCACCCAGGGGCCGTATCGCTGGCGGAAGAGGTCGGCCAGGGTCGTGAGGCGGCGCCTCCAGAGGGGGGCCGCGAAGACCAGGGCCATGAGGACGAGGCACAGGGCATAGCCGAAGGGGTCGGCGGTGGTCTCCCGGAGCCCGCCGTGGTAGGCCTGCCCCGCCGAGCCCGTGCACGTCTCGGCGCCGAACCAGGTGGCGAACACGGAGAACACCGCCAGGCCCGGGCCCATGCGGCGGCCCGCCACCAGGTAGTCGTCCTCGGTGGCGATGCGGCGCGAGACGGCGAAGCCGAAGACCACCTGGAGAGCGACGTAGGCCAGGACCCCCGCCAGGAGCCAGTTCAAGCTACGGGGTCCTCACTCCCACTCGATGGTCCCGGGGGGCTTGCTCGTCACGTCGTAGACCACCCGGTTGACCCCCGCAACCTCCTGGGTGATACGCGTGGAGATGCGTCCCAGGAGGTCGTGGGGCAGACGGACCCAGTCGGCGGTCATCCCGTCGGTGGACTCCACCGCCCGGACGGCCACGACCCCCTCGTAGGTGCGCTGGTCGCCCATGACCCCCACGGAGCCCACCGGGAGCAGCACCGCGAAGGCCTGCCACAGCTCCTCGTAGAGCCCCGCGGCACGCACCTCTTCGGTGACGATGCGGTCCGCCGCGCGCAGGAGCGAGAGCCGCTCCGGGGTCACCTCGCCCAGGACCCGCACCGCCAGGCCCGGCCCGGGGAAGGGGTGCCGCACCAGGAGCTCGCGGGGGATGCCCAGCTCCCGGCCGATGGCGCGCACCTCGTCCTTGAACAGGGAGCGCAGGGGCTCCACCAGCTCGAAGCCCAGCTCCGGCGGGAGTCCGCCCACGTTGTGGTGCGTCTTGATGGTGGCCGAGGGACCGCCCCGCGGGTGGCGGCTCTCGATGACGTCCGGGTAGAGGGTCCCCTGGGCCAGGAAGCCGGCGCCGCCGACCCGCCCGGCCGCCTCCCGGAACACCGCGACGAACTCGTGGCCGATGCGCAGGCGCTTGTCCTCCGGGTCCCGCACCCCCGCGAGCCGCCCGAGGAAGCGCGCCCCGGCGTCCACCGTGTGCAGCCGCGAACGGAATCGGTCCCGGAAGGCCCCCTCCACCGCCTCCCGCTCGCCCGCGCGGAGCAGGCCGTTGTCCACGAAGATGCAGCTCAGGCGCTCGCCCACGGCCCGGTCCACCAGGGCGGCCACCACCGTGGAGTCCACCCCCCCCGAGAGGCCGCACACCACGCGTCCCGGGCCCACCTGCCGCCGGATCGCCTCCACCGCCTCGCCGGCGAACTCCGACATGGCCCAGTCGCCGCGGCAGCCGCAGACCCGGCGCAGGAAGCCGTCCAGGATGGCGGCCCCCTCCGACGTGTGGGTCACCTCCGGGTGGAACTGGATCCCGTAGACGCGCCGCGCCCCGTGGCGCACCGCCGCGTGGGGGCTGTTGGCGGTGGAGGCCAGGGGGACGAAGCCGGGCCCCAGCTCGTCCACCCGGTCCCCGTGGCTCATCCACACGGTGGTGGCGCTCCGGCCCAGGCCGGCGAAGAGGTCCGAGGCGTCGTGCACCTCCAGGGTGGAGCGACCGTACTCCCGGCGCTCGGCAGGCGCCACGCGGCAGCCCAGCTCCTGACAGAGGAGCTGCATCCCGTAGCAGATCCCCAGGACCGGGACGCCCAGCTCCAGGACGCCCTGGGCCAGGCGCGGCGAGCCCGGCTCGTAGACCGAGGCGGGACCGCCGGAGAGGATGAGGCCGCGCACCTCCAGCCGGCGAAGCTCCGCGGCGGGGGTGTCGTGGGGGAGGATCTCGCAATAGACCCCCCGCTCCCGCACCCGGCGGGCGATGAGCTGGCCGTACTGCGAGCCGAAGTCCAGGATGGCCACGAGCTCGTGGCGCCCGGCGGGCTCCTCCTCGGTGCGGCGGCCCATGGGGGGCGGTAGCATGGGCAGCCCTGGTGGGCTTGTCAAGGCGACGCCGGGGAGGGCCTCGCACGGGCGCGACTCGCGGGATAACCTGCGCCGGTGTCCATGAAGCGTGGTCCCGGTCTGGCCCTGGTGCTGGTCCTCGTGGGGGCGCTCCTCTTCGGCGCCGCGCACCAGCGGCTCGCCGTGGCCGCGGGTCCCCTGACCCACGGCCCGGTGGTGGGGGCCCTGACCCACAGCTCGGCCCGGGTCTGGTTCCGGCTCGCGGTGGAGGCGGCGGCGACCGTGCGCTGGGGTCGGCCCGACCTGGCGGGGGCGTCCGAGGTGGAGGCGCGGCTCCGGCGCGCGCCGGACGGGGGCTGGGTGGCCACGGCGGACCTCGCTGGCCTGGAGCCGGACTCGGTCTACCACTACCAGGTCGTCGTGGGCCGCCGCGCCGTGGCGCGCGGGCCGGTCCCGCGGCTACGCACCTTGCCCTCCCCCGGCTCAGAGACGCCCTTCCGCTTCTGCCTCGCCTCCTGTCAGTCCCGGGCCCCCGTCGGGGGGGAGGCCTTCGACCGCATGGCGGACCTGGACCCCCTCTTCGTGATCCAGGCGGGCGACTTCGGCTATCCCAACAGCACGGACGAGCGGGTGCAGGCCGCCAACTACCTGGCCCAGTACGACCCGGCCTACGGGCTCTCGCGGCTCCTCCGCCGCGCCGCCCTCTACCACGTCTGGGACGACCACGACTTCGGGGGCAATAACGTGGACGGGACCGTGCCCGGGGCGGAGGTGTCGCGCCGGCTCTATTCCCTCTACGCGTCGCACCTCCCCCTGGCATGTCCTGGAGGGGCCATCGCCCAGTCCTTCGTCTGCGGTCGCTCGGAGTTCTTCCTCCTGGACACGCGCTCGCGGCGGCTGAAGGGGGTGGGGTTGCTCGACGGCCTCGACGCGGCGGAGTGGAGCCAGCGCGGCTGGCTCCTGGAGGGCCTCGAACGCTCCACCGCCCGTTGGAAGTTCGTGGTCTCCAGCGTCCCGCTGCACCCCGTGCTGGGGAACCGCGAGGACTCCTGGTGCGCCTTCCCCGAGGAGCGGGAGGCCCTCATCCGTGACGTGCGCGACCACACGAGCGGGGTGATCTTCCTCACCGGGGACCGCCATACCGCCATGCTGGACGACGGGACGAACAGCGGCCTCCCGGAGATCAACAGCGGGGCGGTGGACGCCCGCCCCCGGCGCGCCCCGCGCGGGTCCTACAGCCACGGGGCCCTGGAGACGGCCCAGAGCAACTTCGCCCTGGTGGAGGTGGGTCCCGAGGCGGTCCGCGCCTCCATCCGCTCCTCGGACGACGGCGCCACCCTGCTGGAGATGGCCGTCCCGGCGCCCTGAGCCTACTCGACACTATTCTTTGCGCTTCGCGCTGAGCCACAGAGGACACAGCGATCCACGATGAGGACCCAGAGGACGATATCGAACGGACCGAGCGTATCATCGCGGCGGCCATCGAGGTTCACCGTCATCTGGGCCCCGGTCTCCGCATCATCGCCGAGCTTGTGGCGGTGCTGGGGCATCCGCGGTAAAACGTCATGCCCTGCGTTCCAGCCTGAAGACCTTCATGCTGCAAACGATCTACATCGAGCGGTTCAAGACCCTGGTGAAGCTGAAGCTGGACCTGGGACGGGTCAACGTATTCATCGGTGCCAACGGCAGCGGCAAGAGCAACCTCCTGGAAGCCGGCCCATTGTCTCCAGGAGGAATTCCTGGTCGCACTGGCGGGAGATACGTGAGTCATGACGCTCGGTGTCGTCGCACCGATGCTCGCCATCCCCATGCTTCTGCTCTGGCTCCAGCGGGAGTGCCTGGAAGGGCGCGACCGGTAACACCCCCTACTCCACCGAGTAGTTGGGGGCCTCCTTGGTGATCTGGATGTCGTGGGGGTGGCTCTCGGCCAGGGCCGCCGCCGTGACGCGGAGGAACCGCGCCCGGGTGCGCAGCTCGTCGATGGTGCGCGTCCCGCAGTAACCCATGCCCGCGCGCACCCCCCCCACGAGCTGGTAGGCGAAGTCCGAGAGGGAGCCCCGGACCGGGACCAGCCCCTCCACGCCCTCGGGGACCAGCTTGGCGGGGGAATCCACGTCGGCCTGGAAGTAGCGCGCCTTGGACCCGGCGGCCATGGCCCCCTGGGAGCCCATGCCCCGGTAGGCCTTGAAGGCGCGGCCCCGCCAGTGGACGATCTCGCCCGGGCTCTCGTCCAGGCCCGCGAAGAGGCTCCCCAGCATCACCGAGTGGGCCCCCGCCGCGAGGGCCTTGGTGATGTCCCCCGAGTGGCGGACCCCGCCGTCGGCGATGACCGGGACCCCCCGCGGGCCGGCGGCCCGCGCCGCCTCCAGGATGGCGGTCACCTGGGGGACCCCCACCCCGGAGACCACGCGGGTGGTGCAGATGGAACCCGGGCCTATCCCCACCTTGACCCCGTCGGCACCGGCCTCCACCTGGGCCTCGGCCCCCGCCGCGGTGGCCACGTTCCCGGCCACGACCTGGATGTCGTGCCTGCGCTTGATCTCCCTCACCGTCTCCAGGACCCGGGTCGAATGTCCGTGGGCCGTGTCCACCACCACCACGTCCGCGCCCGCGGCGATGAGGGCGTCCACCCGCTCCTGCTCCGCCACGCCCACCGCCGCCCCCACCCGGAGGCGGCCACGACCGTCCTTGCTGGAGCTGGGGTATCGCTCCTGCTTGTGGATGTCCCGGATGGTGATGAGACCCTCGAGGCGCCCCGCGGGGTCCACCAGGAGGAGTTTCTCCACCTTGTTGCGGTGGAGGATCTCCTGGGCCTCCTCCAGGGTCGTCCCCGGGACCGCCGTCACGAGCCGGCGGGTCATCACCTGGGAGATGGGCAGGTCCGCGTCCTTCTGGAAGCGCAGGTCCCGGTTGGTGAGGATGCCCACCACCCGGCCATCCTCGTCCGTGATGGGGATGCCGGAGATGTTGTTCTCGAGCATGAGCCGACGGGCGGTCCCCGTGGTCTCGTGGGGTGGGAGGCAGATGGGATCGGTCACCACCCCGTGCTCGGAGCGCTTGACCTTGGTGACCTCCCGGGCCTGTCCCTCGATGCTCAGGTTGCGGTGGATCACGCCCAGCCCGCCCTCCTGGGCCAGGGCGATGGCCAGACGGCTCTCCGTGACCGTGTCCATGGCGGCGGAGACCAGGGGGATCCGTAGCTCGATGTCGCGGGTCAGGCGGGTCCGTGTGTCGATCTCGGAGGGGATGACCTCCGAGAGGGCGGGGACCAGGAGGACGTCATCGAAGGTGAACCCCTCCCCCAGGAAGCGAGCCTCGATGGCGTCTCGTCTCTCCACTCTGGACCTCCGGCGCGGGGCCCAGGATAGCCCCGCCTCCAGCCAGGGTCCAGCAGGCGCTAGAACTCGAACCCGGCCTGCAGGGCCGCCACCAGGTCGCTGGACCCGGGGTTGAGCCCGGCGCCCAGGGAGCCCTCCAGGGTCAGGTTGAAGGCCCGGAGACGGGCACCGCCCGTGGCCACCACCGGGTCGTGGGGGAGGAAGCCGAATTCGCGGAAGGCGTTGGTGTTTCCCTGGACCTGGGCGACGAGGGAGAGGTCCTCGATGGCCTTCAGCCGCCAGACGGCCGAGAGCCCGCCATGGGCAAAGGGATTCGGCGACCGGGGCCGGAGCTGGGCGAGGCCCAGGGCCGCGCGGTCCCTGGGGTCCTCCACCAGGGTCTCGTTCTGCTCCCCCGGGCGCACCAGGCCGGCGTTCAGGTGGAGGGCGAGGCGGCCCAGGCCCTGGGTGAACAGCAGCGCGGCGTGGACGTCGGCGCCGCCGGTGGAGACGAGCTGTTCGTCCCCGCCCAGGCCCATGTGCACGCCACCCAGGAGGGCGAGGGCGGCGTGGCGGGCGTCCCTCGCGAGGACCGTCCATTTGAGCTGGGCCCCTCCCCCCGCGAGTCGCTGGCCCAGGGGGGTCTCGTCGGGGGTGAGGGGAAGACCGCTGGGGGCCAGCAGGTTCACCCCGGAGTCGCGATCCGGGTCCAGGCGCGCCGCGTGGACGTAGGCGCTCCCCTCCAGGTCCCGCTCCATCCCCACCGACAGGACGAGGGGGACCCGCTGGTAGGAGGCGAAGAACCGGTTGTCCGGGGCGCCCTTGCCCGTGGCCGCCTGGGCGTAGACCTCCTGGCCCACGCGGAGGCGGAAGCGGTTCGTGGGCAGGGCCCAGGCCGACTCCATGGGGGGGACGTGGATCAGTCCGTGGAGGAAGGAGCCGTTCCCCACGGCCAGGGGGGCCATGCGGCCCTGATCGGGCCTCCAGGTCCGCGAGGAGGCCCGCAGGGCCTCCAGGGCCCCCAGCTCGCGGAAGCTCGCGTCCGAGGCCGCCCCGCTCGGGACGAGGACGGCGTCCATGGCGCCCCGCTCGGGGAGGGTCTCGCCCAGCTCGCGGCGGACCTGCTGGAAGCCCTCCTTCTGGAAGACCAGGGTGTAGCGGTCCGTCGGGCGGGGGTAGGCGACGAGCTGGATCTCGTATCGCCCGTCGGGGCCCGTGACGGCCTGGCCGAGCGGAACCCGGCCCCAGGGGTCCTCGGCCCCCTCCGTGGCGCCCTCGCGGTAGAGGGCCACGTGGACCGACCCCAGCCGCTCCGCGGACAAGCCCGCGCGCTGGACCTGGTCCAGCACCGCGCCCCCCGCGAAGGCCTGGGAGTAGCCCTCGCCCCGGGCGTAGACCTCCCCCCGGAGCCGGACGGCCGTCCGGCCGCAGCCGGCGGCGGCCAGGGCCAGGGCGAGCAGGGTGGCGACGCGGCACTTCCCCACGCCCTCCATTATCGTCCCCCCGCGGCCCGGGGCTTCAATGTTCCGGGCCCGCGCGCTATGCTGCGGGTCCCCTTGCGAGGAGGACCACCGTGCCGCCCGAAGAAGACGCGACCGACCAGGAAGACATGCAGGCCGTGGAGCGGCTCCAGGACGCCTACCGGCGGGTCCGCGCCGAGCTCTCCAAGGTCATCGTGGGGCAGGAGGAGGTCCTGGAGCAGGTCCTCATCGCCATCTTCGGGCGAGGCCACTGCCTCCTGGTCGGGGTGCCGGGGCTGGCCAAGACGCTGATGATCAGCACCCTGGCGCGGACCCTCTCGCTCTCCTTCAACCGGATCCAGTTCACCCCGGACCTCATGCCCTCGGACATCACCGGGACCGAGGTGATCCAGGAAGACAAGGCCACCGGGGAACGGCGCTTCCAGTTCCTCCGGGGACCCGTGTTCGCCAACGTGATCCTGGCGGACGAGATCAACCGGACGCCCCCCAAGACCCAGGCGGCGCTCCTGGAGGCCATGCAGGAGCACCAGGTCACGGCCGGTGGGCGCAGGCACCCCCTGGAGCCGCCCTTCTTCGTGCTGGCCACCCAGAACCCCATCGAGCAGGAGGGGACCTACCCCCTGCCCGAGGCCCAGCTCGACCGCTTCATGTTCCACATCCGTGTGGACTACCCCTCCGAGGAGGAGGAGTACCGGGTCATGCGCCTGACGACCCAGCCGGCGGGGCAGGCCCTGGAGGCCGTCCTCGGGGGCCCGGAGATCCTGGCCCTTCAGGAGACGGTGCGGCGGGTCCCCTGCGCCGACCACGTCGTGCGCTACGCCATGGCCCTGGTGCGTTCGACGCGGGTGGGCACCCCGGAGGCCCCGGACTACGTGAACCAGTGGGTCTCCTGGGGCTCCGGGCCCAGGGCCACCCAGTACCTCATCCTGGGGGGGAAGGCCCGGGCCGTACTCCACGGCCGCCACCACGTCTCCACCGGGGACATCCGGGCCATGGCCTACCCGGTCCTGCGCCACCGCATCATCACGAACTTCACCGCCGAGGCCGAGGGGGTGACGCCCGACACCATCATCCAGCGGCTCCTGGAGACGACCCCCTCCCACGGCGAGGGCGAGCCCGTCGCGGCAGCGGCCGCCTCGGGCGGCTGAGCCGCTGGACCCCCATGGCCCCCCATGGCGATTGACGAGGGAGCGCGCCGCTACCTGGACCCGGCCACCCTCGTGAAGATCTCCCGGCTCGAGATCGTCGCGAGGCTGGTGGTGGAGGGCTTCGTCACCGGGCGCCACAAGAGCCCCTACCACGGCTTCTCCATCGAGTTCGCCGAACACCGGGAGTACGTCCCGGGGGACGACCTGCGCCACGTGGACTGGAAGGTCTACGCCCGCAGCGACCGCTACTACGTGAAGCAGTACGAGGAGGAGACGAATCTCCGGGCCTATCTGGTCCTGGACCGGTCCGGCTCCATGCGCTACGGACAGGCGGAAGGGCGGGTGACCAAGTGGCTCTACGGCTGCTACGTCTCCTGCGCCCTGGCCTATCTCATGCTCCACCAGCAGGACTCGGTGGGCCTGTTCCTCTTCGACGAGGGGTTGCGCTCGGGCGCCGTCCAGGCCCTCTCCCGGCCCAGCCACCTGAACGACATCATCAAGGAGATCGACGGCCAGCGACCCGGAGGCCGCACCGCGCTCGGGCCGGTCTTCGACCAGGTGGCGGAGGCGGTGAAGCGCAAGGGGCTCATCATCATCGTCAGCGACCTCCTGGGGGAACTGGACGAGGTCCTCCGGGGGATCCGCCAGCTACGCCACCGCGGCCACGAAGTCATGGTCTTCCACGTCCTGGACGACGACGAGCTCCGCTTCCCCTTCGAGTCCATGACCCGCTTCGAGGGCCTGGAGGGGCTGCCTCCGCTGGTGGTCCATCCCCCGGCCCTGCGCCAGGCCTACCTGCGGGAGGTGGAGACCTGGCAGCGGGCCATCGAGCAGGAGTGCCGGGCCGAGCGCGTGGATTACTGCCTGCTCGACACCCGGACCTCGCTGGACGTGGCCCTGACCCGGTTCCTCGCCAACCGGGCGAGCCGGCGGGGCCGCTGAGGCCGGCCGTGGGCCTCTACAACGCCGGGTTGCTGGGCTGGCTGTCCCTGGGGGCCATCCCCATCCTCATCTACCTGTGGAACCAGCGGCGATACCGGCGGGTCGAGTGGGCCGCCATGGAGTTCCTGCTCCGGGCCCTGCGGCGAAACCGCCGACGGCTGCGCCTGGAGAACGTCCTCCTGCTGCTGGTGCGCACCGCCCTGTGCCTCCTCTTCGCCCTGGCCCTGGCGCGGCCCCACCTGGCCGGGGCCGCGGCCTCGCTGCCGGTGGCCACCGCCTCGCGTCGCAACGTGATCCTCCTCGTGGACCGCTCCTACAGCATGGCCTATCGCTCCGGGGCCACCTCCGCCTTCGACCGCGCGCGGGCCTTCGCCGAGGGTGTGATCACCAAGGCCCTGGGCCCCGGGGACCGGGTCGCGCTGGCCTTCTTCTCCGACGCCGTCCAGGAGGCCCTCCCGGAGCCCGTGGACGTCGCCGGGCCGCACCGGGAGGCCTTGCTCGCGGCCCTGGGAGAGGCGGAGCCCCTGGGCGAGGGGACGGACGTGGCCCGCACCCTGGCCTGGTGCCGGCGCCTCGCCGACCTGTTCGACCTCGGGGGGGCGGACCCGGGGGTCGAGGTGGCCGACGCGGACCGGGTCCCCAAGACGGTGGTCCTCATCACGGACCTGCAGCGCTCCGGCTGGTACGAGACCGCGGACCCCGCCGGCGCGGCCCCGGGGGCCCCGGGGGCCCCGGGGGCGGAGCCCCCCCCCCATCGCGACGACCGGCGCGGGGGCTCGGCGGTGGACCCGCGCCTGGCGGGGGTCGTGGCGGCCCTCCGGGAGCGGCGCGGCTCCGTCGTGGTGGTGGACGTGGGCGAGGAGGAGCCGCGCAACCTCGCGGTGACCGAGCTGGCGGTGCGGGAGGGGGTCATCGGGTCCGGCGAGCCCCTGCGGCTCGACGTGCGCGCGGTCTCCTGGTCCGACCGGCCCGAGCCGGATCTCGTCCTCACCCTGCACGTGGACGGGCGGAAGGCCGAGCCGAGGAGGCTGGGGCTCGAGCCCGGGGAGACCCGGGTGGAGAGTTTCCACGCCGTCCTGGGCGAGCCGGGCCCCCACCGGATCTCCGTGGAGCTGGCCTCCGACCCGCTCACCGTGGACAACGAGCGGTTCCTGGCCGTGGAGGTGCGCGACCGGGTGGAGGTGATGGTGGTGGATGGCGAGAGGTCCGCCGAGGTGTGGGGCGGCGAGACGGACTACCTCCGGGCCGCCCTGGCGGCCGGGCCCCGCGGGGCGCACGGCTCCCCTCTCATCCGGACCGAGCTCGCCCACGAGCTCGCCCTGACGGAGCCCATCCGCGGGGTGGACGTCCTCGTCCTCGCCAACGTGGTCTCCCTCACCGCGGAGCAGGTGGGACGGGTGGAGGCCTATGTGGCGGGGGGGGGCGCCCTCCTGGTCTTCCTGGGGGACCAGGTGGACCGGGACGCCTGGAACGACCAGCTCCACCGCGGGGGCGAGGGGGTCATGCCCCTGCGCCTGGTGGCGGTCGCCGGGGACCCGGACCGCCGCACGGCCCGGAGCCTGGAGCCCGTCGACGTGGACCGTCCCCCCTTCGCCTTCTTCAAGCCGGAGGAGTACCGGGCGGTCCTGCTGGGGTCCAAGGTCTTCCAGTACTACGCCTCGGAGCTGAGCGCCGGCCGGCCCGGGGACGCCGAGGGGCCGCGGGTCCTGGCCCGGTGGTCCGACGGCAGCGGGGCGCCCGCGGTGGTGGAGTCGCGCCTGGGCCGCGGGCGAGTCATGGTGTGCACCACCTCCTGCGACGACGAGTGGAGCCACCTGCCGGCCCAGTGGCCGTACCAGGTCCTCATGGAGGACATGGTCCTCTACCTGGCCGACACGGGGCGCGCGACCCGGAACCTGGCGGTGGGGGAGGAATACGTGCGCCTCCTGGGCCAGGACGAGTACGCCCGCGAGGTCACGGTGGTGGCCCCCGGCGGGGACCTCTTCCCCACCCGCCTCGCGGAGGTGGCCTCGGGGGAGGCCCCCCCGACGGGGGGGGGGCCGGTCGCGCCCCGCTTCCGCCTCCACTACGCCGACACGGGGCGGGCGGGGCTCTACGAGGTGCTCTACCGGGGCGGCGTCGAGGGGGACACGGGCACGCGCCAGGACTGGTTCGCCGTGAACCTGCGCACCGGCGAGGGGGACCTGGGGCGCGCGGGGACGGAGGAGCTGGACCTGGCCCTGGGGGGGGCCGCGTTCCGCTGGCTCCGCGGGGACGAGGTGGACCCGGGGCGCCTCTTCGAGGCCGGCGAGGCGGACCCGTCCGGGGGCGGCGACCTGTGGCGCACCCTCATGGCGGTGGTCCTCGGCCTGTTGTCGCTGGAGGCAGGCATGGCCTGGTGGTTCGGGCGGCATGAGCGGCGCTGAGCTGGCCCTGGGCCTCCTGGCCTCCCAGGACGTCGCCTGGCACGTGGAGACGGCCTGGGGGCTGCCCGCCTGGGGGGTCTTCGGCCTCGTCTGCCTGGCGGTGGCCTTCGTGTGGGCCCTCTACCGCAACGAGGGCCTGACGGCCCCTGCCGCCGCGCGGGCCGCCTGCGGGGCCTTGCGGCTGGCGGTGCTGCTCCTCGCCCTGGCCCTGGTGGCCGGCCCCACCCTCACGGCCGAGCGGGTGGAGGTCCGGGACGGGACCGTGGCCGTCCTCGTGGACACCTCCCTCTCCATGACCTTCAAGGACCGCTACGCCGACCGGTCCCGCGTGGAGGACCTGGCCGCCGCCCTGGGGCTCTCCGAGGAGCGGGTGGAGGAGGCCTCGCGCCTGGAGCTGGTCCAGGCGGCCCTGGCGGACCGGGAGGTCCTCGCCACCCTGCGGCGGGGCAACCGGGTGAAGCTCTACTCCTATTCCCGCGGCTTGGTGAGCCTGGGGGAGCTGCCCAGGGAGTCCGGCGTGGCCGGGGAGGCCGAGGGCCTGGAGGCCCTGCGGACGGCCGTCCGGGGCCTGGCCGCGGACGGGAGGGTGACGGCCCTGGGGGACGCCCTGCACCAGGTGCAGCGGGACCTCCGGGGCCAGCCCGTGGCGGGCATCGTGGTACTGGGGGACGGGCGCTCCAACTCGGGCGTGCACCTGCCGGCGCGGGTGGCGGAGGAGCTGGGGCGCAAGCGCATCCCGGTGTGGGCCGTGGGCGTGGGCAACCCCGACGACCCCAGGGACGTGGCCCTGGGAAACCTGCAGGCCAGTGAGGTGGTCCTGGCTGGGGACGTGGTCCCCTTCGACCTGACGGTGCGGCACCGGGGCTTCGCCGGCGAGACCCTGGACCTCAGGCTCCTGGTCAACGACGTGGAGCAGGCCCGGACCCCGCTCCGCCTCGAGGGGCCCGAGGGGCTGCTCCACGCGCGGCTCCAGTACCGCCCCGGGGAGGCCGGGCCCTACACGGTATCCATCGTGGTGGACCCGAGGCCCGGGGAACTGCTCACCGAGAACAACGTGGTGACCCACCGGCTGCAGGTCATCGACGAGAAGATCAAGGTCCTCTATGTCGAGGGGCCGCCGCGCTGGGAGTATCGCTACCTCAAGAACGCCCTGGTGCGGGACAAGACCATGGAGGTCTATTGCTACCTGGTCTCCGCGGACCCCCGCTTCCCGCAGGAGACCTCGCCGGGCAAGGAGCCCCTCACGCGGCTCCCCGCCTCGGCGGAGGAGCTCCGCGACTACCACGTGGTGGTCCTGGGGGACGTGGACCTCCGGGCCAGGCCCTTCGACGACCGCTTCCTGGGCTGGCTGCACGACTTCGTGGCCGAGGTGGGCGGCGGCCTCCTGGTCGTCGCCGGGGTCAACGACTCCCCGCGCTCCTTCCTGGGCACCCCCCTGGAGCCGCTCCTCCCGGTGGTCCTGGAGGAGGGGGGCTCGGACGCCCCGCGGGTCATCCGGCCCCTCACCCGCAGCTTCCACCCGCGGCTGACTGCGGAGGGGGTGGACGACCCCCTCACGCGGCTGGTGGAGGACAAGGCGGAGAACGTGGAGCTCTGGGAGGACGCCAACGGCCTGGACTCGGACAGCATGCCGGGCCTCTACTGGTACTTCCCGGTGAAGCGGGCCCGCCCGGGGGCCCGTGTCCTGGTGGAGCACCCGGAGGGGCAGCCCCTCCTGGCCGTCTCCTACTTCGACGCCGGCCGCAGCATCTTCAGCGCCCTGGACGAGACCTGGCGCTGGCGGGCGGGGGCGGGGGACCGCTACTTCTACCGCTTCTGGGGGCAGTGCATCCGGTTCCTGGCCACGGGCCGGCTCCTGGGCTGGACCAAGCGCTACACCCTGGACACGGACCAGGAGACCTACCCGGTGGGGGACCGGGTCACCATCAGCGCCCGGGTCCTGGACCGGAACTTCAAGCCGGTGGAGGAGCCCCGCGCGGAGGTCCACTACCTCCGCCCGGACGGGGAGCAGGGGACCGTCGAGCTCTCGGCCAAGCCCGGCCAGCCGGGCCACTACGTGGGCTCCCTCACGGCGCGGGTCATCGGGGCGTGGAAGCTCTGGCTCGGGGCGGCGGAGGTGGCGGAGGAGAAGCTCGCCTTCGCGGGTTTCGAGGTGGAGGTGCCGCCGCTGGAGTACTCGGAGCCGCGCCTGGACGTGGCGACCCTGCGGGAGGTCGCGCGCGCCTCGGGGGGACGCACCCTGGACCTCTCGGGGCTGGAGGGGGCCGTCCGGGGGCTCCCCCCGGTGAGCGAGCGGGTCGCCAGCCGCGGCTACCGCGTGGGCCTCTGGGACCCCCTGGAGCCCCTGGGCGGCGCGCGCCTGGTGTGGCTCGCCCTGGCCCTCTTCGGCGCCCTCCTCACCGCCGAGTGGGTCGTCCGCAAGATCTATAGGCTGACGTGAGGGGGAGGGGCGCGGGGCGCCCACGGCCACGCCCGCGCCCACGTCCACGACCACGACCACGACCACGAGCCGACGAGCGGACCGTGACCCGGCTCCGGCCCGATTTGAACCACGCCCATGATGACTATAGTATTCACGCATGAGCCCTCTTCTTGGCCAGGCCCTGGACGGACGCGAACTGGAGATCGAGACAAGTGGCTGGTCGGACGAGCGCTTCGCCGGCTTCTGCGACAGCCTCGTCTGGGCGGTCTCGCGCCGGACCCGCTCTGGGGTTCCCTCCTTCACCTTCAATACCAACGCCCCGGACGGCGGGGTAGACGCCGAGTGCTACGCGGAGGTCCC
This sequence comes from Planctomycetota bacterium, assembly GCA_016209495.1. GTDB lineage: Bacteria > Planctomycetota > JACQVX01 > JACQVX01 > JACQVX01 > JACQVX01. The sequence goes on from JACQVX010000119.1 coordinate 17,021, forward strand.
AGCCTCAGAGACTCCCCTCATGGAAAGAGGGTGGAACGTCTTCCAATACAAGAAGCGTGACGTGCACGCCTCGGATCGCAAGAAGATCGTGGCCGGGCTCAAGGCCCAGCTCAAAGGCGCGATCCGGAGCGTCGAAATGAGCCAGGGCCGCAAGCCGGAACACTACATCCTCTGCATCAATGTGAACCTCGACCACAAGGAGAAGAAGGCCCTTCGAAGCGCGCTCCTGGACGGTTTTGTCCGACCTGCTGGATTCCCGGACCCCGCGATCCTGGGGGCAGCGGAGTTGGCGCAGCTCCTCAACGGCAACCCGCACCTACGCGCCGCGTACTTCCAGCCCGGGGCCTTCAGAACCTGGAAGGCAGCCTGGGACGCGCTCGGCGCCCTGAAGTATCTCGGCAAGGACACGGTCCTCCGCGGCAGAGAGGACTTGCTGGCGAAGGCCCGCGCCCTGATGGGAGACACCAGGATCCGTGTTGTAGTGCTATGGGGGCCTCACGATGTCGGCAAGAGCCGGCTTGCCCTGGAGACGACCCGAGATCACATGGACACGGTGGTCGTCGCCGCCGACCCGCAGAACCTGGCGGCCGGCGATCTGCGCACCCTGGTCTCCGGTCCTCAGGAAGTCCTCTGCATCGTGGAGGACCTGGAACCGCAACGAATCGATGCACTGATACAGGAGGCGCTGGCCACGCCCAACCTGAAACTGATCCTGACCGTCCCCATCCCCTCCCAGGCGCGCATACCGGCCTACGGCGTGGATGATCGGGTCCAGCACATGGAAGTGGCGCCCCTCGGCCGGGAAGACGCGAAGGCGCTCATCAACGAGGTGTCCCCCCAACTCCATTCTGAGATCGAAGACTGGATCTGCCGGAAGTCGGGCGGGATCCCCGGCGTCGTCATCACCGCGGCCACGGTCGGCGAAGCCCTGCGCGAGGGTGCGGCGGATTTCGAGGCGCAGGTCGGGAAGGAGTTCGCCAGGCGCATCGAAGCGCAGTTCGGCGGCCAGGCCCTTGCGAGCGTTCGGGTGGTCTCGCTCCTGACCCAGCTTGGAGTCGCGGGCAAGTACTCCGACGAGGCTCGATGCGCCTGCGATCGTTTCGGAGGCGGGATGACGATCACTGAGTTCCTGCGGCAGGCCAAGCAATTGTCCGAAGAGGGCGTCCTGCGTCGGCGAGGCTCCTTCCTTGAAGTCGTCATCCCCATGCTGGCCAACCACCTGGCCGGTGACGCCGTGCACGGCAAGCCGCGCGAGACCATGGCCCTGTTTGCACGGCTCGAGGCCGGGGGGCAAGACCGGCTCCTTCGCCGCCTGGCAGGTCTCGACGGTTCCGCCGTCCCCTGGTTTTGGGACGCGCTCCTTGAAGAAAGGAATCTGCTCGATCACGCACCGGCGCTCGAAGGCGCGGCGGGCGCCGCGCCGGTGAGAACGGCGGACGCGCTGAAGGCGCTCCTGAACGGCGCATCGATTGAGGTCCGGAAGCAGATCGCCGGAGACCGTCGGCGACACCTGGTGCATGCGCTGGAGCAGCTCCTGTTCAGGCGCAAGACAAGCCGCGAGGCCCTCCGCCTGATGGGCCTGCTGGCCGAGGCCGAGAACGAGACGTGGGCCAACAACGCGACGGAGGTCTTTGCTCAGTGCTTCTGTCCGCACCATCCCCAGATGCCCTTGCCACTGAACGCGCGGTTGGACGTGCTGCGCATATTCTCGGGCAAGTCCACACCGGAAGGCCGGCACGTCGCGCTCAGGGCTGTGGACGGTGGAGTGCCTGGGGTGGGGGGATCCATCATCCTGCGATATCCCGTGGGCCCTGCCCTTTTCGATCGGCCCCATGCCATGACGTACGGCGACCTGCGGGACTACTACCAATGCCTCATGGAAATCGCATGCAGTCTCGCGCAAGGGGACGGCGCCGTCGCCGTCGAGGCGAGGTCCAAGCTGCCGGATTTCGGCGGTCGCCTGGGGCTATTCACACCGCCCTGCTTCGCGCTGCCATGGTTCGAGCGCCTCACGGAGATGGCGCTGGGCGCGCCTCCGGCGCTGGACGTCTCCGCCGTCTCGCAGGCCATCGAATGGACCGTGGAACGACTCGACGAACGGATGGGCGAGGAAGGCATTCAAGAGGACGCCCGCAAGGAACTGACCGAGGCGAGGACCGCCCTCCACGCGATGCGGGAACGGATCGATACTGCGGATTTCCCGGTCCGTCTGCGCCGCTGGCTAGGCGAGGGAGTCTGGTTCCGTCTTGACGAGCAAAGGCAGACAGAAGCGGCAGAAGCGCTTGCGGACGAGGCGGTCGCCCACCCGGGACGGATCACGGACGAGGACTGGGATTGGTTGCACTCGTCCGACGCCCAGGGAGCATCCTTGTTCGTGGCGGCCCTGGGCAGGAAGGATGTGAAGGGGATCTTGCGGGAGACGGTCGAATCCCGAGGGGCCGCGCCCAGAGGCGCTGACATTCTCTCTTCCTACTGGCACGGATGGTCCGCCAGGGACCCGGACTCGGCGGCCAAGGCGGAACAGCGCCTGGACGAGTTGACTGCAGGCGACAAGATCGACGGCCGATCCGTCGTCCTGGCCACATGGAGGTTGGAGGCGACCAAGACCAGGGTGGACAGAATCATCGACCAGATTCGTCGCGGGCGGGTAGATGCCGATCATGCCGCCCGGCTCATCGTCCGGGGGCGCTGGATGGCACCCCTCGATCCGGGGCAGGCGGCCAGTCTCATTGAGGCTATCGGTGGAGACGTTGGCCGCAACGGCTCGGGCGTCGTCGGCCTGATCGGCATGTGGCTTCGCCTGAAGAAACCCCTGACCGGAGACCTCGAAGAGTTGGCCTGGCGGGTCTTGGAGTCCGACCCGCCGGTCACCCCCATCGATGCCTGGCATTGCGATCAGGTAGCCGCCCATCTCGCGCGCAACAGCCCGAACCGGGCCTTTGCGCTTCTTGAACACCTGGCGGGGACCGAGCGGGAGGGCAAATGGGACCCGCTGAAAAGCCACGCAGAGAACGTGTTCTGGGGGGAGCTTTGCGCTATCGACTGCTACAAGGCGCTCGGCGCAGTGGCCCGTGCCGCCGGGAAACCCCTCCGCCGCATGACATTCATGTGGACGTTGAAGAAGCATCGACATTGGGTCGCCGACCGGGATGCCGTCTTGAAGCTGGCCCGCGAGTCGGTGCAGAACGCGCGGTTCCTGGCCGGGTGCTTGACCGCGGAAGCGAAAGACTTCTGGTCCTTGGCGGATGAACTGCTGTCGCTCTATCCGGATGACGACCGGCTGTGGGTCGAAATCGTGGGAGACATCGAGGGGATGAACCAGGTCATCGCCGGACCGTATTCGGGATTCCTGGCGGGGCGGAGGGCGGAAGTCGCTAGGGTCATCGCCGACCCGGCGACAAGGACTCCTTTGCGCCGACGACTCCAGGATTGGCTTGGCCGCGTGGAAGAACGGATCGGGCAGCACGTCACATGGGAGTACGACGAGGACATCGACGACCTGATGTCCCATGTCCGCGACAAGGACTCCCCGCAGAGGATCTGGGCCATCGGCCGCATCTTGAAGTACGCTTCCATGGAGGAAATCCGCAAGCTGCTCACGGTCGAAGACATCGAAAACGCCCTGCCCAATGTAGACCTGCCGGCGGAGCGCCAGCGCATGTTCGAGGCCGCGCTCCAAGTGTGGAAGCATGGCCGATAGCATCCTTTCGCCTCTGCAACACGAGGTCCTCGAGGGCCTGTTCGCGCAGGGGCTGGGGGAGCGCGGCTATTACCTGACCGGAGGCACGGCCCTGGCCGAGTATTACTTCAAGCACCGGCATTCGGACGACCTGGATTGCTTCACGCGCAAGGGGACACTGGCAGGGGAGGACCTCGACCTTGCCGAGGAGGCGTTCTCTAGACTTGGCTTTGCGATCTTCCGCGAGACCCGCAGCATGCGCTACGCTCGATATTTCGTCTCCCGTGGCGAGAGGGAGGACAGGTTGAAGGTCGAGTTCTGCCTGGACACCGGAGCGATGCTGGCCCCTCCACGGCAGGAAGGCGTGGTAGTCGTCGACTCCCTGGAGGATATTTCCGTCAACAAGATCTGCGCCATCCTCGGGCGGCAGCCTTCGGAACCAAAGGACTTCGCGGACCTCCATTTCATCCTGAAGGAGACCTCGTTCACGCTCGATTACCTGTTGACGCGAGCGCGAGAAAAGGATGTAGCCTTTGAGGGCGAGGATGGGGTGCTCCGATTCGCGGTAACGCTGCTAGAAGCCGGCCGACTGGACCACATGCCGCGCATGATCCGACCCATGCGCCCAGGGGAAATGGCTGACTTCCTGCGGCCGCAAGCCGAGGCCGTCATCCTGCGGCTTAGACCCGACAGGGGTGTTACCCAGTGATGAACCACGGTGAGCCAAGTCAGATATAGAAACCTTCACCGGGCTGCGCCGCTGAAAGACGCCCCGCCAGCCCGCCATCTTGCGCTGGTCATTCCATCCCGAACTGCAGCTTGGCGGCCGGCGGCGCCGTGAATTTGGAGAGCGCACCGGGTCGTGGGAGCACCTTCACCGTCCGGCTGCCCCGGGGTCGCCAGGGCCAGTCCTGGTTTCTTGGGAGTGACGCGGCTCCCCGCCTCGGCGGAGGAGCTCCGCGACTACCACGTGGTGGTCCTGGAGGAGGGGGGCTCGGACGCCCCGCGGGTCATCCGGCCCCTCACCCGCAGCTTCCACCCGCGGCTGACCGCGGAGGGGGTGGACGACCCCCTCACGCGGCTGGTGGAGGACAAGGCGGAGAACGTGGAGCTCTGGGAGGACGCCAACGGCCTGGACTCGGACAGCATGCCGGGCCTCTACTGGTACTTCCC
>JACQVX010000126.1 GCA_016209495.1 Planctomycetota bacterium
ACACGGGCCTCCCCTCCCGCCCGGGCTGCCCCCTACCGCCTCCGGTCTAAGCCCCCTTCCACCAGACACCCGTCCCGGTGGGGGTCCCCGCGGGCCGGCCCCATCCTTGCACATATGTGAAGGCGTTCATGGGGGAGAGACAGACACACCCGCGTCCGGCGGTGCTGCTCGTGGCCGTCCTGACGGCGGTCCTCGCCGCCGGGACCGCCACGTGGGCGGACGACCCGGAGCGGACGGCCGAGCGGGAGGTGGCTGCCCTGAAGGACGCCCTGGACCACGAGCGCATCCGCCGGGGCCTGGAATCGGTGGCCGCGCAGCTCCGGGGACGGGATGCGGGGCTGGCCGATGCGCTGGCCTCGCGCACCGCGAGGCTCTCGATGCGGTTCACCCGGGAGCACGCGGGCGCGGAACTGCGGGACGTCGCGGCGGAACTCCTGGCCGACGAGATCCGGGCGGGGCGAATCCAGGCGAGGGACCTTCCCGTGGACCTCAAGACCTACAAGCGATTCTCGGAGACCACGCGCTTCGCGGTCCTCGACCCGGCGCGTGTCCCGGCCACGACGAGCGCCTACGAGCCCCCGGTGGAGGAGGGATTCTCCCCGGAGGCCCGGGCCCTGGACACCGCCTCCTCCCACTCGCTGGTCTCCGTGGACGACTACATCGCCGATCGCCTCACCGGGGCCGTCGTCGAGCGGCTGGTGGAGGGGGGGGCGAGGGTCGAGGTGCACCACGGCCAGGGGCCCGAGGCCCTCCAGAGCCTGGTGAACCGCGGCTTCCGGGTCCTGGGGGAGGTGAGGCCGCCCAACGGCTCCTTCGAGAAGGTCTACCTGGCCCAGGGCCCCGACTCCTCGATGCGCTACGTCGTCACCGGGGCCCACGGGAGCGACCGGGTCTTCCAGCTCGAGGCCCTGCTGCGCCACGGCCGCCACGACGGCCGGCGCGTCCTCACCGGCCAGGTGCTCCGCTTCGGGGACCCGGAGACGAACCGGGACCGGACCTACGAGGACGCGCGCCGCGGGCTCGCGGCCAGCGAGCTGGCCGTCGAGAAGGTCCTGGTGGGCTTCCGCAGCGAGGTACACCGGGAGATGGAGCGGCGCGCCGCGGCCCAGAAGAAGTTCGAGGGGCTGCGGGAGGTCTTCGGCGATCACGCCCACGAGGGCCTCCTCCGGGCCCTGGAGAGGGAGGCAGGGGAGGCCACCGGGGCGCGGCGCGAGCGCATCGAGAGGGTCCGGGAGGGTCTGGCCGGCAAGCGCGTCCCGGAGGCCCTCTTCCGGCTGGAGCCCGGGGAGGTCTTCCGCTCCTCCGTCCAGGTGCAGCGCCTGGAGGCCTACGAGATCGCCCTGCGCCGCCTGCGCCAGGAGAACCCGGGCATCCTGGCCCTCGAACGCGCACTGCCGGACGGCAAGGAATTCCCCATGGCGGCGGGCGTGGACTGGAACCGGCACGAGGTGGGCTGGGAGGCCAACCACGGGCGCTTCGTCATGTACGAGTACCTCTACACCGGGCGTGACGGGAAGCTGCACTCCCTCAAGGTCGTGGGCAACTACTACGGCGACGCCATGGGCGAGGTGGTGCGCGCCCTCCTGGACTCGGGGGCGCGCCACGTGGGCTACCTGGGGACGGCCGGGGGTATCGGGACGGGGGGGGCCGCCGACGTGCGGGTCGGCGACCTGCACATCCCCTCGCGGGTCTACGCCCCGGACGGCTCCGTGGCCGGCCCCGGCGTGACCAACGCCATGGTGGACATGGTGGACTCCCGCGCGATGGACCCTGCCTTCCGCGACCGACTCCTCAACGGCTCCCGGGTGGCCAACGTGCGCTCGCCCCTGGAGGAGACCGCCGGCTGGCTCCGGGAGAGCCGCGCCCGGGGGGTGAACGCCGTGGAGGTGGAGCTCTCCCACGTGGTGGATGCCATCGCCCGCCACGACCCGGCCGGGGGCCGGGCCCGGCTGCACGCGGCCCTGATCGTGAGCGACGTCCCGGGGACGGACGAGACGCTGGAGCGCATGAACCCGGAGCGGCGCCGCCTCACCTTCTCGCGGACCCTGGACGTCTTCCTCGAGGCCCTGGGCGTGGGAGAGGTGCACTTCGTGGAGAGGCCGGCGGAGGCCCTGCGCTTCCGGCCTCGGATGGCGGACCGGCGCATGGAACGGGCCTACGAGCTGGCCGAGGGCCTGGTGGGCGGCGAACCGGGCCGCCGCAGCCTGGTGCGGGACAACGTGGCCTTGGTCCTCGCCGAGGGCCTCTCCGGGGCGGCCCTGGACCGGGCGGACCCCACGCGCCCGCGTCTGGAGGACCTGCCCCTGGGGGAGGCGGACCGCGAACGCATCCGGAGGGAGCTCTCCGGGCCCCTGGAGAATCGAGACGTCCTCCGGCGGCTGGAGGCGGCCAACGCGGTCTTCTCCCGGCTCGCGAGGGCCCTGCCGGACGACGGCGGCCGGCGGCGGCTCGCCCTGGCCGGGGACCTGGCCGAGGGGCGATTCGGCGCCTCCAGCGACCTGGTGGTGGCCGTCGAGGGCGGCCCGCGGGTCCTGGAGTCGGTCCGCGCGCGGGCCGAGGCCCTGAACGCCCGGCGCCCCGAGGGGGGGGTCCGCATCGAGGTGATCGGCGCCGACGCGCCCCCCGCGCGGGCCGCGCGGATCGAGGTGGGGGACGGCCTCGACTCCACGCGCCGGCCTGGATACCTGACGGACCTCTACGCCGATGTCCTCGTCGAGGCCCGAGGCGTGCGGCTCTACACGGACTGGGCCGCGCGCCCCGTGGTGGAGTACCCGAGCCGTATCCCCCCCGGGCTGGCCGAGCGCGAGCGGGCCCCCCGGGCCCGCGAGGCCCTGCCCCGCGCGCCGCGGGACGGGGTCATCGAGACCCTGGGGCGGCGCGTGGCGCGCCTGGGCGGCGACGCCCTCCGGGGGCCGCCCAGCGCCGACAGGGGCGAGGCGCGCCGTCGGGCTGAGGAGGCGCGCCGGCGCGCCCTCGAGCGCGCGCGCCGGGTGCGAGGGAGGCCGTAGCCCATGCGCCGATGGGTCGCCAGAGCCCTGGTTCTCGTCGTCGTCGCGCTGGCCGCGGTCGTACCCGCGGCGGCGCAGGACGGCGCCCCCAACGCCAAGCAGCGCGAGGCCCGGGAGCTGGCGGCGCGCCTCGAGCGCGCGAGGCCCGGTTCGGCGGAGGCCCGGCGCCTGCAAGGAGAGCTGGACGGGCTCTACGACCGGCGGCGGGACTTCAAGGAGCTGATCGAGCGGGGGGACTACTACTCCCTGGGGCGCAAGCTCGAGGAACGGGTGGCCGTCGAACGGGCGGACGCGGCCCTGGCGAGCTACGTCCGCGGCACCATCGACTACCTCAAGTATGGAAGCGATGCCGCGCCGGGGGAGCGTATCGTCCTCCTCCGGGGCGCGGCCCACGACCGGCCCTATCTCACCCCGGGCGGCGGGACCTACTTCCTCCCCAACACCATCCGCTACCAGCGGTCCGCATGGGACGACCGGCTCCACCGCATCAATGCATTCTTCGGCGACTCCCGCGACAACGGGGGCACCGAGGGGGCGTGGAGCTTCGAGCGGGTCCTCAACGACCACACCCGGAGGGAGGACATCTCGAAGCGCTCCGTCCTCGTGAGCGGCTCCGTGGTCCCGGTCAAGCGTTTCGGGCCCCCCTTCTACAAGCTGAGGGTGGACCCGCGGCGGGCCATCTTCAACTGGAGGTCGCCGCCGCTGTTCGCCTACCAGAAGGAGGTGGACCTCCTCTTCTTCGCCCTCCCGGAGGAGGTGGTGGGGCGCTTCGAGACCCTGGAGGAGGCCCTGGCGGACCCGGAGGTGCGGGCCAGCCCCTTCAAGGACCTGGACTACTACAAGGACTGGAAGCGGGTCGAGGAGAACATCCGCGCGGGGCGCGACCCCCTGGCCGGGGTCCGCAGGGGCCGGCGCACCGCGTCGAACCCCGCGGCCGCGGGGCTCAACGCCGACGACACCCTGGCCTCCTACAACGTCGGGCGCTTCGCCACCGACGAGGACCTGGCCCGCTTCACGGAGAAGGTCCGTCGCCGCGGCGGCTCGGTGGAATACGTCGCGGCGGACGACCCGCGCTGGGCCCCCGAGGTGGAGGCCCGCACCTACGTGGACTCGGCGGGGGTGACGCGCGTCCTCCTCCCGGCGGGCCGGCCGGTGCGCTACTACGCCCTCCTGGACGAGTTGACCCACGTGATCCAGATCGACTTCATGAACCAGGACCTGGGGCCTGCGGCGGTGCGGGGCCTCTTCGACCGGGTCCGCTCCGGCGACCCGGAGGCCCTGGACACGGTGACCCGGTGGGAGATCAGGGCCAAGCGGAACATCCTCATGACCATGGACCGTGCGGACCCGAACCGGGACCACGTCCTCCGGGAGATCGAACGCTACGAGTCGCTCCTCGGCCCCGCGCCGCGGCCCACCCCGGGGGTCGTCGAGACCCTGCGGGACCGGGGGGCCTCGTCGGCCGGGCGGGGACGCGCGGCCCCGCCAGCGGCCGGCGAGGCCCGGGGGGACCCCCCGGAGGCGCTCCGGCGGGCGGAGGAGGCCCGCCGGCGGGCGGAGGAGGCCCGTCGGCGGGCCGTGGAACGAGACCGGCGGCTGCGGCGGGGGCGTCCCTGACAGGGGATTTGCCGCGACCCGCGATCGGCTATAGACTGGGGCCCGCCATGAGCGAGCCACCGGAGGTCGCGAGCGAGGTATGACCTCGTGCGGAACCGCCGAGCGCGCGGGGCTCCCTCGCCGCTACAGGACCCCCAGGCTCACCCCCGAGCAGATCGACCCCGACGCCGCCCAGGTCGTCCGCAGGCTCACGGACCACGGCTACGAGGCCTACCTGGTCGGAGGCTGCGTGCGGGACCTGCTCCTGGGACGCAAGCCCAAGGACTTCGACGTGGGTACCTCCGCCCGCCCGCGGCAGGTGCGACGCCTCTTCCGGAACTGCCGGGTCATCGGGCGGCGCTTCAAGCTCGCCCACGTGATCTTCGGTCAGAAGGTCATCGAGGTAGCCACCTTCCGCCAGGACCCCATCGGAGACGAGGAGCCCGGGCCCGAGGACGCGCCCGACGCGGGAGAGGGGGGGGCGGACTCGGACAGGCTCATCCGCTCCGACAACACCTTCGGCACCGCGGAGGACGACGCCCGGAGACGCGACTTCCCCATCAATGCCCTCTTCTACGACATGGCGACCGCCCACGTCATGGACTTCGTGGGCGGCGTGGCGGACCTGCGCGAGCGCCGCGTCCAGACTATCGGCGACCCGCGGGTCCGCGTGGCGGAGGACCCGGTTCGCATCCTCCGGGCCGTGCGCTTCGCCTCGAGGCTGTCGTTCCGGATCGAGCCCGCCACCTGGGCGGCCATGGTGGACCTGGCGGCGGACCTGGACCGGTGCGCCAGACCGCGCGTCCTCGACGAGATCCACAAGCTGCTGGTGGGCGGCGCCGCCGGTCCCTCTTTCCGGCTCCTCGCCCGGGGCGGGCTGCACAGGGTGGTCCTGCCGGAACTGGCCGACGCCCTCGAGGGCGAGGAGGGCGAGCGCGTGTTCGCCATGATGGACCGCATGGACCTCGTCCGCCTGGCGGGCATCGAGGTATCCGGCTCCCTAGGCCTGGCCATCGCCTTCGAGCCCCTGGTGCGCCGGGCGCTGGGAGAGAGGGGGGATGGGGCGGGCGCCTCCGTCCAAGACGTGGAGGACGCGGTGGTGGAGGTCCTCGCCCCCTTTGCCGCACGCATGCACCTCCCCCGGCGAAGCGGCTTCCTCATCCGCCAGTTCCTCGCGGCGGCGGAACGCCTGCGGGATGGCGCCAGGGCCCGCGCCAGGCTCCTGGCCGCCGCCGGAAGAGATTCCTTCCCGCAGCTCGCCGCCTTCCTCTGGGTCCGGGCGGGGGTGGACAAGGAGCTGTGGCCGCCCTATCGTTCCCTGGCGCGATCCCTGGCGGAGCGCGGCCTGCGGACGCGCCTCATGGAGCCGCCCGAGGGTCCAGAGGCCGTCGATGCCCCTGGCGCGGGGCGCCCCTGGCGAGGCCGGCGCCGCGGGAAGGCGATGTGAACAGGCCACTGCGGGCGGGGGGATGGGCCTGGGTCGTCGTGGCCCTGGCCATTGCCGCCGCGACGCAGGCCCACCTCTGGTTCCGTGACGCCCCCATGAAGCGGGACGCCATCTCCTTCGCCATGCTCGCGGAGGAGGCGGCGGCGGGCAGGCCAGGGGCGGTGCTGGATGAGGACCAGCACCCCCTTTTCCCGTTCCTGGCGGCCCTCCTCGTCCCCTGGACCTCGGACCCGGGCACGGCCGTACGCCTGCTCTCGTCCCTGGCGGGCATCCTGGCGGTATTCCCCATCCACGCCCTCGCCCGTCGCCTGGCGGGCGCGCGGGCAGGCTCGGCCGCGGCCGTCGTCTATGCCCTCTGCCCCTACGCCGCGATCTACGCCGCCTGGGGCACGAGCGACAGCGTTGCGGTGCTCCTCACCCTGCTCTGCGCGACCCTGACCCTGCGGCCCCTGCAGGGGGGGGGCGTGGCCTGGGGCCTCGCGGCGGGAGGGGTGGGTGGCCTGGCTTATCTCACGCGGCCCGAGGGGGCGATGGTGGTATTCGCCCTGGGCGTCGCGTCCCTGGCGGGGGCGCTCCGTTCCCCCCGGACCTTCCCCCGCGCCGCCCTGGTGACCACCCTGGCCGCCGTGGGGATGCTGGCCGTCACCGGTCCCTACCTCGTCTATCTTCGGGGGGCCGAGGGGGAATGGGTATGGACCCGCAAGAAGCTGCTGACGGCGCTCGTCGCGACGTCCGCCCGGCCCGAGGCCCGCGTCGATGCGCCACGAGAGGCGCCCACGCCCACGGCCACGCTCACGCCCACGCCCACGCCCACGGCCACGCCGGCGGCCACGAGCACGCCGACGCCCACGCCCACGCCCACGGCCACGCCGGCGGCCACGAGCACGCCGGCGTCCACGGCCACGCCGGCGGCCACGAGCACGCCGGCGGCCACGAGCACGCCGGCGCCCACGCCCACGCCGGCGCCCACGGCCACGCTGGCGGCCACGCCCACGCCCGCGCCCGCGTCCAAGGGGCCCTTCATGCCTCCGCTCATCGACGGCCTGGTCCGTACGCTGGGCCTCCTCGCCCAGATCGGTACTCCGGTCCTGGTCCTTCTGGCCCTGGTGGGGTTCGTGGCTCGCTGGCCTGAGTCGATGCCAGGCCGGGGAGTCCTCGTCCTAGCCTTCGCGGGATTCGTCATGCTCCTGGCCTTGCTCTGGGCCGGGGCGGGGTACGTGGACCGGCGGCACGCCCTGATCCCGGCGCTGCTGCTCGTCCCCTGGTCGGGGGCCGGGGTGGACTGGCTCCTCGCCCGCCTGCGCCCCCGGTGGTCGGCGGTGGCGGTGGCGGTGCTCCTGTGCCTCATGGCAGGCAAGACCCTCCGGTGGCGCGACGCCCTGGAGGACCCGCGCCGCGATGCCGGCCGCTGGATACTCGAACGCCTCGGGGCCGGAAAGGGGATCCTCCAGTACGAGCTCCCGACCGTGGTCTGGTACGCGAGGGGCCAGAGGGTGGACATCCCGCCGGAGGTCTACGCGGGGATCGTCGACCTCGCGCGGCTGCCGGCGGACGAGACGTCGTCGCGGCTGGTGCGCCTCCAGGGCCTGGACCCGGACCCCGATCCGGCGGACAGCCGGCCCGAGGTGGACCGGCTCCTGGAGGCGGCCCGGCAGGAGGGCGGAGTGCTCCTGGTCCTGGACCGGAGAGTCCTCCGGCCCGGGGTGGAGGACGACCTGGGGGGGCACGGCGTGCGGCGCATCGCCGAGGAGAGCGCCCCGGCCGGCCCGCTGGCGATCTACCTCATCCCTTGAGTCGCCCTACTCGAACAGCTCCAGCGCCGCCGCCGGCCGCTTGAAGGGGGCGATGATGTAGACCCCCTGCGCCCGGCGGCGGGCCTCGTCGAGCATCTCGCGGGCGAGGTCGAAGCCTGCGGCCCGGGCGCCGGGGCCCGCGCGCTCCAGGAGGTCCTGCACCCGCTGGGGGACGACGATGCCAGGCACCTCGTGGTGCAGCCGCACCGCCAGCTTGTGGGAGGTGAGGGGCCAGATGGCCACGAGGACCGGGATGGGTGGTGGCCCCCCGACGAGGTCCAGGAACCGGTCCCAGCAGGTCCACTCGAAGAAGGCCTGGGTCATGGCGAAGTGGGCCCCGGCCGCCACCTTCTCGCGGAAGCGCCGCACCTCCAGCTCCAGGTCCTCGTGGGAAGGGTTCACGGCCACGCCGATGGTGTAACGGGGCGGCGAACCGATGCGGTTCCCGTAGCAGTCCACGCCCTGGTTCAGCTCGGCCACCTTGCGCACCAGCCCGATGGAGTCGGTCTGGTAGACGTCCCGGTCGCCGGGCTCGCCGGCCACCACCGAGGGGTCGCCGGTGATGACGAGGACGTTGCGGATGCCCATGGCCCAGGCCCCGAGGAGATTGGCCTGGATGCCCATGAGGCCTGCATCGCGTGGCGTGTAGTGGGGGATGGTCTCCACCCCGACGGCCTCGATCATGAGGCTCATCCACAGGGCGTCCATGTGGAGCCGCGCCATGGGATTCGAGTTCACGTCCACCACGTCCACCCGGCCGGAGTCGCGAAAGGCCCTGCAGGCCTCGAGGACCATGGCCGCGTTCGTCCCCTTGGGCGGATCCACCTGGAGCGAGACCACGAAGCGCCCGCTGGCGAGCTTGCGGGCCAGTCCTCCCGTCTCCGGGCGGACCTCCGCCGGCTCCTCAGGGACGCTGGGTGGCGAGGCCGGCACCAGGGCCGCGGTCTGCCGGGGGTCCAGCCCCGCCACGGCCTGGGCCATGGCCGCGACGTGCTCCGGGGTGGTGCCGCAGCAGCCGCCGATGAGGCGGGCCCCCAGGCGCACCGCCTCACGGGCGAACCACGCGTAGTAGTCGGGCGACGAGGGGGGGAAGAGGAATCGCCCGCCCACCATGCGGGGTAGGCCCGAGTTGGGCTGAACCGCCAGGACGACCCCATCGCCCACGGCCTCCCGGGCCCGCTCGAGGGCCACCAGGATCTCGCCCGGTCCCAGGGAACAGTTCGTGCCGATGGCCGCGACCCCCAGGGAGGCCAGCCGGCGGAAGGTCTGCCCCGCGTCGACGGGGACCATGGAGCCCGGGTCCGCCCACTCGTCCCCGGCCGGGAAGGTGACCAGCGCGACCACCGGGAGGGCCGAGACCTCCCGGACCGCCTCCACCGCCCGCTCCAGCTCCCAGACCCGCGGGAAGGTCTCCAGGCAGAAGAGGTCCACCCCCCGGGCGTCCAGGGCCGAGGCCTGCTCGCCGAAGGCGGAGCGGAGCGCCTTCGCCTCCGCGGGGGTCTCCCGGGGCGGCCGTCCGGTGGGGCCGATGGAGCCCGCCACGTAGACGTCGGCCCCGCACAGCTCCCGGGCCTCCCGGGCCAGCTTGACGGCCTTGCCATTGACCTCCGCCACGCGGTCCGCCAGACCGACCGCCGCCAGCTTGTCCCGGTTCGCCCCGAAGCTGTTCGTCTCGATGACGCGCGCCCCGGAGCGGATGAAGCGGCTGTGGATCCCCAGGATGAGGTCCGGGGCCAGGAGGTTGACCTCGTCCACGCAGCGCACCGGCCGCTCGGAGAGCTGGTGCACCATGGAGCCCATGCCGCCGTCGGCCACCAGGACCTGGCCTGCCAGGGCCTCGATGAACGCGGTCATGGCTCGCTCGCATCCTCCGGTCGCTCGCTCATTGCGCCGCCCTTCCTCCCTCCCTCCACGAACTCCCTCCGCACCCATTCGAGCGCCTCCACGGGGCTGGCCAGTGCCCCTTCGAGCTGCCGGGTCTCGACGGCTCGCAGGATCTCGCCGAACAGGGGCCCGGGGGCGAGCCCCAGCGCCATCAGGTCCCGGCCCCGGACGAGCGGCTCCGGGCGCACCTCCTCCGGGGGCGTCTCGGCCCGGATGCGCTCCAGGGTTTCCACCAGGGAGACGTCCCGGTGGGAGCCCATGCAGTCCGCCCGGCACACGGTCAGGAGGTCGTCCAGGTAGGGGCTGGCCAGGAGGCGCTTCCTCGTGGCGGCCCGCATCCCGGGGACGTCCTTGAGAACGAGGTGCTTCGCCACCAGCCAGACCACCCGTTCCCGCTCCTCCCGGGAGAGCCTCAGGCGCTCGCAGATGGCCTCCGCCATGGCGGCGCCCACCTTGTCGTGCCCGTTGAAGCGGATCCGGTCGGCCCGCTGGAAGGTCGCGGGTTTGCCCACATCGTGGAGGAGCGTGGCCAGGGCGACCTCGAAGGAGGTCCCGCGCGGCAGGGCCTCCAGGCAGAGGAGGGTGTGGACGTAGACGTCGCCCTCCGGGTGGAACTCGGGCGGCTGTTCCACCGACTGGAGGGCCGCCACCTCCTGCAGGACCACCGGGAGGAGCCCCAGCCGCCGCAGGTACTCCACCCCCGTGGACCTGGCCGGGGCCTCCAGGAGCCGGCGCAGCTCCTCGCGCACACGCTCGCCGCTCACCTGGGCCACCCGTGGCGCCAGCACCCGCGCGGCCTCGGCGGTCGCCTCGTCGATGGCGAACCCCAGCTCCGTGGCCAGGCGCGCCGCGCGGAGCATGCGCAGGTGGTCCTCGGCGAACCGGCGCGCCGGGTCCCCCACCGCCCGCAGGCGCCGCGCCGCCAGGTCCGCGCGCCCCCCCACGTGGTCGATGACCTCGCCGTCCCGGGGGTCGAGGAACAGGGCGTTGATGGTGAAGTCGCGGCGCAGTGCGTCCTCCCGTTCGTCGGTGTAGCGCACCTGGTCAGGTCGGCGGCCGTCGGAGTATCCACCCTCGGCGCGAAAGGTGGCGACCTCGGTGACGACACCCTCGCCCACGACCTGCACGACGCCGAAGCGTTTGCCCGTGAGGATCGTCCGCGGGAAGAGGGCCTCCACCCGCTCCGGGGTGGCGTCGGTGGCCACGTCATAGTCCCTGGGCTCCCGGCCCAGGAGCCGGTCCCGGACGCAGCCCCCGGCGAACAGGGCGCGGTGGCCGGCCGCGCTCAGACGGCCGGCCACGTCCCTCGCGTGTCGCTCCGCGGCGGTCATCGCTGGCTCGCACCCTCCGGTCGCTCGCTGGTGTGTTCTCCCTCGCTACGCTCGGAGGAACCACAAGCGTGTCTAGCGGCCACCAGGATACACTCGTTGCCGCCTCCGGGGCAGCCGCCATCATGCCCCCCCCCACGATGGCCGACGAGTCCACGAGGGCGCGGGCGCGGCAGCGGGGGAATACCCGAGGCCCGTGACAGCGACGGTCACACCGCCCCAGGGGTGTCGCGACCCCGCGAGCGGCGTCTACGGCCTCTGTGGACTCAGCCCGCTCTGCCCGGTGCGCAGGTAGCTGGAGAGGACGTAGGCCCCCGCCGGGAGGGCGAGGAGGAGGACGAGCGCCAGGGACCAGGAGACGAGGCCCGGACCCACGGCGAGCCCCTCGCCCAGGCGAAGGACCACGCCGTAGCAGAAGCCGAAGCTGCCGAAGTAGAGCGGGGCGTAGTCCGTGGCCACCGCCTCGGCCCCCTCGCCGCGCCGATAGGGGGCGTTGTAGACGGTGATGAAGCCCGACCGGATGGCGTGGATATCGTAGAGCCAGTTCCAGAACGCCAGGGTCGTCCCCAGGATGAAGCCCGTGCGCAGGGCCTCTCCAGCCAGGGCTGCCCCTGGGGCCAGGGGATAGCTGCACGCCCAGGCGAGGACGGCCGTGGCGGACCCGAAGAGGAAGCCGTGGTGCGGGCGGAACCGCCCCACGCGGAGCCGGGTGTGGAATTCCCAGAGGCCGAGGACGTTCGTCCCGATGCCCGGGATCACGTAGGAGACGACGACCGGGAGCGACAGGGCGTAGATCGCGAGCAGGGGGTCGCCTCCCAGGCGGTCCAGCCAGAGTGCGTAGGCCAGGGGGGTGAGGACGAGCGGGGCCACCACCTGGTAGACGTGGAAGAAGCGCCTCATGCCACCCCCTCGGCCGTTCGGGCCGCCCGGACCTCGCGCGAGGGCGCGCCACCCGCCGCCAGACCGAAACGCATCCCCTGCTTCTTGAAGGTCTCGCGGCGGAAGAGCGGGACGTAGCGCCAGAAGAGGCGCATCCGCGCGAGGGTGCGCATGTTCGTGGCGAGGTCGCTGAAGCGCCAGAGGATGGAGCCCAGCCCGTTCCAGCGCGCGCGGCTTTGGAAGGCCACGCGGGTCAGCTCCTCCGCCGACATGCGCGCGGGGCGGAAGGCCGCATGGTTGAAGCGGTATTCCGGGGCTAGCCACCAGCGGCCCCCGTAGAGGAGGCGGCCCTCGCCCTCGAGCTGGCGGTAGAGCGGCGTGCCCGGATAGGGCATGAGGATGTTGAAGGCCGCGAAGGTGAAGCGGTGGCGCAGGGCGAAACGGAGCTGGGCCTGCAGGCCCTCCACCGTGTCCTGGTCGCTCCCCAGGAGGAAGGCGGCCCAGGTCTGGAGGCCGTGCTCGCGCAGGACCGCCACCTCGCGCCCGTAGGGCTCCCCGTCCCCCGAGCCCGCCCCCTCGATATTGGGGGCCTTCTTCAGGGCCCTGAGCGCCACCGGGTCGAGGGTCTCGAAGCCGATGACGTTCCCCAGACAGCCGCTCTCCACCATGAGCGCCATGAGCTCCGGGTCGCCCGTCATGTCCATGCTCCCCTGGCCCACCCAGCGGATACGGAGCGGGACGAGGGCGCGGAACAGGGCCTTGGCCGCGGCGTGATCGGCCACGATGTTGTCGTCCACGAAGAAGACCAGGCGCCGGCCCAGGGCCTCCACCTCCCGGACCACGTCCTCCACGGGGCGGTAGGTGTAGGAGCGCTGGAAGTAGGCGCTGATGGTGCAATAGGTGCAGGCGTTCCGGCAGCCCCGCCCGTACTGGACCAGGGAGACCGGCAGGTAGCCCTTGCCCTCGAAGATGTCCCGGCGCGGGACGCTGCGCCCCTGGGGGGTGCCGGGGCGTCCCCGGTAGACCGGCTGCAACCGTCCGTGCTGGGCGTCGTCCACGACCTGGGACCAGACACCCTCCGCGTCCCCGCAGACGATGGCATCGGCGTGGGAGGCGGCCTCCTCGGGAAGGAGCGTGGGGTGCACCCCGCCCAGGACCACCGGCACCCCCCGGGCGCGGAACTCGTCGGCGATCTCGTAGGCGCGCCGCGCGGTGAAGGTCTCCACGGTGATGGCGGCCAGGTCCGTGGGCTCGTCGTAGGGGATGGCCTCGCAGCGGTCGTCGTGAAAGGCCACCTCCACCCCCGGGGGGGTGAGGCCCGCCAGGACGCCGATGTTCAGGGGCTCCATGCGTCCCTCGTCCACGTAGAGGGAGTGCTCCATGCGGCCGATGTTGGGCTTGATCAGGGTGAGCTTCATGCCATGGCCCCCTCGGGGCAGGGCGCGGGCTCGTGGGCGTCCCCCAGGGCCATCCCCTGCTTGCGGTGGATCTCGCGCCGCGAGATCAGGTTGGCGGCCAGGAAGGTCGTCGCGTTGCCCAGGCCCCGGAGGTTGGCCCGGACGTCCAGGGCGCGCCGGGCGATGCCCGAGTGGCGATAGAACGCGGTCCTCGCCCGGTAGCAGCCCTCCTCCAGCTCCCGGGCGCTCATCCCGCGCGGGTGGAAGAGGGCGTCGCCGTAGCGGTAGTCCGGGTGCAGCCACCAGGGGTCGCGGATCAGGCGCCCCTCGGCCCGGAGGCGCTCGTAGAGCCGGGTCCCGGGCGTGGGGGTGAGGGGGTTGAAGTTGGCGAGGAAGAGCCGGGAGCGCAGGGCGAAGTCCAGGGTGGCCTCGAAGGCCTCGGGGGTGTCGCGGTCGTACCCGAAGACGAAGGTCCCGTAGACCATGATCCCGTGGTCGCGGAAGGCGGCCACCACCTCCTCGTAGCTCCCCCGGGAGCGGTTCCAGGCCTTGCCCATCTGCCGCAGGTTGGCCGCGTCCAGGGATTCGAGGCCCACGGTGACGGAGGCGCACCCGCTTCGCGCCATGAGGTCCAGGAGGCCCGGGTCGCCGACCAGGTCCAGGCTGGCCTGGCAGGACCAGCGGACACGGAGCGGGATCAGCGCCTGGAAGAGGGTCCTGGCCAGGGCACGGTCGGTGAAGAGGTTGTCGTCCACGAAGAAGACCCGGCGCCGGTCCAGGGAGGCGATCTCCCCCACCACCTCGCCCACGGCCCGCTGGCGGCGGTGTGTCCCGTAGAAGGCGTGGATGGAGCAGAAGTCGCAGGCGAAGCGGCAGCCACGGCCGAACTGCACCAGCGAGAGGGGGCCGTAGCGCTTCCCCCGGAAGACGCTGCGCTCGGGGGCCGGGCCGTCCAGGGGCGGGTAGCCGCCCTGGTAGACCGCCTGGAGCCGGCCCCGGCGGGCGTCCTCCACCACCCGGGGCCAGACGGCCTCTGCGTCCCCCACGACGATGGCGTCGGCGTGGCGGGCCGCCTCCTCGGGGAGGAGCGTGGGGTGGTAGCCCCCCATCACCACGGGGACGCCCTGCCCTCGCAGGCGGCGGGCCATCTGGTAGGCGCGCCGCGCGGTGAAGGTCTCCACCGTCAGGGCCGCGAGGTCCGCGCCGCCCTCCAGGGGGACCTCCTCCACGCGCTCGTCGTGGAGCCGGCACTCCACGTCCGGGGGCGTGCGGGCGGCCAGGATGGCGAAGGCCAGGGGCTCCAGGGCGTCGCCCGCGCGACCCGGGCCCAGGGCCGGGCGGATGAAGTCGATCCTCATAGAGCGGCCACCTCCACTCGGGGCGGCCGGCCGTCCAGGCGCGACACCGCCTCGGCGCCGTCCTCCCAGTGGACGAGGTAGATCACGCTCCGGTACTCCAGGGGGCGGAAGGCGAGCCGCAGGGGCGCGAGGAGCGGGTCCTCCCCCGCGAGGCCCAGGCAGAGCCAGTCCAGGCCCCGAGCGCGCGCCACCCCGGCGGCGGCGGTCACGAGGCGGATCTCCAGCCCCAGGTCCTGTCCCTCGACCGACAGGTGGGCCAGGTAGCCCAGGCGGACCTCCTCCCCCACGTCCGGGAGGCGCGGGGTGCCGAGGAGCCGCGAGGCCAGGTCGAGGAAGGGCCTGGCGCGGCCCAGGCGGCCGCTGTAGCCTCGCACCACGAGCTGCTTGAAGGCCCGCTGGTCCCAGACCGCCACGCAGCCCCTCAGGCGGCCGCCGGCGCGGTCGAGGAGGAAGTCGCCGGGGGCGAGGCCCCGGGAGCGCGCGGGGTCCGCCAGGTCCCGCGCCGAGAGCCGCGGGGCGAACTGGCGGCGGGCGCGCTCCCGCGCCAGGAGGGCCGCCACCTCCTCCAGGTCCTCCGGACGGCCCGGGGCGAGCCCCTCCAGGGCGCGACGGCCCCGCCGGGTCGAGCCCCGCCCCAGCGGGAGGACCAGGGTCGAGAGCGGCCCCACCTCCCGGTAGGTGGGCAGGCCCGGGAGCCCGCGCCCCAGGAGGCGCCGGGCGGCGTGGTTCTCCTCGATGATCGTGGTGACGTAGTAGGGGACGCCCCCCTCCTCGTGGAGCCGGCGCAGGGCGGCGAAGCCGCCGAGGAGGAGGTCCCTGCGGTGTCTCGATGCGCGGTCGATCCGGAGCTGGCTCAGGTAGCCCACCCTCGCGCTCGCCCCGTTCACCCAGGCGTCCATCTCGGCGCGGGTCCCCACCGCCACCGGGGGCCCGTCCTCGTCCATGCGCGCCACCAGGACCTGGTGCCGGTCGCCCTCGATGGAGCCTGCCAGGCCGAAGTCCGGCTCGCGCTCGTATCCGAGCGTGACCTCGCCCGGGACCTCGTTCTCCCGGGCGATGCGGCGCAGCTCCGGCTCGTCCTCGGGGCGGGCCAGGTCGAAGAGCGGGCCGGCTCGCGTCAGGGTCGCCGACCTCATGCGGCCTCCAGGAGCTTCCCACCCCAGTCCGCGAGGCCCAGGGGGTAGCAGTCGCGCTGTCCGATGTCCATGCGGTGGAGGTTGTTGATCAGGAAGAAATTCCTGAACATGAAGGGGTCGGCCCGGTTCACCGGGTCCAGGCCGCGCCGGAGGATGCTGGCCAGGGAGTAGAAGCGGCGCCGGACGTCCACGCAGCGGCGGTGGACCTCCTCCGGGTCCATGCCCAGCGGGCGGAAGGGGAGCTTGTTGTAGCTGTAGGTCTCGTCCAGCCACCACTCCTTGTAGAGGAGGCGCCCCTCCGCCTCCAGGCGCCGATAGAGGGCGGTACCGGGGAAGGGGGTCAGGTGGTTGAAGCCCGTCAGGAAGAAGCCGTGGCGCTGGGAGAATTCCAGGGTGCGATCGAAGAGGGCAGGGGTGTCCCGGTCGTAGCCGAAGACGAAGGTACCGTAGAGGGTGATGCGGTGGCGCCTGAGGACCGCCAGGGCATCCTCGTAGCTCGCGACCGCGCTGTTGATCCCCTTGTCCATGGCGGCCACGTTGGCCGGGTCCAGGCTCTCGAAGCCCACCAGGAGCGCCTTGCAGCCGCTGGCGGCCATGAGCCGCACCAGCTCCTCGTCCCGGGCCACGTTGATGCTGGCCTGGCTCACCCAGCGGATGCGCTCGGGGGCCAGGGCGCGGAAGAAGTCCTTGGCCTGGCCGGGGTGGGAGATGATGTTGTCGTCCACGAAGAAGATGAGCCTCGAGCGGTCCTTGATGGCCCGCACCTCCGCGAGTATGGCCTCCAGGGGCCGGCAGGTCTGGGTGCGCTGGAAGACCGTCTGCACCGCGCAGAACTCGCACTGGAAGGGGCAGCCCCGGCCCGCCTCGATGAGGCCCACCGGGAGGTAGCGCTTCCCCTGGAAGATTCGGCGGTCGGGGGTGCTCCGCTCCAGGGAGGGCCGCGCCGGGGCCCGGTAGAGCCTCCGGGGCCGCCCGGAGCGGTAGTCGTCGATGAGGCCCGCCCAGACGTCCTCCGCCTCGCCCACCACCACCGACTCGGCGTAGCGGGCCACCTCTTCGGGGCAGAGGGAGGCGTGGAAGCCCCCCATGACCACCGGGACGCCGCGGCGGCGGTACTCGCTCGCGATCTGGTAGGCCCGCCTGGCCGTGTAGGTCTCCACGGAGATCCCCACCAGGTCCGTGGGCTCTTCGTAGGGGATCTGCTCCATGCGGTCGTCGTGGAAGCGGACCTCGACGTCCGCAGGGGTGAGGGCCGCGATGACCGCCGCCGGCAGGGGCTCCATCTGCCAGGTCCGGACGTAGTCCCGCTGGCCCGCCCGGCGGCCGATGCAGGGGTGGACCAGGGTGAGGCGATAGGGGTCGCTCATGCAGAGACCCTCCGGTCCTGGGTGACCTGGCCGATGAACCAGTCGCAGGTGTAATGGGTGTGCAGGTGATGCGCGTAGTAGCGGTAGCCCAGGTTGGCGGCCAGGGTGACGAGGCCGCGCGCCTCGGACCGGGCCAGGCGGCGGGCGATGGAGCCCCAGCGGTAGGCGTGGCGCCAGGCGGACTCGTGGCCCTCCTGAAGCTGACGGGGGCTCATGCGGGCGGGCCGGAAGACCACGTGTTGCCCGTCGTAGAGGTTCCAGTCGCGGGTGAGGATCCGCCCCTCGGCCGCGAGCCGGCGGTGGAGCCGGGTCCCGGGGAAGGGGGTGGTGATGGCGAAGCGCGGGAGGTCGATGCCGACCTCCACCACGTAGCGCGCCGTGGCCTCGAAGACCTCCGGGCCGTCCTCGTCCACCCCGAAGACGAAGCAGCCCATGATGGCGATCCCGCGGCGGTGCAGATCCGCCACGAGCTGGCGGTAGTCCTGCGGGCTGTTGAAGCCCTTGCGGGCGCAGCGCAGGCTGTCCCTGGAGATGGACTCGAAGCCGATGAGGAGTCCGGAGCAGCCGCTCCGCTGCATGACGTCCATGAGCTCCGGGTCGCGGCCCAGCAGGGCCGTGGAGAGGCCGAACCACCGGACCCCCAGGGGGACCAGGGCCTCGAAGAGCCGCCGGGCGTGGTCCCGCTCGGAGATCAGGTTCAGGTCGATGAAGATGAGCTTCCGCG
This sequence comes from Planctomycetota bacterium, assembly GCA_016209495.1. Lineage (GTDB taxonomy): Bacteria > Planctomycetota > JACQVX01 > JACQVX01 > JACQVX01 > JACQVX01. The sequence continues at coordinate 17,918 of JACQVX010000126.1, forward strand.
CCCCGCGGCGTCGGATCTCCTCGGCCACCTCCTCCACCGGGCGCTTGTAGGGGACGCGGCCCCAGGCGGCGGGGACCACGCAGAAGTCGCAGTCGTGGACGCAGCCCCGGGTGGCCTCGAAGACGTTCGTGGTGGTGTAACGCGAGGCGTCCACCAGGTCCCAGCGGGGCATGGGGAGCCCCCGGAGCGTGTGGTCGGGCCCCGGGTCGTAGCGGGGCTGCATCCGACCGGCAGCCAATTCCCGGAGGAGCCGGGGCCAGCTCTGCTCCGCGTAGCCCACGACCACGGCGTCGGCGTGGGGGGCCACGTCCTCGGGGACGAGCGTCGGGTGGGGGCCGCCCATCACCACAGGGATGCCCCGCCGCCGGATGGGCTCCGCCAGGTCATAGGCCCGGCGGGCGCTGCCCGTGATGACCGTCATGCCCACCAGGTCCGCCTGGATGGCCTCGGGGTCGATGTCGTGGATGCCCTCGTCGATGATCCGGATCTCGGCCCCCAGCTCCGGCGGAACCAGGCCGGCCAGGGTGGGGAGGGTGAGGGGGGCGTATCGCAGCGACTTCTTGAAGACCCCGCCCCGGTGGCGGTAGAGCGGACCCTTCGGAGAGACGAGGACGATCTTCACGGTGGGACCTCGCTTGCGGAAGATTCCGCGACGCCCGGGGCGCTCGTGCAGGCCGCGCCGGACGTTGCGAGGCAGGCCACAAGCGACGTTCCCGCCCCGCTCGGCCGCGGCGTCCATGGGCCGTGGGACGCTACGGGGCACCAGACCGCCGCCGAGGGACTGCGGATGACGGTTCCCGTGTCATCACGGCGTGAGGGCCTCGGCGATGGCGCGCAGGAAAGACAGGGGTCTTTCCCGCGCCCGCGGCGGATTGGCAAAGGAGGACTGCCGCAATACCCCTTTCCTCGCCTCTGGCATCCGAGCACGGCGCGGCTAGGATGCGCGCCTCGAACGGAGGTGACCCATGCGCCGGATGGCCCTGGCCCTGCTCCTCGCGATCCCCGTCCTCGCCCTCCCCGACTCCCCCCCCTACCTTCCCCTGGAGGAGGGTGCCCAGTGGACCTACGACGCCAGGGCCACCGTGGAGGCGGCCGGCGTGAGAACGACCACCGAGGGGAAGGTCACGGCCCGCTGCGTGGGGTCGCGCCGCGTGGGCGAATGGGAATACCGGGTGATTCGCTTCTCCGGCGATGAGAAGACGCGGGAGCTCGACGGCGAGTGCTGCGCCCGGCTGGAGGGGGACTCGGTGCGGGTGAGCGGGCACCCGCTGCTCCCCCTGGAGAGGGGGCGCGGGAAGGCGGAGGGCTACAGCGTCGAGGAACCCGTGCGGGTGGAGGTGCCCTTCGGCGCCTACGACGACGCGGTGCGGGTGAGTTCGGAGGTGGCCCTGGCGACCGAGCGGACGACGCGAGAGGTCTGGTACGTCCGGGGCGTGGGGGCGGTGCGCATCGTCGAAGAGGTGCGCTCGACCGCGAGCGTGGTGCGCCGGGAGCTCTCGCTCCGGGTGCGCTCGGCGGGCGGCGACACCCCCGGCGGCAAGGAGGACCCGGCGCGGCCCGAGACCCCGGCGGCCCCCGCGGTGAGCGGCTTCCTCCTGGCCAGCGAGCTTTCGGTGGCGGGCGGCACGAAGGGGCACAAGGCCTGGGAGGCCCTGGACGTGGCCCTGGGGCGGGCCCAGGAGCGGGCCCGGGCCCTGGGAGGAGAGGCCGGCTCCGAGGTCCGGCGGCTCGCCGACTTCCCCGGGCGCCGCATCCTCACGGCGGACCGGCTGAGCGGCCCTCTCCAGGACGTGGTCCTCGTCCGGGTGGGCGCGCTGCGTCTGGAGGGACCGCTGGAAGACTGCATCGCCATCGTGCTGGGCGACCTCGATGCCACTGCGGTCCAGGAGAGCCTGATCATCGCCTCGGGCACCGTGACGGTCCGCGGGGCCATCGAGGACAGCACGGTGCTGGCCTCCGTGAGGCTCGAGATCCAGGGGGTCGTCGAGGACTGCTTCCTCCAGGCCGCCGTCCTCGTCGTGGACGGGGCCTCGGAGGACTGCGTCTTCATGGTCAAGGACGCCGCGAAGCTGGGCCTGAGCGAGGGCTGCCGCCGCCTGATCGGTCCGGGGCCGCTGGAGGCCTTCGAGGGCCGCTGAGGCGGCCTGGCACACCTCGAGGCTCCGCGAGGCCTCGGCGCTCGAATCCTGTTACACACGGCCGGCTGAGGCGGGCCTCCACCGGGTCCCCGGCCGCCGGATACTCCAGGGCCAGCCGGTGCCGGACGGCGTCGTCCAGGGGCCGCGCCTGGAGCCGGGCGTGGCCGTGGACGTGGGCGGCTCATCCAGACGGATGACATGGCGGGCCGGCTCGGTCCCGGCAGACCGGAGCCGCCGCCAGGGTGCGCTCGGCCTCCGGGAGGTCGCTGGGGGTGACCTTCCGCTGCCCGGCGGGCCCGCAGTCGAGGGGTAGGTGTAGGATCGGAGCGGGCAGGCCTTGGCGGTGGACCTGGGGCGTCTCCCGGCGGCCATGGGCCCTGGGGGGCGTTCGCCGTCACGTTGCTTGCAGGCCCGGCCGTATCCGTGTATTGTCCATGCATGGCCACGAAGACCATCACCGTAGACCTGGAGGCCTACGACATCCTGAGCGCGCAGAAGCGCCGCGGCCAGTCGTTCTCACAGGTCATCAAGCGAATGGGGGCGCGCCGCACGGCGGCCGGCCTGCTGGCGGTCCTCCCGGACATCGCGCGGGGCATGTCCGGAGAGGCCCTGGACGCCATGGTGGCAGAGGTGGCACGGCGAAGGAGCCATCGCCTGCGCGCGCCGCGCCTGTGATCTCGCTGGACACGTCCTTCGTCGTGGAGCTGCTGCGCGAGGCGGCGGCCCGCCGCGAAGGTCCGGCCACGCGGCGGCTGGCCGCGGCGGGCGACGAGGCACTCGCCCTGAGCGTCTTCGTCCTCTGCGAGCTGGAGGCTGGCGCGGCGCGCGCCCGGGATACCGAGGGCGAGCGGGCGAGGGTCGCGCAGGTCGTCGCACGCTGCGAGGTCCTCTACCCGGACGAGCGTTTCCCCTCCCTGTACGGCGGGGTGGCGGCGCGCCTCCTCGGCCGGGGGCGAAGGCCGCCGGTCATGGACATCCTCATCGGTCTCTCCAGCGCGCTGGCGGGAGCTACCCTGATCACCCGGGAGAGGCGGGGGTTCACGGACATCCCCGATCTCCGGGTGGAGCGGGTCTAGCGCACCTCGAAGGGCAGCGAGACCTCGGCGCTCGAGTCCTTGATCCGGTCGCGGACGCGGACGGTGTAGCGGTGGGGCCCCGGGTCCAGACCGCGGGGGACCCGCAGGCCCGTGAGGGCGAGGAAGAAGTCCCGGAGCGGCGAGGTGGTGCGGTGCTCCACGCGCTGGAACTCGGGGCGCTCCCAGCGGACGGTCCCGTGGCGGTCCGTGACCTCCAGCCCCACGTCCAGGTCCACACGGTAGAGGGCCGCCTCGGCGGCGCAGGCGAAGTGCTCCAGCTCGAGGTAGACCAGGACGGGCTGGTCGCCCTGGAAGACGTCGGCCTTGAACGGGGTGTAGACGCCATAGGAGAGGACCCGGGTGCAGAAGCGCGCCTGGCGCACCGCGAGGGGGCCATCCCGGCGCAGCCGTCCCAGGGCGGCCTCCAGGGCCTCCGCGGCCCGGTCCTCCTCCCCTAGCTCCAGGTGGTTCATGGCGCGGGCTAGCCCCCAGGCCATGGGGGCACCCGGGGCCTGCCTCTGGGCCTCGAGTACGCGGTGGGCCTCCACCGGGTCCCCGGCCGCCTGATACTCCAGGGCCAGCCGGTGCCGGACGGCGTCGTCCAGGGGCCGCGCCTGGAGCTGGGCGTGGAGCCGATCCAGGAGGGCGCCGCGCAACGCGACCTCGTCGGCTGCGGGGGGCGTGGACGCCGGCGGCGCGGCCGTGGGCGCTGGCGGCGCGGCCGTGGACGCGGGCGTGGACGCGGCCGCGGCCGTGGACGCGGCCGTGGGCGGCTCATCCAGGCGGATGACATGGCGGGCCGGTTCGGTCCCGGCGGACCGGAGCCGCCGCCAGGACTCCCGCGGGGGGCCTTGCACCTCGGTCCCCCCGGAGAGCCCCGCGCCCTGGGGCGCTCGCGGGGGGCCCTGCACCTCCGGGGCCCACCACGCCGGACCCGGCAGGGCCGTGCAGCCCGCCGCCAGCCCCAGGCCCGCCACGGCCGCCGCCAGGAGCCACGCCGACGCTCGGACCCTCACGGCGTCCCCTTCAACCGGACGAGCAGCTCCTCCCGGAGGGCGCGGATGGGAGGCTCCAGGCGTGGGTCCAGACGCTCCAGCTCGAGGGCCGCCGCCAGGGTGCGCTCGGCCTCCAGGAGGTCGCTGGGGGAGACCTTCTCCTGCTCGGCGGGGGGGCGGTCCTTCCAGGCGATCTGGCGGGCGGCCTCCAGGAGGCCCCGAGCCAGCTCCGAGGCCTGGTCGTCGGAGAGGGAGCGGTTCATGGCCATGTCGTCCATGAGCCGTTCCCGATAGAGGCGCACCGCGGTCTTGCTCTTGTTCCCCATGGCCAGGTAGCAGGCCGCCTCGTTGAGCACCGGGAGCGGGTCCCGGGGGGCGAGGGAGGCCGCCCGCTGGAAGTCGGCCAGGGCCTCCCCCAGCCGGGCGAGCTGGAAGCGGGCGTGGCCACGGTCCATGAGGGCGTCCAGGTGGTCGGGCCTCGTCTCCAGGATGACGTCGTAGAGGGCCATGGCGTCCAGGTAGCCCCTGCGGTTGCCGCGGGCCAGGTGCCAGCGCGCCTCCAGGAGGGCCGTGTCCTCGGCCGTCTCGGGGGGTGCTCCCGCGGTGGCCTCGGCCACCACCGGGGGCGCCCCGGCACGCACCTGGATGCGCCCGCTGGCGGCCGTGCCCTCGTTGCCCGCGAAGTCCCGGACCCGCACGCGCAGGCGGAAGTCCTCGCTGGAGAAGTAAGGCAGCACCCAGGGAATCCGGTAACGGTCGGGGACCAGGGCCTCCGACCACGCGGGCAGGGTCGCGCGGTCGGACTCCCGGGCCACCGCGCCTGGGGGGAGCTTGAGGTCCCGCCAGCTCCCCTCCGAGCCCCCCTCCAGGGAATACTCCAGGTGGAACTCCAGGGGGAGGTTCTGCACGTTGTCGCCGGCCAGCCAGACCAGGGGGTATCGCTCCCCGCCGCGCCACACCAGTGCCCCGCCCACCGGCGACTCCAGCTCGACCCGGGGGGGGACGCTGTCCACCAGGACGGTGCCCTGGGGTTCCATCTCGGCCCCGGGCGTAGGGGTCGCCGTGAACCCGCGCTCGTAGAAGGCCAGGAGGCGAAAGCCATAGACCCCGTCCCTGGGCGCGGTCCAGTCGAACCGGCCCAGCCGGCGGCCCACCGCGCCGTCCACGAGGCCGGTGGGCTCCCAGGTCCTCCCGGCGTCGGTGGACACGAAGAGCTCCACCCGCTCCAGGCCGGTCTCGTAGCGCGGGTCCACGCCGTAGGGGACCTCCAGCCGCCGGGCCATGGTGGCCTCCGGAAGGCCCACGACCCTCGCCGGGTCCATGACCGCCGGGTAGATGAACTCCTGGCCCACGTAGAACTGGACGGTCCCCTCGTTCCCCGCGCGGTCCGTGGCCGTGACCACGACCCTCACGCTCCATGCGTCGCTGGGGATGAAGAGCCGGGCCGGGGGTTCCCGCATCTCGGCCGGGAAGGCCTCCCCCAGCGGGTGCAGGGTCGCCTCGTTGTTGAGGGCGTAGCGGACCTGGACCGGCCGCTCGCCCAGATGCGCGTCCTGGACCCGCCAGAGGATGGTCATGTCCGAGGCCGCCTTGTGGCGGTGCTCCGCCGTGGGGGAGAGGATCTCGACCGTGGGGGAGCGGGTATCCACGACCACGGCCCGCTCGGCCACGTCCTCGGTCTCCCGGTTCCCCACCGCGTCCAGGGCGATGACGCGGAAGAGGTAGCGGCCGTCCTCCGGGACCGTCCAGTCCACGCTGCCCTGGCGGGCCGGGACCGAGGTCGCCTCGCGCCAGTGGCTCCCCTCGTCGCTGGAGTACTCCAGCACGACCCGGGCCTCGGAGGCCTCCCAGTCCTCCGCCCCGTCACCCACGGAGAAGTGGAAGCGCAGGGTCCGATCCGCGGCATAGCTCTCTTCCTGTCCCGGGGCCGGCGCGGCCAGGAGGGCGAACAGGGCGAATTTGGCAAGGGTGGGGGGCGCTCGCATGGGCAGCACCTGTCCGGGAAGAGGGTCCGCGGGGGGCGGGACCCGGGGGGATCGAGCCGGGGCGGCGAGGGCGCCGATGCGCCCCGTCCCTCGCATTATCGGACGGTGGCGCACCGCCCTTTAGCCCTTCGGCCCCCTTGGTCATTGCCTATGCCGCCACGGGACCGCTAGAATCGGGCTCTCCCGTCCAGAGGAGGAGCCATGCCCCCGAAGTCGCAGCGCAGCGCCCCGTCGCGTGGCTCCTCCCGGCGAACGGCGCCCGTGCGCAAGGGAGGGGTCAACCCGGTCGCCCTCGGTATCGCGGTGGGGCTGCCGCTCCTGGCCCTGATCGGGGGGATCATCTACATGGTGGCCCTGGCCCCGCCTCCGCAGGAGAAGGTGGTGGACGAGAACGCCGACTTCAAGGCGGCGAGGAAGCTCGTGGCGGAGGCCCAGGACATCTACCGGCGCGAGTACCTGTCGGCCTCCAGCGCCGCGCAGCCCCGCATATGGAAGAGGGCCAAGGAGAAGCTGAACGAGGCCCAGACCGCACTGGAAAGGCTCTACTGCAAGTATTCCAGCGACGGCACCCTGGACGGGGACCTGGCCGCCGACCACACCTACATCGACCAGGCCCTGGCGGACATCTCCCACCTGCGGGAGAACTACCTCAAGTCCGGCGCCATTGACACGCACGACTAGCCGTCCGGAGGGAGCCGCGGCCTCCGGTGTCGGCGCCGGCGTCCGGCTCCACAAGCTGCTCGCCCGCGCCGGGGCCGGCTCCCTCCGGGAGTGCGAGCGCCTGATCCGGGAGGGCCGGGTCCGGGTGGGCGCCCAGGTGGTGACGGCCATGGGGGTGCTCGTGGGCCCGGACGACGAGGTGCGCCTGGACGGGCAACCGGTCCGGCGCGAGCCCCTGGTCCACTTCGTCCTGCACAAGCCCCGCGGCGTGGTATGCACCAATCTGGCCCAGGACCCCAGACCCCGCGCCGTCGACCTGGTGCCCACGCGCCTCCGGGTCTACACCGTGGGGCGGCTGGACTCGGACACCGAGGGGCTCCTCCTGGTCACCAACGACGGCCCCCTGTCGCAGCGTCTCTCGCACCCCCGCTACAAGCAGGAGAAGACCTACCTGGCCAAGGTGTCGGGGGCCGTCTCGCGGGAGGCCCTGGACGGGCTCCGGCGGGGCGTCCGCCTGGCGGAGGGAATGACCCTCCCCGCCCGGGTGAGCCTCAAGCACGGCGGGCGGCAGGTATCGACCCTGCGCATCACGATCCGCGAGGGGATGAACCGCCAGGTCCGCCGGATGATCGCCCACGTGGGGCTGAAGCTCCGGCGGCTCCGCCGCGTCTCCCTGGGCCCCCTGCGCCTGGGTAGCCTGCCCCGCGGCGCCAGCCGGCGCTTGACCCGCGGGGAACTGACCGCCCTCCGGAAGGCCGCCGGGATCTCGGGGAGATAGCGCGTCCGGCATGGTTCCCCGCGTCGAAGAGACCCTGGACAACGGTCTCCGGGTGGTGATCCAGCCCCGGGGCGGGGCCCCCGTGGTGGCATGCCAGCTCTGGTACGCGGTGGGGGCCGCGGACGACCCCGACGGCGCCACGGGGGTCTCGCACCTCCTGGAACACCTCCTCTTCAAGGGGACGAGGCTCCACGGCCGCGGCGCCATCGACCGGATCAGCCAGGCCCTGGGCGGGGCAAACAATGCCTATACCTCCGAGGACTACACGGCCTATCACTTCCACCTGGCCTCGGACCGCTGGCGTGTGGCCCTGGAGCTGGAGGCGGACCGGATGCGGGGCTGCCTCCTGGACCCCGCCGACTTCGAGGCGGAGCGGGCCGTGGTCCTCGAGGAGTGGGGCCGGGACCGGGACGGCCCCTGGGGCGAGCTTCCGGACTCGGTGGCGGAGGCCCTCTACGACCGCCACCCCTACCGGAGGCCCATCCTGGGGAGCCCGGGGGACCTCCGGGGGCTCACGGTCGAGCGTTGCCGGGAGCACTACGACCGGTACTACCACCCCGGGGGGGCCGTCCTCTCGGTGGCCGGCGAGGTGGAGCCGGCGGAGGTCCTGGAGGCGGCCCGCCGCACGCTGGGGCGCGTCCCGCGCGGCCCCGCGGCCCCCGGGCGGGACCCCCCGCGGGAGCCGCGGCGGCTCGGGGAACGCCGTGTGTCGCTCCACGACGATGTGGAGGTGGCCCGGATGCTCGTGGTCTGGCGAGGCGCCCCGGTGGGGACCGAGGACGACGTGACCCTGGACGCCCTGGGGCGGATCCTCGGGGGCGGGCGGTCCTCGCGGCTCCACAGGAGGCTGGTGCACGGGGACCGCCTGGCGACCGCGGTCGACGCGGAGAATGACTCGCTGCGCGACGACGGGAACTTCGCCGTGCAGGTGGAGTGCGTGCCCGGGGCCGACCCGGCTCGGGTGGAGGAGGCCCTGCTGGAGGAGGTGGAACGGCTGGCCCGGGTGGGGCCGCCCCCGGCGGAGCTGGCCAGGGCCAAGGCGGGCCTGCGGGCCGCGTGGCTCTGGGACCACTCCACGGCCCAGTCCTGCGCCTGGTGGCACGGGCTCTCGGCGGTGATGGGCCCCGAGGGCTGGCTGGACCTCCAGCCCGACCGGGTGGAGGCCCTCGATGCGGGGCGGGTCCAGGAGGCCGCCCGGCGGCTCCTGGGGGAGGACGGCCGCGTGGTGGGGTGGCTCCTCCCGGGGCCGGCTCGCACGCGCTCGCTCGTGGACCGCGGGGACCCCGGGTACGTCCCCCCCTCCCCCGGCCTGGCGGACGTCTCCCGGGAGCCCATCCACGTCCCTCGCACCTGCCCCCGGCCGCGCCTGGACCTGGAAAGCCTCCTGGATCGGCGGCTGGCCGACGGTACGCGGGTCCTCGTCCTCCCGCACCGGGAGTCGGCCCTGGTCTCGGTCCATGGCTGGGCGCCCGGCGGGGTCCTCCACGACCCGCCGGGGCGCGCGGGCATGGCCTGCCTCCTGGGGAGGATGTTCCTCGAGGGGACGGAGAGGCGCGACGAGCTCGCCCTGGCGGAGGTCATCGAGGGGGTGGGCGGCGCCCTGAACTCCGGGGTCGAGGGGGTCTCCTGCCGGGCCCCGGCGGCCGAGGTCTCCCTGGCCCTGGAACTGGTCCTGGAGGTCCTGCGCCGCAGCGCCCTCACGGAGGAGGCGCTGGGTCGCGCCCGCGCGGAGGTCCTCGCCCAGCTGGCCGCCGACGAGGATGACCCGGCCCTGGTGGGGCGCCGCCGGCTGGACGCCCTCATCTTCGGGGAGCACCCGTACGGGCGTCCGGCCGCCGGCACCCCGGAATCGGTGCGCTCCTCGACGCGCGAGGAGGTCCTGGACTTCCACGCGAGGCGCTTCGGCCCCGAGGCCACGGTCCTGGTCGTGGCCGGCGCGGTGGATCCGTCCGAGGTGGTCGCGCGAGCCGGCGAGTTCGCGGCCAGGCTGGTCGGTCCGCGGCGCCCCCACGGGACCGGGACGCCGTCGGCCGCGCCGCGCAGCGCCCCTCCGCCGCCGTCCCCCAGGGAGGTCCGGGTAGTCCGCGAGACGGAGCAGTGCCACCTCTACCTGGGCCACCTGGGCGTGGCGCGGCGCGACCCGGACTACGACGCCCTCCTGGTCATGGACCACGTCCTGGGCAGCGGGCCGGGCTTCACCGACCGCATCTCGGCCGTCCTCAGGGAACGGGAGGGCCTGGCCTATGCCTGCGGGGGGGGGATCTGCGCGGGGGCCGACCTGGACCCGGGTGCCTTCGTGGCCTATGTGGGGACCTCCCCCGCGTTGGAGGGGCGGGCCCTCGATCTCCTGCGAGGCGAGATCGCGCGCTTCGTCGAGGAAGGGCCCACCGGGTCGGAGGTCGAGGCGGCGCGGGGCTACCTGGTGGGCTCGTCGGCCTTCGAGCTGGAGACGGCCGACGACGCGGCCTCCTACCTGGTGGCCTGCGTGCGCCTGGGCCTGGACTTCGACCATGCCCTGCGCTACAGGGCGCGCATCGAGGCGGTGGACCTGGAGGCCGTGCGCCGGGTCGCGCGAGACCACATTCACCCGGATCGGCTCACCACCGTGGTGGTGGGACCCGGCGGAGAGGAGGAGGAGGGACGATGAGCGAGCGCTTGCGCGAGCGAGTAGATAGAGACGCTTGTTGTTCTCCGAGGCGAAGCGGAGGAGAACATACAAGCGAGCGCTTGCGCGAGCGAGTAGATAGAGACGCTTGTTGTTCTCCGAGGCGAAGCGGAGGAGAACATGCAAGCGAGCGCTTGCGCGAGCGAGTAGATAGAGACGCTTGTTGTTCTCCGAGGCGAAGCGGAGGAGAACATACAAGCGAGCGCTTGCGCGAGCGAGTAGAT
>JACQVX010000123.1 GCA_016209495.1 Planctomycetota bacterium
ACCCGATCCCCTTCATCCGCCCCGCCGCCACCCCCAACTCCGTGATGAACCACCCGCCCTTCATCCGCATGGAGCAGCGCAGCCTTCCCCCCCTGGGCTACCGCTGGGCCCGCTACCGGGTGGAAGGGCAGGTCCTGGACCGTCCCGGGACCTGGCGTCTCGCCGTGCGCCTGCGGAGCCGGGCCGAGCCCATCTACTTCATGCGGTTCATCGGGGCCACCACGGACATGGTGCGTTCCATGAACGAGTGGATGCTCGACATCCACCCGTACACGGTGGCGGTGGAGGTCGCGCCGTGAGTCGTGGGGATCCTGCATGGGGGACGTGCCTCGCGGCCGCGGGGCTGGTGGCGTCCGCCCTCGCCCTGGAGGAGCCCCCGCCGGAGATGTCCCCCGGGGCACGCCGGGTGGACCATGACCCGGGGGCATTTGCCCCCGACCCGGAGTTCCCGGAGGCCCCCTACGAGGGGGCGCGCCAGCTCGAGATCTACGGAGGCAAGCACTCCAACGAGACCCAGCGCCCCTGGCTGGAGCTGGGCCGCGAGCTCTACCGGGAGGGTCCCTTCCGGCCGGGCCGCGAGCTGGTGGGGGAGAGGAACCTGGTCTTCTGGCACTTCATGACCTACGGGGACTGGCGCTGGGCCGCCGCCCACAACGACAACGGGGCGGTGGAGCAGGGCCAGGCGGCGACCCGCCTCAACCTGGACCTCGACCTGAAGCTCACGGCCACGGAGCGCCTCCACGCCCTCCTGCGCCCCCTGGACGAGGGCGGCGAGTTCACCCGGCTGGAGCTGTCCGGGCAGGACCGGGACGCGGAACTGGAGCTCGACGCCAACCCGGACACCCTCTACCTCGAAGGGGACCTCTCCGCCCTGGCTGCGGGCCTGGGCGGGCGCTACCCCTCCTGGGACCTGCCCGTGGCGGTGGGCCTCATGCCCCTGGTCTTCCAGAACGGCGTCTGGGTGGAGGACGCCCTCACCGGGGCGGCCCTGGCCATCCCGGCGCGCCACAGCCGGGTCCTGGACGTCTCCAACATGGACCTGGTGCTCTTCGCCGGACTGGACGAGGTCACCACCGCCGCGGTCCTGGACCGGGACGGCCGGGGGAGCGACCGGGCGGCCCAGGTCTACGGCGTGACGGCCTTCGTCGAGGCGAACCAGGGTTACTGGGAGCTGGGCTACGGCTACACCCGGGACGCCAGCGCGGGGGACCAGGACGTGCACGGCGTGGCGGCCGCCTTCACCCGCCGCTACCGGGCCTGGCTCTCCAGCAGCCTGAGGGCGGTGGCGTGCCTGGGCCAGGACCGGGAGACGCGGCGCCCCCAGAACGCGGACGGGGTGATCCTCCTCTCGGAGAACTCCCTCATCACGCGGCGACCCCTGGCCCTGGTCCCCTACCTGAACGCCTTCGCCGGCTTCGACCGCCCCCAGTCCCTGGCCCGAGACGCCGGGGCGGGGGGCATCCTGAAGAACACGGGCCTGGCCTTCGAGACGGATGGGCTCACGGGTTTCCCGAGGCTGGACGACACCGGGCAGGACACCTGGGGCGGGGCGCTGGGGGTGGAGTACCTGTTCGACCTGGACCAGCAGCTGGTCCTGGAGGTGGCGGCCCTGGACGTGATGGGGGACGAGGGGGAGCCCGGTCGGCCGGCCCGGGCCCGCCAGGAGGCGTTGTCCCTGCGCTGGCAGCGGCCCCTTGGCCACGCGTGGATCCTGCGGGCCGACATCGTGGCCGCCGCGCGGGAGGACGACGAGGACGTGAGGGGGGCTCGGCTGGAGTTGCGCTGGAAGTTCTGAGGAGAGACAGACCGTGGACCTTGCTATCCGGACGGCGGCGCTGGCCTTCCTCGTGGCCTCGACCCTCTACGTCTGCCTCCTGGCGGTGGGCGCGGCGCGACGTGGCCGGGCCGCATCCCGCATGGCCAGGCTGGACAGGGACCGGCTGCGCATCGAGATCGAAAGGGTCATGGACCAGCGCCACTTCGAGCGCCAGAGGAACGAGCTTTCCTGGAACGGATTCCGGAAGTTTCGCGTCATCCGAAAGGAGAAGGAGACGGCGGACGTCTGCTCCTTCTACCTTGCCCCCCACGACGGCAAGCCCCTCCCGCCCTTCCACCCGGGGCAGTACCTGACGTTCCGGCTAGGTGTGGCGGGCCAGGCCAGGCCCGTGGTCCGCTGCTATTCCCTCTCCGACGCCCCCTGCCCGGACCACTACCGCGTCTCCATCAAGCGGTTGCCGCCGCCCCGGGACGCCCCCGAGGCCGCGCCGGGACTGGCCTCCAGCCACTTCCACGACCGGGTGGACGTGGACGACATCCTGGACGTGCAGGCCCCGGCCGGGAGCTTCTACCTGGACCTCCAGGGCCGCACCCCCGTGGTCCTCGTCGCTGGCGGCATCGGGGTGACCCCCCTCCTCTCGATGCTCGAGGCCCTCCGGGCCTCGGGCTCCCGCCGGGAGACCTGGTTCTTCTACGGGGTCCGCAACGGGACGGAGCACGTGCAGAGGGAGGCCCTGGAGCGGGCCGCCCGGGAGCGGGACGACGTCCACCTCCACGTCTGCTATAGCGAGCCCAGGGCCCTGGACGTGAAGGGCCGTGACTACCACCACCCGGAGCGCGTCAGCGTGGGGCTGTTCCGACGGTTGCTCCCCTCCAGCAACTACGAATTCTACGTCTGCGGCCCGCCCCCGATGATGACCTCGCTCACGGAGGCCCTGGCGGGGTGGGGGGTGTCCCCCGAGCGCGTCCACTTCGAGGCCTTCGGCCCCGCCACGGTCCAGAAGATGGGCAAGGGGGGCCGCACCCGCCGGCACCTCAGGACCCGCCCCCAGGGCCCGGAACCGGCCCCGCAGGCCATCCACCCCAAGGTCACCTTCGCCCGCAGCGCCCGGACCTGCGAGTGGAAGGGCGAGGCCGCGTCCCTGCTGGACCTCGCGGAGGCCGAGGGCATCGCCATGGACTCGGGCTGTCGCGCGGGCAACTGCGGCACCTGCCTGACGGCGGTCCTCTCCGGGGAGGTGAGCTACGTGCAGGAGCCCGGGACGACCCCCGAGGCTGGCTCCTGTCTCGCCTGCGTATGCGTCCCCCGGGGAGACCTCAGCCTGGACGCGTGAGCCGCGCCCGGCGGCTAGCCCGGATGCCCCTCAGCGGAACAGGGCAGTCGCGCCGACGGCAGGGACCTTTCGCTCCGGGGCAGAGAAGGACTGCCCTTCGGGCGCCGATCCGATCGCTGAGCCGCTGTAGTGGGCCGAGGGGAGTCTCGCTGTCGCGCAGGGTCGTGGGGTTGAGCTAGGTCCTCGTCCCCACCCGCTCGACGGCCCGGCGCCACCCGGCGTAGAGTGCCTCGCGCAGCTCGCGGGTCATGGAGGGCTCGAAGCGCCGCTCCACCGAGCGCAGGGAGGCCAGCCCCGCGGCGTCCTTCCAGAACCGCACCGCCAGGCCCGCCAGATAGGCCGCGCCCAGGCCCGTCACCGCCACCTCCCGCGGGCGCACCAGGGGGCGGTCCAGGATGTCCGCCTGGAACTGCATGAGGAAGTCGTTCACCGTGGCGCCCCCGTCCACGTTCAGCTCGCCGCCGCCCGTGGCCCCGTCCGCCACCATGGCGTCCAGGACGTCCCGGGTCTGGTAGGCGATGGCCTCCAGGGCGGCCCGTACCACGTGGGCCCGGCCCGTCCCCCGGGTGAGCCCCACCAGGGCCCCGCGGGCCTCTGGGTCCCAGTAGGGGGCCCCCAGGCCGACGAAGGCCGGCACCAGGTAGACTCCTGCCGTCCCTGGGACACTCCTGGCCAGGGCCTCCGTCTCCGCCGCGCTGGCGATGAGCCCCAGCCCGTCCCGCAGCCACTGGACCGCCGCCCCCGCCACGAATACGGAACCCTCCAGGGCGTAGCACGGCGCGCCGGCCCCGTCGCAGGCCAGGGTGGTGAGCAGACCACGCTCCGAGCGTACAGCCCTCGTCCCGGTGTTCTGGACCAGGAAGCAGCCCGTCCCGTAGGTGTTCTTCAGGGTGCCCGGCCCCACGCAGCCCTGGCCGAAGAGGGCCGCCTGCTGATCGCCCGCCACCCCCGCGATGGGCACCCCCGCGAGGGGCTCGAAGCTGCACTCCCCGTAGACCTCGGAGGAGCCCATGACCCGGGGCAGCATGAGGCGGGGCACGCCGAAGAGGGCGCAGAGCTTGTCGTCCCAGGAGCGCTCGTGGATGTTGTAGAGCAGGGTGCGGGAGGCGTTGGTGTGGTCCGTGGCGTGGACCCGCCCGCCGGTGAGCCTCCACAGGAGCCACGTGTCCACCGTCCCGAATACCACGTCGCCCACCAGGGCCCGTGGCCGGAGCCCCGCCACGTTGTCCAGGAGCCAGTCGATCTTCGTCGCCGAGAAGTAGGCGTCGATGACGAGGCCCGTGCGCTTGCGCACCTCGGGCTCGTGGCCCTCCTCCTTCAGGCGGTCGCACGCCGCGGCCGTGCGGCGGCACTGCCAGACGATGGCCTTCGCCACGGGCTGGCCGGTCCGGCGCTCCCAGAGGATCGTGGTCTCCCGCTGGTTGGTGATCCCCACCACCGCCACGGCGCCGCGTGGGAGCCCCGCGACGACCTCCCGGACCCCCCGCTCGGCGACCTGGGCGATCTCCTCCGGGTCGTGCTCCACCCAGCCGGGCCTGGGGTAGTGCTGGGGCAGCTCGCCGTAGGCCCGTCGGGCCACGGCCCCCCGCGCGTCCACCAGGAGGACGGTGACGCCGGTGGTGCCGGCGTCGATGGAGAGGACGTAGTCCGCCACCCCCCCGGCCCCCTCAGTCCCGGCGGCTGCCGCCGATGAGGCCGGCCCGCCAGAGGAAGTAGAGGAGCTGGAGCACCGCGGTCACCGCCGCCGCCACATAGGTCAGGGCGGCGGCCCGCAAGACCTCCCGGGCCCCGTCCATCTCCCGGCCGCTCAGGATGCCACCCCCCTCGAGGGCGAGCAGGGCACGGCGGGAGGCGTTGAACTCCACCGGGAGGGTGACCAGGGTGAAGAGGACCGCCACGGAGAACAGGGCGATCCCCAGGTAGACCAGCCCCACGGCCCCCATGCCCAGGCCCGCGATGAGGAGGATCCAGGAGAGAGACTGGCCGATCATGGCGGGCTTGACCACCAGGGAGCGGAAGGCCAGCGGGGCGTAGGCGGCGGCGTGCTGGACCGCATGGCCGGCCTCGTGGGCCGCGATCCCCAGGGCGGCGATGGAGCGTCCATGGTAGTTCTGGGGGGAGAGCCGGAGCGTCCGGGTGGTGGGGTCGTAGTGATCGCTGAGGAATCCCTGGACCTCCTCGATCCGCACCCCCTGGGCCCCACCAGCGGCCATGACCTGGTAGGCGCACTCGGCCCCGGACATCCCGCCCGCGGCCCCCACCTGGGACCAGCGCGAGAAGGCGCTCTTTACCCATATCTGGGCCACCAGCGCCAGGGCCAGGCCCGGCAGGGCCACGAGCATGTAGACCGGGTCGAGAAATCCGAAGGGCATGGCGAATCACCTCCAATCCACGACGATACGTTCGGCCCCGTGGGGCTTCAAGGGCCGCCGCAGATGACCCGGGTCCCCGCGATGAGGTCGTGGAAGCCCCGTTTCTCCGGGTGGAAGGGAATGACCACGAAGCCCAGGCAGCACGGGGCCGCGGACGCGCAGTAGCCCAGGAGGCGGGCGACGCTCCGCCCCAGCCCCACCCGCCCTCCGTCCACCCGGACCACCCGGAGCCCGAGGAGCCTCTTCCCAGGGGTCCCCCCCATGCAGGTCCCGAGCAGCACCGCGAGGACGAGGAGCGGGCCGCCCAGGACGGCGTTCAGGGCCCCGAAATAATCGTCGTCCATCCACCACCCGTTCGCCTCCATGACCCCGAGCCAGACCAGCGTCACCACCAGCTCGCACAGCGCCAGGTCCAGGAACCAAGCGACGGACCGGAGGAAGAGGCCCGCGGGGACGAGGGCCGTCGCCTTCCTCCCTGCCGTGGGGGCAGCCCGCACGACCTCGGGTGCCGACCCGGCCTCCAGGGCCTCCCGCACCGCGCGGGCGTCGGCGTAGCGCGCCTCGCGCCGGGTGTAGCAGCGGCGGAAGACCTCGTCCACCCGGGTGTCCAGGCCAGGCACCAGGTCCGAGGGCAGCTCCCCTCCCTGAGGCAACTCGCCGGAGAGCATCTCGAAGAGGACGAGGCCGAAGGCATAGACGTCCGTCCGGGCGTCCACCTCGTCCGGGTCGTCGCGCTGCTCCGGGGCCAGATAGCGCAGCGTCCCCGTCAGGCCGCCCGCCTCGGAGGCCACGCTCCCGGAGAGGGCGATGGACGCGGCGGCCCGCTCGCTCACGCGCCCGAGGCCGAAGTCCGTGAGGCGCACGACCCCGTCGGTCCCCACCAGGACGTTCTCCGGCTTCAAGTCCCGGTGCACCACCCCGGCCGCGTGGGCCACCGAGAGCCCCTCGAGGACCTGGCGGGCCACCCCCAGTGCCTCGGCGGGCGGGAGGCAGCCCCGTCGGCGGAGCAGCTCCCGGAGGCTCTCCCCGTCCACATAGTCCATGACCAGGTAGGGCGGTTCGTGAGAGGGGTCGCAACCCCTCGTGCGCACCACGTGGGGACTCTCCAGCTTGTGCTGGATCACCCCCTCCCGGCGAAGCTGCCGCACGAACTCGGGCTCCGTGGGGAGCTTGATGGCCACCACCTGCTCGGGCCAGAGGTGGTGCCGCGCGCGCCAGACCTCCCCGAAACCGCCGGAGCCCACGCGCTCCTCCAGGAGGTACTCGCTCACCCGCTGGCCCGCCTCCAGGTGTGCGCTCATGTCGCGCTCACCCCCGAGGGCGCGACGACCACCCGGGTGCCGCCCACCATGTCGTGTACGCCGCGGTGGTCCGCGTCGATGAGGATGAAGAGGTAGCCAAGGCCGAAGCTGGCGTAGCAGAGCAAGTCCCCCAGGATCCGGAGCAGGGCCCGCCCCGGGCCCGCAGGGGAGCCGTCCAGGGCGACGAGCCGGAGCCCCATGGCCGCCTTCCCCGCGGTGGCCCCCCACGCGGCATGGCAGACGAACTCGTAGAGGGTCCCGACGAGGAGGCCACCGTCGCACCAGGCGAAGGGCAGGACCACGAGGCAGTCGATGAACCAGGCCAGGAGGCGCGCCCCGTGGGGGGCCGGCCGGAGGGTCGGCGGCTCGACGAACCGCGGAGGGGTCCAGGCCGGGGCCGCCGCGGCCGGGGCCGGGGCCGGGGCCGCGGGGGCCGAGCCATCGCACAGGGGCGCCAGGGCGGCTCGCAGCTCGATGGCATCGGCGTGGCGCCGTTCCCGGCGCGTGTAGCAACGCCTGAAGACCTCGTCCACGCGCGGGTCGAGACCGGGCACCAGGTCGGAGGGGACCTCGCCGCCCTGGGGCACCTCCCCCGTGAGCATCTCGAAGAGGAGGACGCCGAAGGCGTAGACGTCGCTCCGGCTATCCACCGTGGCCAGGGGGTCCCGCTGCTCCGGGGCCATGTAGCGCAGGGTCCCGGCCACGGCGGCGCCGCTGGAGGTGGCCAGGCTCCCGGAGAGCATGAGGGAGGCGGTGGCGCGATCCCTGATCACCCCCAGGCCGAAATCCGCCAGCTTCACCACCCCCCGGGTGTCCACCAGGATGTTCCCCGGCTTCAGGTCCCGGTGCACCACCCCGGCGGCGTGGGCCACCGAGAGCCCGTCCAGGACCTGCAGGGCCATGGGGAGCGCCTCCTGGGCCGGGAGCCGCCCCCGGCGCGCCAGGATCGCCCGCAGGCTCTCCCCCTCCACGTAGTCCATGACGAGGTAGGGGGGGTCGTGGGTGTGGTCGCAGCCCCGGGTCCGCACCAGGTGCTCCCCCTCCAGGCGGTGCTGGATGGCCCCCTCCGTGCGGAGCTGCCGCACGTACTCCGGGTCCGTGGGGAGCTTGACCGCCACCACCTCCTCGGGCCACAGGTGGTGCCGGGCGCGCCAGACCTCGCCGAATCCGCCGCAGCCCACGCGCTCCTCGAGGAGGTACTCGCCGACCCGCGTGCCGGCCCCCACGCTCACGCCCAGGCCTCCTCCAGCTCGTCCAGGATGCCGAAGTTCCAGGCGCCCGCGGCGACGGCGGCGACCAGGACCAGCGCCACGCCCCCCACGCCCCCGAGGTCGAGGCCCGTGAGGGCCGCGGCCAGGAGGGCGTCGACCGCCGTGAGCCCCGCCAGGAAGGCCCCGTTGACGGCGTTGGAGCGCGCCCTGAGGGCGGGCCGCAGGACCGGGACGAGGGCGAAGGGCAGGCCCAGGATGAAGACGAGCCAGCCCCCGAGTCTGGCCCACCAGGCCCAGCCCTGGACTCGGTAGCGGTAGTATGGCAACGCGAACCAGCTCTTCTCCAGGCGCACGAGCGGACCTTCCATGGAGGCGATGGTGCGCCCCGCGGCGGCGTCCACCAGCTCCAGGTCCAGGGCCACCCGCACCTCCTCGGCCCCGTCCGCGAGCCGGACCTGGCCCACCACCAAGCCCTCGGCCCGCGCCGCCTCCTGGAGGGCCCTCGCCCGGGCGCGCGCGGGGCTCACCAGGGCCTCGATGTGGGTCCCCAGGAAGGCCGAGACCAGGTCGGTCACCCCGGCGCTCGCCTCCTCCGGGACCTCCAGGACCTGGAAACCCTCCAGGCGCGAGACCGCGTCCCGGAGCAGCCAGCTCACGCGGCCCGTGGGGACGTCTCCGGCCAGGGGCGTGAGGTAGAGCCTCCGCGGCTCCTCGCGGGCGGCCAGCGAGCGCGCGGCCTGGGCCACCGCCTCCCCCACCGCCCGCTCCACCAGGGCGTCCATCTCCGGCGGGGGGGCCGGCCCCGAGAGGAGCAGCCACGCCGCGAACCCGAGCGCGAGCGCCAGGGGGACGGCCAGCCACTTGGCGAGGGTGCCGAACACCCTCATGCGCCTTCGAGGATGACCGCCAGGTCCTGGACCCGGTCCGGGGTGCGCCAGAGCTGCTCCGGGCACTGGGGGCGGTGGGCCTCCCAGACGGCGACGCGGTAGCCCCCGCGGTCCACGCCGAAGACCCGATCCGACGCCCCGTCCACCCACCGGACCTGTTCCTGGGCCTGGAACTCCCGCTGGAAGGGGCCCTCCAGGGCGCGGGCGCTGGCGCCATAGTCCTTGGCGGCGATGAGGACGCAGGGGGTCCCGGCGATGAGGGCCGCCCGCAGCATGGTGATGGGGTTCGCCCTGCGCACCCCGAAGTCCCGAGCGGCCTCCGGGACCTCGCCCCCGGGGGCCGACCAGCGGCAGATGCGGCCCTCCCCGGTGCCGGCCAGGACCTGGCCTCCCGCCGCGCAGAGCGAGGTGATGGTGCCGCCGGCCCCGCGGTAGGCGACGGGGCGGGGTGGCCGGCGCACCAGGTCCCAGGCGTAGACCGTGTCGCCCGCGGCGAACCAGAGGACCCCGTCCGGCCCCACCTGGGCCCCGCGCACGGGCCCGCCGTCGGGGACCAGGTCCTCGAACAGGGTCAGGGCGCCGGGGCCGCCGTCCAGGTCCCAGCGAACCAGGCCATGGTCGGAATGGGTGGCGTAGAGCTCGTCGCGGAAGAGGGCCGCGGCGTTGGCCCCGCCCCGGGAGTCCTCCGGGCGTGGGAAGGGGTAGTCCTTGCGGGGCCCCGCCGAGCCGTCGGGGCCCAGCTCCGTCACGTAGACCCCACCCTGGGCCCCCGCCAGGAGGTGCAGGGCGCCGTCGGCCCGGCGCGCCAGGCGCACGGACCGGAGGAAGCCCAGGGGACCGTCCTCGAAGCGATACGTCTCCCGCGGGACCGAGGCCGAGGGCCCCGCCCGGGGGTCGTAGGCCAGGACGGAGCGCCCCACCACCGCGAGGAGCCGCCGGACCCTCGGCCCCCCGGCGACGTCCACCCCGAGGGCCGACCCCAGGAGGGACTGGAACCGCTCGAGGCGCGCCGCCACGTCCCTCTCGAAATCGCCCCGGCGCCGGGCCTCGATCTGTTCGCCGCTCATCCCCTGCTCGATGAGGGCCTCCAGGAGCCGGGACTTCTCCCGCGGGTCCTCCAGGAGGTGGACCATGGCCTTCACGTCGTCGTTGCCGAAACGCTCGCGGATCTGCTCGAACCGGGCCGCCTCCTGGAGGGCCCGCTCCCGGGCCACCTCCTCCCGCGCGGCCACCTGCTCCAGCAGGCCCTCCTTCCGCAGTCTCTGGGCCAGCGCCTCCACCTCCCGCCCCCGGACCAGCTCCTCGGCCCTGAGGCGGGCCCCGGCCTCGGCCCGCCGGGCCTCCTCCCACGCCGCCGAGCGGAGCGTCACCTCCTCCAGGGCGACGAGCCGGAGCCCCCCGCGGAAGCAGGGTTCCTTGAGGGCCCCGGCCAGGGCCTCCTCCAGGGCCGCCGCCGTCCCGGCCTGGTCCAGGGCCTCCATGGGCCGCGAGCGGACGACCTCCTCCAGGCAAGACTGGACCGCGGGGAGCAGGTGCGCGTGGAGGTCGTCCCGGACGAGCCGCCGCCTCTCCCCCAGGAACGAGAGGGCCTGGAGGAGGTCGAACTCCTCGGTGCGTGGGCGGAGCCGCGTCCTGCAGGAGGCCTCCACCTCGAAGCCGTCGGCGGAGCGCAGGCCGGCGAGCCGGTATCCCAGGCCCACCTCCCGGTCGAGGACGAGGAGGGCCCTCACGAAGCCCCCCTCGTGACGCGCCCCCGGCCCCAGACACGTGGTCTCCCCCTCGACCTCCACCAGGGCCACGCCCCCCTCGGGCACCTCCAGGGGGTGTCCCAGGCCGAACCAGCCGCGCAGGTCCTCGGGGCCGAGGACGACTGCGAGGGCCTCCGGGTCCGAGGTCCAGGCCTGGAGGTCCGTGGTCATGCGGGCGCCCCCGCCCCGGCGCCGGCGGCCACCAGGGCCTCCTCCAGCGCCCCGGCGTCGGCGTAGCGCTTCTCCCGACGGGTGTAGCAGCGGCGGAAGACCTCGTCCACCCAGGCCGGCACGCCGAGCGCCAGGTCCCCGGGGCAATCCCCGGGCTGGGGCAACTCCCCGGTGAGCATCTCGAAGAGGACGAGGCCCAGGGAATAGACGTCCGCCCGCTCGTCCACCTCGCCCCCGTCGCGCTGCTCCGGGGCCATGTAGGCGTAGGTCCCGCTGATGGAGCGGCCCTCGGAGGTCACCAGGCTCTGGGAGACCACCAGGGCGGCGGTGGTGGCGGCCTGCACCTGGCCCAGCTCGAAGTCCGTGACCTTCACGGCCCCGTCCCGGTCCAGGAGGACGTTGGCCGGCTTCAGGTCCCGGTGGACCACGCCGGCCCGGTGGGCGGCGGCCACGCCCCCCACCACCTCCCGGAAGACGCGCAGGGCCTCCGGCACGCTCAGCCGGCCCCGCTCGGCCAGGACCCGGGCCAGGTCGGCCCCCTCCACCAGTTCCATGGCCAGGTAGGGCGGGTCCGCCTCGGGGTCCAGGCCCAGGGGCCTCACCACCCGGGGGTCGTCGATGGCGTGCTGGAGGACCCCGAGCCGGCGCAGGTTCCCCACGAACTCCGGGGCGGTGGGGAGCTTCACTGCCGCCCCCTTGCCCGGCAGGATGTGGTGCCTCGCCCGCCACACCTCGCCGAATCCGCCCGCCCCCAGGGGCGACTCCAGGACCCACTCGCCCACCCGCTGGCCCGCGGCGAAGCGGCCCGAGAGCCCGGGAGCTGCGGGCGACGCCTGCCTCGAGCTCAGGCCCTCCAGGGCCGGGGCGGGGGTTGCGGGGATGACCCTCCGGGCCGGCACCGCTCGGGCCTCCGGGGCCTCGGGCCGGACGCGGCGCCCCTCGCGCCCCCCCGCCACCGCGAGCAACGCGATGGCGAAGGGCGGGGCGACCCAGAGCCAGTAGGTCGCGCTGAAGCGCATGGTGAAGCCTACCCCCGCCGCCACCCACAGGATGGCCACGAGCGGGACGAGCTGGCGCCGCAACTGTCCGAGGAGCCCACGGCCCAGGACGGCCACGAGGACCAGCGAGCCGACGAGGCAGACCCCGGCGACGAGGAACACGACGATGGAAACCTCGAACAATGCCACCCCTAGCGCCTCCGATCCCGGACGACCCGGAAGCCCACGGAGCGCACCCTGGCCTCCGAGGGCTGCTCGGCCGAAGCGTCGCAGCGGGCCTGGGAGGCCGGGGCGTGGAAGGAGCCGCCCTTGAGCACACGGCGGGACCCCAGGGCCGCGGCGGTCGAGGTCCACTCCCACACGTTCCCTGCCATGTCCAAGGCGCCGGAGGGCGCGGCCCCGGAGGGGTAGGCCCCCACCGGCGTGGTGGTTCCCACCCCCGCCTCCCGGGTGTTGGCCCTCCCCGCCTCGAAGACCGGGCCCCAGGGATAGGCGCGGGTCTCCCCGCCGTCGGCGGCCCTGCGCCACTCCTCGGCGGTGGGGAGCCTCCCCCCGGCCCACGCGGCCCAGGCGGCGGCCTCGGCCGAGGAGACCCCGGTGACCGGGTGGACCTCCAGGGCCCTAGGCGGAGTTGGCCCACCCCACCAGGCCGGGGGTACGGCCCCCGCCGCGGCCACGTAGGCGGCATACTGGGCGTTGGTCGCGGGGTACTTCCGGGCCTCCAGGGCCAGACCCGGGATCACGACCCAGGCCTCCAGGTCCGTGGGAGGCCCGACGACGGCGCGCGCGGGCGCCCCGGCCAGGTCGTCCAGGGCCTCCCGGGCCGAGGCGTAGCGACGTTCGGCGCGCGTGTAGAGGCGGGAGAACACCCGGTCCAGAGAGGCCGGGACCTCGGCTCGTAGGGCCCCGGGCCTGTCCCCGGGCTTGGGGCGCTCTCCCGTCAGGCACTCGAAGAGGAGCACCCCCACGGCATAGAGGTCGCTGCGGGGGTCGGGGCCCGCCCCCTCGCGCAGCTCCGGCGCCATGTAGTCCAGGGTCCCGGCCAGGCCTTCGGTGCGTTCGTCGTCCAGGCTGTTCTCCAGCTCCCTCGCCAGGGCCGCCCCGTCCCGGGCCCAGGAGACCCCCAGGTCGAAGTCCGTCAACCGCACCACCCCGTCTGAGCCCAGGAGGACGTTGGACGGCTTCACGTCCCGGTGGACGACCCCCGCGCGGTGGGCCGCGTCCAGTCCCTCGAGTACCTGCCGGACCACCTCCACGGCCTCGGCCACCGGGAGCGGCCCACCCCGGGCCAGGCGCTGGCCCAGATCGCCCCCCTCGACGCAGGGGAGGACCACGTAGGGCGGGTCGGCCGAGAGGTCCACCGAGAGGGGCCTGAGGACGTGCGGGCTCTCCACCCTGCCCAGCAGCCTGCCGGCCCGCTCCAGGTGGGCCATGGCCCGCCCCCCGCCCGGGAGTTTCACCGCGACGCGGCGCTCGGGCCAGAGGTGGTGCCGCGCCCTCCACACCTCCCCGAACCCGCCGCCGCCCAGGCGCTCCTCCAGGACCCACTCCCCCACCCTGGCGCCGGGACCCGCCGCCCTGGCCGCCGTCACCTTCCCGCCTCCCCCCGCGCGAAGGCCTGGAAGCGCTCCAGCTCCGCCGGTCGCACCGAGGGCCTCACCGCGTCCAGGGCCGCCTCCAGGTCCTTGCGGTCGATGGGCATGTCGCAGTCCACCTGCACCGCCTCCAGGAAGGCGCGCTGGGCGGCCCGCTCGCAGGTGGCCCGGAGGTCGGCCCCGCTGTAGCCCCCGGTACGCTGGACCAGGGCGTCCAGGTCCACGTCGGAGGCCAGCGGCCGGCCCTTCAGGCACAGCTCGAAGATCCGGCGGCGGGCCGTCGCGTCTGGGAGGCCCACGTAGATGCGGGCGTCGAAACGCCCCGGGCGGAGGACCGCGGGGTCCAGGGCCCAGGGCTCGTTGGTCGCGCCGATGAAGAGCAAGGGGTGGGACCCGGCGGGGGTGCTAAAACCTTCGAGCTCGGCCAGGATCTGGGGGACGAGCCGCGCCATGACCGTGGACTGGTTGGCGCGCCGCGCCGGGACCAGGGCCTCCACCTCGTCGATGAAGACCACCGACCGGGGCTGGGCCCGGGCCGTGGCGAAGAGCCGTTCGACGTTGCGTTCCGCCTCCCCCACCCACTTGGAGAGGACCTCGCTCGGCTTGACGGTGAAGAAGGCCGCGTCCACCTCCCCGGCGATGGCCCGGGCAATGAGGGTCTTTCCGGTCCCGGGCGGCCCGTAGAGGAGGACCCCGCCTCCCCGGCGGATGCCGAAGCGCTCCGCCCGTTCCGGGTGCGTGAGCGGGAGGATCATCTTCAGCTCCACCTCCCGCCTCACGTCGTCCAGCCCCGCGATGTCATCGAAACGCACCGACGGCCTCTCCACCGGGACGAATTCGGTGGCCTCGTCCTCCCCCCCGTCCCGCGCCGCCCGGGCCGCCCCCGGCGAGGGGTGGGTGGCCGGCGGCCCGCCGAGGCCGACGGAGGCCCGCGCCACCGGCCGCTCCGCCGCCTGAGGCGCCGACCGGGCGAGCTCCACCAGTTTCCGTGCGCTGGCCGCCCGCTGGGCCCGTATGCGCCCCTCGGAGCGCCGGGCCATCTCGTAGAGGTACTCCGCCGCCTTGAGGAGGTGGAACCGCGCCTCCCGGGCGTCCCCGGAGCGGTGGGCCGCCAGGCCCTTGGCCTTGTGCTCCTGGAACCGCTGGAGCTGGAAGTCGAGGGTCATCGCTCGCTCGCAACCTCCGGTCGCTCGCTCATTCCCCACCCCCCGCCCGCATGGGGGTCTCGCGGTAGTAGCCCCCCTGGTGGGCGGCCCGGACCCGCCAGCTCCCTCGCAGGGAATAGATCTCCACCACCCAGCCCTCGGGCACCTCCCCGTAGCGATGGCCCGAGCGACCCTCGTAGTCCGCCAGGGACCAGCGCCGGCCCGAGTCGAGGCCAGGCGGGACCGACCGCTCGGCAATGGCGTCCAGCATCGCCTCGAGCCGGGCCATGTCCGTGGGGACGACGGTAACCTGGACGCCCCCCTGGGGGACCCGCGGCGGCCCGGCCCTGCCCACGAGGAACACCAGTCCCGCCACGAATACGGCCGAGAGGAAGGCGCAGCCCAGGGCCAGGGCCCCCGCCCCCACCCCGAGGACGGTGCGTCCGCGGGCCCCGGCGGGCGCGACCTCGGGACGGGGGGGCGGCGAGGCGGCGGCGCGGGGCAGGGCGGCCGGCGCCACCTCCGTCGCGGGTGCGGCCGGCGCTGCATCGAGCGCCCCCAGGAGCGAGCCCACGTCCCGGAATCGCCGCTCCCGGCGCGCGTAGGCCCCCGCGAAGACCCGGTCGCACCACCCCGGCAGCCCCTCCACCCGCCCCGAGGGCAGCTCGTGGCCCTCCGGCAGGCCCCCCGTCAGCATCTCGAAAAGCATCACCCCCAGGGCGTAGAGGTCCGCCTCCGGCCCCGAGCGCTCCCCCCGGAGCAGCTCCGGCGCCAGATACCCCAGCGTCCCCGCCACCCGCCCCGCCTCCCCGTCCGAGAGCGAGCACGAGAGCCGGAGC
>JACQVX010000127.1 GCA_016209495.1 Planctomycetota bacterium
CCCACCGGCGACCGTCGAGACCCCGGGGGCCGTTCCCCGGGCGGCGCCGACTCGCCCCGGGCTCGCGTCACGCGAGACGGTCGGCCCGTCGGCCGAGGCCGTCCCAGGGCCGGTCGCCTCCCCATCCCGCCTCCCGCAGCCCACCGCGAGGAGGGCGGCCAGGATCCCGATGTGGACGCGGGATGTCATGCCTGGGGACCGCGGACGGCTAGAACCAGCGGCGGCCGGGTCGCGCCGCCGGGACGGGCGCCGCCGGACGGGCGGCCCCGCGCTCGCTCACGCGGACGGTCGTCGAGAGGTGCAACGGCTGGTCGCCCAGGTTGTAGATGACCTCCGCGAACAGGGCGGCGTGGCCCTCGGCGGGGAGGGGCAAG
This sequence comes from Planctomycetota bacterium, assembly GCA_016209495.1. GTDB lineage: Bacteria > Planctomycetota > JACQVX01 > JACQVX01 > JACQVX01 > JACQVX01. The sequence goes on from JACQVX010000127.1 coordinate 375, forward strand.
GAATAGCCCCAGCTCCCGTCCGAGGCGGGCTCCAGGGGCACCGCCTTCCAGCGGCTGTCCCGGAAGTCCCGGGTGCCCGAGGAGGCGATCCAGGCCAGGGCCCGGATGGGCTTCCGGTCCGAGCGCAGCCGCAGGGTGAGCGCCTCGGCGGTCTGGGCCGAGTCCCACTCCAGCCGGGGGAACTCGATCTCGCCGGCGGCCTTGCGGGCGAAGGCCGTGAGGTTGGCCACCACCCGGACCAGGTCCTCCACCCCGTGGTCCTGGTTCGGGACGTAGAGCACGTACTTCTCGCCCACGAGCCCGTCCCAGTAGAGGTTCAGGGCGTCCACGGGCCAGTAGCGATCGTTCGTGGCCAGGAGGATCATCTTGGGCATGGTGAGGGAGGCCTTGTAGCTGTAGGGGTCGACCACCTTCAGCAACTCGAGGCCCTCCGGCTTCTCCAGGAGCTGGGGGAGACCCACGTCGGTGTAGTCGTGGATCCTCTCCGAATAGGTCCCCCAGGTCTCGACCTGGTGCTTCATCTGGGGACCCATGTTCAGCACGTCGATGACCGCCGGGGCGATCGCGTTCACCCGCGGGTCCACGGCGCCGGTGAGCCAGGTGGTCCAGCCGCGCTTGGAGGCCCCGCCCACGACGAAGTGCTGGACGTCGACGCCCCATGCCTCCCGGGCGAACTGCTGGACCGCGTCCATGCCCCGCACCGCCGACTTCACCATGGGCAGGAGCAGCGGCCAGTCCGGCTCCCGCGTCTTGAAGTACTCCACGAACGTGTGGGCGATGAGGGCGTCCTCCTTGCGGCCATCGAAGAGGGGCTGGAAGGGGACGTTCAGCAGGATGGCCACGGGCATCCCTAGTCGCTCGGCCACCTCCCGGGCATACTCCCACTCCTTGCGCCCGCGGAATTCCTCCGGCCTCGGCTCGCCCTCGTAGGAGTCCTTCCAGGACCCACCCTCGATGAGCATGAGGCCCTGCTCCGGGTGCCGGAGCTCCGGCGGGCGCACGACGAAGAGGCGGTGCTTCCAGGGGATCCCGCGCCAGGTCTGCGACACCAGCCGCAGCTCGACCAGGGTGATCCCGTCCAGGTCCTGCTCGGCTCGCCGCTCCCAGTGGAAGCTGTCGTCGGGGCGGGCCACGTAGGCGTGGAGCGGCGAGGCCTCCTCGTCCCCCCCGAGGGCCACGGACGGTGTGACGGCGAGGGCGAGGACGGCGAGCCAAGGGAACGCGGGACGGACGGTGCGCATGGGGATCCCCTCCAGGCGACGGAGTCGCGGCGGAGGGGAGAGCATACCCTGGCGGCTACACCCCGTCCATCACCACCCGCTTGCCGTCCGCCTTGACGAAGCTGAGCTTGAAGTCCTCGTTCTCGAAGTCCGGGTCCACCAGGATGTCCACCTGCCGGTGGGTCTGGTCCTCCAGCTCCAGCAGGGTGCGCCGCATCCGGTTCTGCAGGTAGGCCGCCACGCCGGGGCTGGCGTCCACCTCGGCGCGCACGTGCTCCCGCCGGGCGAGCCCCTTCTTGACCATCCGCACGATACGCAGGGCCATGCTCTCCGCGGTCTTCACGTAGCCCGAGCCCTCGCACATGGGGCAGATCTCGTGGCTGAGGATCTTCAGGCTGTGGCGCACCCTCTGGCGGGTCATCTCCACCATGCAGAACTGGCTCATGTGGCCCACCCGGGTGCGGGCCTTGTCCTTGGCCATCTCCTCGCGGAGGGCGCGCTCGACGGCCCGGCGCTTCTTCTCGTCCACCATGTCGATGAAGTCGACGACCACGATCCCCCCGATGTCCCGGAGGCGAAGCTGCCGCGCGATCTCGGGGACGGCCTCGAGGTTCGTCTCGTAGGCCGTGGTCTCCGCGTCCCTCCCGCCCTTGAACTTGCCGCTGTTGACGTCGATGGCCACCAGGGCCTCGGTCTGGTCGATGATGAGCGAACCCCCGCGGTTGAGGGGGACGCGCTTCCGGTAGATCTTCTCGATCTCCGGCTCGATGCGGTACCGGTCGAAGAGGGGGAGGGCGTCCTCGTAGATCCGGAGCAGCCCGGCCCCCTCCGGGAGGACGTGGTCGATGAACTCCCGTGCCCTGCGGTAGCCCTCGGGGCTGTCCACCACCACCTCTCCGATATCCGGCGTCAGGAAGTCGCGCACGGCCCGGGTCACCAGGTCGCTCTCCTGGTAGACCGCCACCGGCGAGGCCTCGGTCTTGACCCGGGCCGCCACCTGGCGCCACACCCGGAGGAGGTAATCCAGGTCGCGCTGCAGGTCCTCCACGGACTTCTCCAGTCCGGCCGTGCGGACGATGAACCCCATGCCCCTCGGGGGATTCAGCCCGTCCAGCATGGTCTTGAGCTTGCGGCGTTCCTGCTCGCTCTCGATCTTCTTGGAGACGCCACAGCGACTGATGCTGGGCATGAGCACCAGGTAGCGCCCGGGGAGGGAGATGTAGGTGCTGAGGCTGGGGCCCTTCGTGCCGATGGCGTCCTTGGTGACCTGGACCAGGACCTCCTGCCTGGGCCGGAGCAAGGAGGCGATGTCCCGGCGGCCCGTGGTGGTCCGGGTGTCGGGCATGTGATTGTTCCGGGAGTAGATGGGCATGACGTCGGAGGCATGCAGGAAGCCGTTGACGTCCGCCGCGAAATCCACGAAGGCCGCCTGGAAGGACGGCTCGACGTTGATGACCTGCGCCTTGTAGATGTTACCGAGGAGCCTGCGCTCCGTGGACCGCTCGATGTAGATCTCCTCGAGACGGTCCCCGTCCACCACCGCAATCCGGCTCTCTTCCGGCTCGCGCACGTTGATCAGCATCCTTCGCATGATTTGCCTTCAGGTCAGCGCCCATCGCCACCCTCCCCCTTCTCGAACGGGTGGTAGTAGTCGTGCTTCCAGGAGCGCTCCTGCGCGGCATCGAAGATGGCGCGGGAGTCCTTGCCGGTCCGCACGACCCGGGGGGTGATGAGGATGAGCAGGTTTTCGGTGACCACCTGGTTCGAGCGGAACGTGAACAGGTTCCCGACCAGCGGCAGGTTCGACAGCAGGGGCACGCGGGAGACGAGGGTATTCTTCGTCTCCGTGATGAGCCCGCCGATCACCGCCGTGCTCTGGTCCTCGAGCAGGAGCTTGGTCACCAGGGTCTGGTCCTGGGTCCGGGGCAGCTCGATGAACGAGCTGACGCCCCCGGCCTGTTGAAACTCGAAACGTTCGAAGCCCGCCCGGGCCGAGGTGGTCCCCGTGAGCGCCGTGGCTCGCGTGATGACCGTCATGAGGATCCGGTCGGTGCTCTTGACGATGTTGGGCGTGATGAAGAGGGTGAACCCCACCGAGACCGGCGAACGCGCGCTCTCGCTGATGGTCACCGTGACGTTGCCGTTCTGGTCCACGTTGGCCGTCTGGGTCGCGAAGGGGATGTTCTCCCCCACGAAGATGGTCGCCTCCCGGTTGTCGTTGATGAGGAGCTGGGGTTCCTGGATCACCCGGGAGTTCTTGTCGGAATTCACGTAGCGGAGGACCGCCTCGGTCTGCTGGACGTCCAGGACCGTGGGGAGCTGGAAGCGCTCGGTGATGTGCTCGGTCCCCTCCCCCAGGAAGAAGGGGAAGCGGCCCGGCGACCCGGTCCCGGCCTGCTGCAAGGGCGGCGAGCTCGTGGTGGGGGGAAAGAGCGAGGTGTTGAACGAACCGCGGATGTCGATGCCCTCCCGCCCCACGGTCTTGGGGTCGCGCAGGCGCAGGCCCCGCTCCATGAGGTTGTCCAGGCTGGTGCGGACGAACTTGACCTCCACATGGACCTGGGAGGGCTGCACGTCGATGCGGCGCACGATCTCCCCGATCTCGTCCAGCTTGGGCCGGGTCGCGGTGGCGATGAAGGCGTTGCTCTCCAGGTCGTACTGGATGCCCGACCCCAGGTCCTTCTCCTTCTCGAGGGCCTTCTCCAGGGCCACCAGGAGGGTGAAGTCCTCCAGGCCGTTCCCCTTGGTGGGCTGCGGGTCGCCCACGAAGAAGGTCCCTGTCTGGCTGTTCGGGTCCCTGACGACGGCGCGATAGGTGCCCGGTGGCCGGATATAGAGCAGGGGGAAGACCCGGGTCTCCAGGGTCCGCTCCAGGTCGTCCTTGCTCATCACCCGCACCACGCTGGAGCTCTCCCAGACGGCGGCATAGCCCGAGGTCTCGACGATGGTGTTGAGGGCGGTGAACCAGTGGATGTCCCTCAGGTTCAAGGTGACCTCGCCCGTGACGTTCTCCGCCACGACGATGTTGGCCCCGCTCAGGCGTGCGAGGACCTCCAGCACCACCTTGATGTCCGTCTTGTGGAACTCCACGGTGACCTTGGTGGGGCGGGATATCCGGACGAATTCCACCCTGTCCTCCACCACGCAGTCCGCCTGCTCGGCCACCGCGTCCAGGGCCCTGCGCCAGTCCACCCTGGAGAGCCGCAGGGTCACCCGGCCCTCCACCCCGGGCGCCACGACGATGTTCTCGCCGCTCTGCGAGCGGATGGAATCCACCGCGTCCTCCAGCGAGGCGTCCCTCAGGTCCAGGTCCACCAGGACCCGGCCGATGCCCTCCGCCGCCGCCCTCTTCCGGAGGTAGCGCTCCAGCCTGCCGTCCGCCACCGCCGGCCGCCCCCCCAGGGCCAGGGCCCCCAGGGCGACGGTCAGGACCAGACGCCACCGCACCAGACTCCACCGCCTCATTGCCCCGCGCCTCCCGGGGCCTCGCCCGGCTTCCTACGGTCCCCCAGGTCCAGGGTCTGGGGCTCGAACTTGAGGGTCCTCGCGTACTTTCCCTTGAAGACGCACTGCACGCTCCTCGGCTCCACCGCGACGACCTCCAGGTCCGTCCCGATCCGGTCCCCCGCCTCGTAGTGCCGTTCCACCCCCGAACCGTTGTCCCGGATCACGGCCAGCCGGACCCCCTCCGGGCTGTAGAGGATGGCCGTGACGGTCAGGTCGAGGGAGTTGAATTCCTCCTGCACCCTCGCGTGCTCCAGGAAGGTGTCCCCCTGCTCGCGGAACTGGCCGGCCAGGGCCTCGGCCCCGGGGAGGTCGGAGGCCAGCAGCTTCCCCAGGAACTCCTGCAGGTCCTCGTCGCGGAGGCGCTGCACCGCGGCCACGTCCAGCGGGACCTCCTGGATCCGGTCGCGCATGGCGCGGAGGATCCCCACGCCCTCGTCTCGCAGGAGCCGCTGCTGTACCCCCGAGACGGCCGGCTTCAGTGTCTCGAAGGCCTCCACCACCCTCCCCAGGCGCTGCCGCTGAGCGGTCTGGGTCACCCGGGTGCGATCCCCCAGGTGGCCGTCCAGCGCCCCGTAGGCCGCCACGACGGCCTCTCCGTCCCGCGCCTCCATGGCGGCAACGAGGTCCGAGTACAGGGTGATGGCCCTCGTCACGTACTCCTCCTGTATCTGTCCCGACCACCCCCCGCCTTCGCCCGAGCTGCGCTCCCGCGGGCGCAGGGGGACGAGGAAGGGGTCGCGCCGCTCCTTCACGCTGAAGACAGGTCGCTCCACGGTGAGCAGGGCCAGGAGGAACTGCGCATCGTCGCGGAGGCCCTGGAGCTCGGGCACCTCCTCGACGGCGGCGAAGACGTCATAGCCACCCGCCTGGGCGCGCTGGAGCATCGATCGCGCGTCCTCGTTCTGGCCGATCCGGACCAGGAGGCGCGCCATCTCCACCTCCGCCTCGTGGAAGTCCGGGTTGTAGGCCACCACGGTCTCGAACTGTCGCAGGGCGGCCTCCATGTCCTCCGGCGAGCGCGCGAGCCGGGCCCGGCATGTGGCGTAGCGGTACCGGAGTTCCGCATCCGCCGGGGTCGCCGTCACCGCGTGGCCCAGGACGTCCACCGCGGCGTCGAATCGCCCGGCGTCGAAGGACGCCACGGCGCGGCGCAGTTCCTCCGGGGCGGGCGCGGCGGGCTGCGACTGGGCCGCCAGGAGCGCCGCCCACAGGAGACCGGCCAGCGCGCCCCTCACGCCGCTCCCTCCGGTCGCGGCGCGAGGGGGTCCTGGATGGGGGGGGTGCACTGCGCGCACCCCCCCGACCCCCCTGTTC
>JACQVX010000128.1 GCA_016209495.1 Planctomycetota bacterium
ACCCCAGGGTGTCCGCGCCCGGCCTCACCCAGCGGGGCCCCGAGGCAATGCCCCTGAGCGAAGGAGACCCACAGCGTCGCGGTAGGACGTGCAGGGGGTCATGGCCGTGGGCGTGGGCGTGGGCGTGGGCGTGGGCGTGGGCGTGGCTGTCCTCGCGCGGCTTCATTCAGGGGCATTGGGGCTAGAAGAGCGGGTAGATGAAGGGGGCCAGGGCCGGGTTCCCTCCGATGATGAGCACGAGTCCCACGCCGGCCAGGACCACCACGAGGGGGATCAGCCACCATTTCTTCTCGTGCTTCAGGAAGTCCCAGAACTCGCGCACGATGCCGATCTTTCCCATGTCCTGCCCCTTCCTAGCCGTCCGTGGCGCCCCGCAGGGCCGCCAGGATCTCGTCCACCTCGGGCCGATCGCCGACGGTGCTTCCCACCTTGCGCCACACGACCTGGCCATCCTGGCCCACGATGTAGACCGCGGGGTAGGCCACCCCGTGCCGCTCGTCATGGACCCCGTAGGCCCGCGAGACCCGCGACCCCGCGTCCGTGGCGAGCGGGAAGCCCAGGGCCACACCCTCCTCGCGACCCAGCCTCTCCAGCAGTGCGACGCCGTCCTCCGGGCTATCCACGCTCAGGGCCGCCAGGACCCCCCCCGCCGCCTCCAGCTCCGCCCTGCGACCCTCCAGCCCCACGAGCTGGCGCACGCAGAAGCCTCACCAGTGGCCGCGGTAGAAGACCAGGACCGCGCGTCCCTTGGCCAGCAGGGCCTCCAGCCGGAGGGGCGGACCCCCGTGGGCCACCGCCAGCTCGAAGGTGGGCGCCGGCGCCCCCGGAGCCAGCGCCCCAGGGGCATCTCCCAGATAGTACATGTTGAAGAGGGGGATGCTGGCACAGCCCACCAGACCGGCGGCCAGCGCAACAATCCAGCGTTTCCTCATGTCCAGGCCTTCGGAAGGAAGCCTCCCCCGGTCGATCCACAGGACGTGGGACGCGCATCTAAGCGTGGAGCCGCCCGGCGCCAAGCCGAAAATCCCGGGCTTGTCCTCTCGCTCGTCCTCGCCCTTGCCGCCGGGGCCTGCCACGGAATCCCCGCCACGCCGCCGCCGCAGATCGCCCGTGGCGCGGCGCTCCGCGACTCCGTGGCCCGCGGCCGGGCCCTCTTCCTGGGGTCGGGCTGCGATGCGTGCCACCGCCTGGGCTGGGGCGACGAGGTCCTCGCGGCGGGTCGAGGCGGCGGCGACCTCACAGGCATCGGCTGGCGCCGGTCCATGTCCTCCATCGTGCGTTCCCTCGTCTCGCCCGCCCCCCGCGCCGGCCCCGCCGTCCACCGTCCGCCCCTATCCCTCTCGCGGCCCCAGGTGCTGGAGCTGGCGCTCTTCCTCGCCGACCGGGGCGGCGTGCCGGACCCGGCCCGGGCCGAGGGCGCCCTGGCCGCCTGGGCGGCCGAGTTCCCCCTGGCGGCCGCAGAACGGCACCGGGAGGCGGGGCGCTGGGACGAGGCCCTGGACGCCTACCGCATGGAGGTGGCGCGGGACCCGACCGGATGGGCGGCATGGGACGGCATGGTCCGCACCCTGGACGACGCGGGCCTGGCCCGTCCGGACCGGGGCCTCCGGGTCTACGAGGCTCGCTGCGCCGCTTGCCACGGGCCGGCCCGGCCGCCGGTAGGCCCGCCGCCGCGCCCTGGCGGACCACCCCTGGAGGGCGCCCACGCCCGGCTCGGCCAGGAGGGCCTGGTGCGCGCCGTGGTCCGGCCCTCGGAGGAGGTCGAACGGCGCTGGGTGGCCACGGAGGTGGTCCTCGTGGATGGAGAGCACATCCAGGGCCTGGAGCTGGGCGAGGAGGCGGGGCGGCTCCTGTTCCAGGTCTACCGGGACGGCCGCCTCCAGGTCCTGGAGCTGGCCCCCGAGGACGTGGCGCGCCTCCTCGCACCCGAAGGCTCCTTCATGCCCGAGGGCCTGGGGGCGGGACTGGGTCCCCGCGCCCTGGCCGACCTCCTGGCGTGGCTGCGCACCTATTGACCCGCGTCGGCCGCAGAACTACACTCTCGCCCGCTTTCGAGGAGGTGTCCCATGCCCCGCTTCAACCGTTTTCCTGCCCGGTTCCTGGTAGCGGCCCTCCTGGCCGCCTGCGGCCTCGCCCCCGCCGGTGCCGCGGAGATCGCCTGGGTCCAGTCCTACGCGGATGGGGTGCGGCAGGCCCGCTCCACGGGCCAGCCCCTCATGGTCAACTTCTACGCCGACTGGTGAGGGTACTGCAAGAAACTGGATGCGGAGACGTATCCGAACCCTGAAGTCATCGCGCTGTCCAAGAGCTTCGTCAACGTCAAGGTCAACGGCGACAAGGACCGGGCCACGGTGGAGAAGTACTCCGTGTCCGGCTACCCCAACATCTTCTTCCTCCGTCCCGACGAGACGGAGCTGGACCGGATCGAGGGCTACGTCCCGGCGGATCGCTACCTCGCCACCATGCGCAAGGTCCTGGAGGCCTACGGCCCCGTCCGGCCGCCGGCGGCCCTGCGCCGGGCCACGGAGCTGCTGGAGAAGGCCCGCGCGGCCCTGGCCGAGGGACGGAAGGCGGAGGAGGAGCGGATACCCGCCGCCATCGCCCTATACCTGGAGATCCTGGGGCTGGGGGTGGAGGGCGAGCCCGCCGATGCGGCCCGCGCCGCCATCGATGGATACCGGGCCGAGGCCGCCTCGGGGCTCGAGTCGGCCAGGGGCCACGACGCGGAGGGACGCGTCCTGGAGGCGGCGGAGGCCCTGGACCGCGTGGCCAAGGTCTACCGCGGCCTGGACGAGGCCAAGGCGGCCACCAAGGCCCTGGCCGCCCTGGAGGCCGACCCGGCGAAGGGCCCTGCCCTGAAGAAGGCCCGCCGAGAGCGGGAGGCCGCCACGGCCCTGGGGGGGGCCAGGGCCGCCGAGACCGCCAAGGAGTGGGAGCGGGCCATGGGCCTCTACAAGGACGTGGCGCGCAAGTTCGAGGGGACCGAGGCTGCGGGGACGGCCTCCGCCCGGCTCGCCGCCCTGGAGGCCGACCCCGAGGTGCAGCGGGCCATCCGCGACGCGAAGGCCGAGAAGGAGTGCAAGAACTGGCTCAGCCTCGCGGAGAGCTACGTGGCCGCCGGGAGCCCGGACAAGGCGCGGGAGCTCTGCCGCAAGGTCCAGGAGAAGTACCCGGACACGCGCTGGGCCACGCGGGCGCAGGAGATCCTCGACTCGATCCCGTGAGTCAGGGCCGGACCCAGGCTCGGTTCCGGGCGGACAACCCCGAGCAGGCGGGGTCGCTCCCCGGCGAGGCGAGACCCTACCGCGTGGTGGCAAGGCCCGGCGAGTCGGGCTGGAGGCTGGACCGACTCCTGGCCGTGGCCTCCCCCTGGGAGAGCCGCAGCGCCTGGGGGCGGGCCATCCGCGAGGGGCGCGTCCAGGTGGAGGGGCGGCACCCGGCGGCCTCCCTTCGACTGGCCCCCGGGGAGGTGGTCCTGGTCTCGCCCGCGCCGTCGCCGCGGGTGGAGCCCGCCGAGCTGCGGGTGCTGGCCCTCACCGGGCGAACCCTGGCCCTGGACAAACCGGCCGGTGTCCCCTGCCACCCCACGGGCCCCCACCGGGACGGCACCCTGGTCCAGGCCCTGGCGGCGCGGTTCGGCGGCGGCGACGCCACCACGCCTCGCCTCGTGCACCGCCTGGACGCCGCCACGAGCGGCGTGGTCCTGGCGGCCCTGGACCCGGAGGCGGCCGCGGACCTGGCCCTCCAGTTCGCCCGGCGGCGCGTGGAGAAGACCTACCTGGCGCGGGTGCGGGGCCGAATCCACGCGCCGCTGGAGCTGGACTCGCCCCTGGGGCGCGCGAGCCCCGCGGCCCGCCGCACCGAGGTGCGAGCCGACGGCCGGCCTGCCCTCACCCGGGTGATCCCCCTGGACCCCGCCGCCCCGGACGGCGAGCAGACCCTCGTGGCCTGCCACCCCCTCACCGGTCGGCGCCACCAGGTGCGCGCCCACCTGGCCGCCGCGGGCCACCCGGTCCTGGGCGACGCCCTCTACGGCGGCCCGCCCGCCGAGCGCCTCTTCCTCCACGCCCTGCGGCTCGCCTTCGACGAGCCGGGCTCGGGCGAACGCCGTGTGGTGGAGGCCCCCCCTGGGCCGGAGTGGGGAACGGGGGCGACGCGGATGACGCGCGGAACGTGCAGGTGCGTCGGGATGTGCAGGTGTGGGTGAACGTGGCGCGCTCGGCCACGCCCACGACCACGCACACGCACACGCACACGCACACCGGAAATCGGTGGACTCCCCCCGTGGGGCTTGGTCGCCGTGAAAGAATGACTGCTACATTAGGACAGCAGCCGCGCGCGGTCCGCGGGGCGGCCCATGGAGAGGACCAGGGGTGCATCGCCGCGCTGGCGTTCCAGGAAGTCGGAGCGCGAGCGGACCCCGGACCAGCCCTCCTCCACAAGCACCGCCCCCAGGGCGGCCCCCAGGGTGTCCCCGGGGCCCAGGGCCACCAGGACCTCCGGGGCGTACTCGCGCAGGACGACCCGCGCCGTGGCCACGAGGTCGAAGGTCTCTACCATCTGGGTACCCAGGGTGTAAGCCGCCAGGGCCGCCGGGTCGGCCCAGCGCGGGCGCCACTGGACCCCCCGACCGTCCACGAGCGGGAGCCGGGGCGCGGCCCAGGCCAGGTCTGCGAGGGCCTCGCGGGCGGCGGCCGAGAGCCCCGCCATGAGGGGGGTGTGGAAGGCCAGGTGGCGGCCCGGCACGGCCGGGTAGTCGCGCCCCCCGTGTCGCACCGGCGGGAGGGCGGCGCGCAGGGCGTCCAGCCCACGGGCGTCCCCCCCCAGGACCTCGTAGGCCCCGTATCGTATCGAGCGCCAGACCGCGCCCCCGGCGGTCCCGGCGGCCTCCAGGGACCGCTCGACCGCCTCCCGCCGCCCCTCGTCGGCGCGCCATTCCTCGTCCACCACGGGGTAGAGGACCTGGCCGCCCCCGGCCCTGCGGGTCTCTGCCGCCTCCTGGAGGGCCGCCACCGTCTCGACCAGGCGGAAGGCCGACGGGAAGTCCAGGGCCCCGGCCACCGCCAGGGCGGTGTACCAGCCCAGGGAGTTCCCCCCCACGGCCACCACCTCGAGGGACCCGCGAGCCGCCAGGAGCTCCGCCTCCAGGGCCCCGCCCACGAACGTCAGGGCCGAGGCGTTGGCGGGGCCAAGGTGCCGCGCCGGGTCGAACTCGGCGGTCGAGTCCAGCGCGGCCAGGGCCTCCCCGCCCCGGGCGCGGCGCGCGGCCTCCGCCTCCTCCAGGAGCCGCTGGGCCCGCTCCCCCCCGGCCGCGGCACGGCCCAGCGAGCCTAGGGCCTCCCGGCCGTAGGACCCCCGGCCCGGGCAGACGAGGGCCGCGCGACGCCGGGCGGTGTGCGTCGTGGTCACCGATTCGCCTCGACGCCCGCCAGCCGGCGCGCGGCCCGCACGATGTCCTCCTCCGACGGCAGGACCAGGTTCGCCGCGTCGCCCAGGGGGATGTAGGTGTCCCACGCCGTCACCAGGTCTACCCGCGGCCCCGCCCCCGTGGGCCCGGCCAGGCCCCGCAGGGCCAGCTCCGCCACCAGGGCCTCCCCCACGCCGCCGCTCCGCCGGCACTCGTCCACCACCAGGACCCGCCCGCACTCGGCCGCGTGGCGCGCCACCTCCCCGTGGGGCAACGGGGCCAGCCAGCGCAGGTCCAGGACCCGCGGCCGGAGACCCTCCCGGTGCAGCCGCAGGCTGGCCCGGAGGGCCATGGGGACACCGTTGCCGTGGGTGACGATGAGCAGGTCGTCTGATTCGTCGGCGTACCAGACCCTGGGCTCGCCCAGGGGGACCGCAACGCCCGGCGGCGGGAACTCGCACTCCCAGCGGCCGTCCCCCTTCTCGTGGAGGTCCTTCGTCATGTAGAGGGCGATGGGCTCGAGCAGGAC
>JACQVX010000136.1 GCA_016209495.1 Planctomycetota bacterium
GCTATTGCTCCTCCTCGCTCCTAGCCTCGCGCCGCCTCGCTCGGCCTCGGTGTTTCACGCAGTGATTGTCTTACGACTCCTAATCCCACGCCGGACCATCGAGGAATCCCGGGCCAGGGACGTCTCCTTGACCCCCCCGACCCGGGACCTACAATGCCGCCCTCTACACCCCCGGAGGCACCGCCGCCATGGACAGCGTGGTCTGCGTCAAGCGAGTCCCGGACACGGAGACCAAGGTGCAGGTGGGGCCGGACGGGCGGCGGATCCAGGCCTCCGGCGTCAACCACGTCCTCAACCCCTACGACGAGTACGCCGTCGAGGCCTGCCTTCAGGCCCGCGAGAAGGCGGGCTCCGGCGAGGTGACGGTCCTGTCCCTGGGCCCCGCCGAGGCGGCCCAGACCATCCGCCAGGCCCTGGCCATGGGCGCCGACAGGGGCGTCCTGCTGAAGACCGACCCGGCATGCGACTACTACATGGACCCCCTCTCGGTCGCGCACGCGCTGGCCGCGCGGCTGAAGACGATGCGCCTCGACCTCCTGTGGTTCGGGAAGCTGGCCATCGACGACCAGTCCTACGCGGTGGGCCCCGCGGTGGCCACCCTGCTCGGCCTCCCCTGCGTCACCGAGGTGGCGGAGTTCGCCGCCCTGCCCGGGCGCGCGACGGCCACGCGCGTGGTCGAGGGCGACCGGGTCCGCATGGAGGTGGACCTGCCCGCGGTCTTCTGCGCCTCCAAGGGCCTCAACGAGCCCCGCTTCGCCTCCCTCAAGGGCATCATGTCGGCCAAGAAGAAGCCCCTGGAAACGGTGGACCTCGCCCAGGGCACGGCCCGCGTGGAGGTGGTGGCCCTGGAGCTGCCACCGGCCCGGCAGGCGGGCCGGTGGATCGGCAAGGGCGTGGAGGCGGTGCCGGAGCTGGTCCGCCGCCTGCGCGAGGAGGCCAAGGTGCTCTGATGGGTAACGACATCCTGGCGTTCGCCGAGCAGCGAGGGGGGACGTTCAAGAAGGCCGCCCACGAGGTGGTCAACGAGGGCAAGCGCCTGGCGGCCAGGACCGGCGGGCGCTGCATCGCCGTGGTCCTGGGCCAGGGCGTCCTGGCCGGGGCGGGTCGGCTGGGCGCCTACGGGGCAAGCGCGGCCTGGGTCGCGGAGGGACCCGCCTACGCCACGTACCACGGCGAGACCTACCTGGCGGCCATGGCGGCCGCCGTGGCCAGGGCCGAGCCGCGCGCGATCCTCCTGGCCGCGAGCGCCAACGGCAAGGACCTGGCCCCCCGGCTCGCCGCGCACCTGGACGCGCCGCTGGCCTCGGACCTGACCGGGATCGAGTGGACCAACGGGCGGCTCGTCGTGCGGCGCCCGGTCTACGCCGGGAAGGCGACCGCCCGCGTGGACATGGGCACCGGCCGAGCCGTCCTCTCCCTGCGCCCCAACGTCTTCACCGCCGAGGCCCCCAACGGGGCGAGCGCCGCGGTGGAACCGCTGGCGGTGACACCGCTCGGGGGCGTGGCCGCGCGGACTCGCATCCTCGGCGTGGAGCCCGCCCCCCGGGGCAAGGTGGACCTGACCGAGGCGGATTTCATCGTGAGCGGGGGCCGGGGGCTGAAGGGTCCCGAGAACTTCCACGTCATCGAGGGCCTCGCGGAGGTCATGGGCGCCACGGTGGGAGCCTCCAGGGCCGTGGTGGACGCCGGCTGGCGGCCCCACTCGGAGCAGGTGGGCCAGACCGGCAAGACCGTCTCCCCCACCCTCTACCTCGCCTGCGGGATCTCCGGGGCGATACAGCACCTGGCGGGGATGTCCTCCTCCAAGTGGATCGTCGCCATCAACAAGGACCCGGAGGCCCCCATCTTCAAGGTGGCCGACTACGGGATCGTGGGCGACCTGTTCGAGGTGGTCCCCGCCCTGGCCACCGCGCTGCGCGCGGCGCGTAGCGGGGGCTAGGTCGCCGTAAAGGAATCACTTACTACATTCGGCCGGCTGCGAAGGTCGCTGGCCTCGTCGCCGCTCCTCCGCGTGTCTCTCCATCGATACGCGTTCTCGTATCTCCTCGCCAGCAACCTTCTCGCTCGGCCTCGGTGTTTCACGCAGTGATTCCTTTACGACTCCTGACCGGCCGGGGCCCCGGTTGGCGCCCCCGCGCCGCCACCGCTAGAATGTGGCCCACGGGGGACCGGCCGCATGATCGACAGAGTCCTCGCCCTCTTCGGCCAGATCGCCGTGGGGCGGCGCTACGCCACCGCGGAGCAGGTGAAGGAGGCCCTCGGGATCCAGCGGCGGATGCGCGACCTGGGCCTGGCGCCCCGCCGGCTGGGGGACATCCTGGTGGAGAAGGGCTACCTCTCCCCGGAGCAGGTGGACCGGGTGGCCCGCCTCCAGGAGGCGGGCCGGCGGGATGCCATCCCGGGTTACGAGGTCCTGGCGGCCGTGGGGCACGGGGCCATGGGGGTGGTCTACCGGGCCCGCCAGCTCTCCCTGGACCGGCCGGTGGCCATCAAGGTGCTGGCCCCGCGCTACGCCGAGGACCCGGCCTTCGTGGAGCGGTTCCTGCGCGAGGCCAAGAACGTGGCCCGGCTCAACCACCCCGGCATCGTGGCGGGCATCGACGTCGGGACCGCGGGGGGCCTCTGCTATTTCGTCATGGAGTACGTGGAGGGAACCACCCTGGCGGAGCCCCTGCGTCGGGGCCAGCCGGTGGAGGTGAGCGCCGCCGCGGGCTACATGCTCCAGCTCGCCCGTGCCCTGGACCACGTCCACCGCGCCGGGATCGTCCACCGCGACATCAAGCCCGACAACGTCATCATTGCCCTGGACGGGACGGCCAAGCTCCTCGACCTGGGGGTGGCGCGCCGGGACGACGAGGAGCTTCACGCCGGGATGGTGGGGACCCCCTACTACATGCCCCCGGAACAGGCGCGGCGGTCGGCCCCGGACGGCCGCGCGGACCTCTACTCGCTGGGGGCCACCTTCTTCCACGTCCTGGGGGGGCGGCCGCCCTACGACGGCGAGGACCCCCGGGAGATCCTGCGGCTCCACCTCACCGCGGAGGTCCCCTCGGTCCGTGCCCTGCGAGCCGAGGTCCCGGAGTCCCTGGATCGGTTGCTCGCGCGCTGCATGGCCAAGGACCCGGCGGGCCGGCCCGTGGACGCCGCCGCGCTGGTCGCCGAGCTGGAGGCCATCCGCGACTCCATCGCCCCGAGGCCCGCGGCGGCGGCGGTGGCAGCCGGGCCGCGCCGCTCGAGCGCGCCCCCGACCGAGCCACCGGCCCCGAGCGCCCTGCGATTCGGCCTGGTCATGGCCGCCGGGGCCCTGGTGCTCCTGGCGGCGGTGTGGGGGGTGCTGTGGGCGGGGCGCGAGCCCGCCCCCTCGCCGCCCCCCGGCCAGACGGCGCCTCCGCGTACGCGGCCGGGCACGGGCACGAACCCGGGCACACCCACGATCCCGGCCACGCCAACGGACAAGGGCACGACCACGGACACGAGCACGCCCACGCCCCCCCCCGAGGCGGCGGCGGTGGCCCTCCTCGCGGCCTACGAGTACCTCCAGTCCAGCCCCGAGGACGTCCCCGGGGCCGCCGAGCGCCTCCGGGCCGTGGTGCGGGACTTCCCGGGCACCCCGGAGGCGGGACGCGCCCAGACACGGCTGGAACAGGTCCTGGCGGCATGGAAGGAGGCCGCCCGCTCGGCCCTCGAGGATGCCCTGGATCGGAGCCGCGCCCTGGCAGCCGAGGGGAGCTACGGCGCGGGGGTGGCCGTCCTGGAGGAGGTCCGGACGCGCCTCGGGGACGACGCCGAGCTGGAGGGGGAGCGGGTCGCCCAGGTCCAGGCCCTGGAGGGGGAGTGCCAGCGGGCGTGGGAGGCCCTGGAGCCGGAGGTCCGCGCGCAGGCGGACCGGGGCGAGATGGAGGAGGCCCTGGCGCGGGTGCGGGCCTTCCGGGAGGCGGCCACCGCCGCCTTGCGGCGCTCGGCGGACCGCCTCCGCGACGAGCTGGAGACGAGCGCGCGGGAGGCGAGCCTGGAGGACCGGGCGCGGGCCCTGCTGCGCCGCTCGCGGGAACTGGCGGGCCGGGGCGACCTCGCCGCCGCCCGCGCGGCGCTGGACCAGGGCGCCTCCGAGGCCGAGATGGCCCCGTGGAGACCCAGGATCGACGAGATGCGGGAGGCCCTCGACTCGGCCCGATCGGCATGGGAGCGCCTCTGGGCCACCCTGCGGGGCCGAGGGGATACGCCCATGGACCTCGTCTTCCTGGACGGGACGGAGCTGCGCGGGACGATACGGTCCATGGACGAGGCGACATGGCGCTTCACGCTCAAGCGCTGGGGCCGCCACGAGGAGGTGGAGGTCGTGGCCTCGTCCCTGGCCCCCGCCACCTTCCTCGCCCTGGCCGCCCCCGGTCGCGGCGCCGCGGAGCTGGCCGCCGCCGGCCAGGCGGCCCTCTTCGCATGGCTCCCCGAGGTCGCCGCCGCCGCCTTCGAGGCCGCCCAGGCCCAGGGATACGAGCCACCGCCCCTCACCCGGGAGCGGATGGCCGCCGTGGAGGCGGAGGCGGCCGAGCGCCGGGCGGCCGCGGCGCACGCGGCCGCGCGCCGGGACATGGAGGAGGGTCGCTGGCGGGAGGCCCTGGACGGCCTGACCCGGATCCGGGAGGCCTACGCCACCTCGCGCTACCTCTCGGAGCACGCGGGGGAGCTGGCCCGGGAAGAGGCGGCGGCCCGGCGCGAGCTGACCATCGCGGAACGGGTCGCCGCCTTCTACGGCGCGTCGGTGCGCGCGCTCGACGGCGGTGGCCACGAGCTGGAATACGGCTTCCGCGACGAGTCCCAGGGGGCCGACTGGGTGAGCGACGACGCGGCCCACCCGGCCTCGACCGTGCGGGTGGAACGCGGGCGGCTGGTCCTCGGCGGCTGCGTGCGCTGGCGGGGACGCATGGGGGGCGACGTGCAGCTCGCCTTCGACGCGCGCTGGGAGGGCCGCTGGCCGAACATCGCCGTCTGCATGCGCGGCTCGGGGGTCTACGACGGCGTGGTCCTGGGGGCGGGATACAAGGGTCTGAGCCCGGACTGGGTCGTCGTGGACCCCTCCAACCCGGAGATGGGGGGGAAGCCCGCGCCCCTGCCCGGCCACCTGGTGGGACGCTACGGCGGCGCGCCCGAGGCCCTCACCATCCTGGGGGCCGCCTGGAAGCCCATCCTCCAGCCGAAGCGCAGCTACCGGGTCCGCTTCCATCACGTCCGGGGCCGAGGGAAGATCTACATCGGCTCCACCCTGGTGGTGGACTGCCCCCTACCGGACCCGCCGGAGGGGAGCTTCGGGACCGTGGCCATCCACTCCTTCGACACCGCCCTGGAGGTGGACGACCTCCGCCTCGAGGGGCTCGTGGACTGGGCCTGGGTCCGGCGCGAGGTGGCGCGGGAGGTGGACTCCGGGCGATAGACGACTATAATCCCTCCTCGCCCGGCACCCACCCGGCCCGCCGGGAAGGAGTCGTGCCATGTTCGGTGCCACCCGCCCCCGGACCGCCCTCCGTCTCGCGGTCCTGCCCGCCCTGACGCTCGCCCTCCTGGCCTCCCTTCCGCGGCCCCTCTCCGCCGACGTCATCCACCTGGAGGGCGGCGGGCGCCTGGAGGGGGAGATCGTCTACGAGGACGCGGAGATGGTGCGCATCACCGTCCACGGCGTCGAGCAGACCGTCGAGCGCGACGACATCGTCCGCATCGAGCGGGTGAAGACGCCCGCCCAGGAGTTCGACGAGCGCCTGGAGACCGTCGCCGATGCCCAGGCCGCCTACGACCTGGGAGTCTGGGCCCGGGACCAGGGGCTGAGCGAACAGGCCGCCAGGGCCTTCCGCAGGGCCGTCGAGATGGACGGCGGGCACAAGGAGGCCCGGGAGGCCCTGGGATTCCACTGGTTCGAGGGCCGGTGGATGAGCGAGGAGGAGTACCAGCGCGCCCAGGGCAAGGTCTACGTGGAGGGCCGCGGGTGGGTCTCCCGAGAGGAGGTGGACCGCATCCGGGGCGAGGAGACGGACCGCCGCCGGGCCGAGGCGGAGGCCCGCCTGGCCGAGAAGCGCGCCGAGTTCGAGGGGGTGCCCTGGAGCGAGGCCAATGTGGCGGAGCGCCCCCACTACATCGTCCGCTGCAACTCCACCCGGAAGGTGGCGGACCATTACGCCGACTTCATGGAGAAGCTCTACGCGAAGTACGACAAGATATTCGGGGCCTTCCCCAAGCAGTTCCCCGACGACTGGGAAGGCAAGGCCCGGGGCCAGCCCTTCCGGAACACGGTCTACATCAACCGCACCCACGACGAGTTCATGACCATGCTCCAGCAACCCGGCGGGGTGGGCGGCTTCTACCGCCCCGAGGCCTGGTTCGGGCTCCCGCCCCGCATCGTCTGCGCCTTCCACGGCCCCTTCGGCGACACGGGCGACACCCACACGGTCCTGGCCCACGAGGGGACCCACCAGTTCGAGCACCTGGTGATGCGCGGGGACTTCATGGAGAAGCCCATCTGGCTCATCGAGGGCCTGGCCTGCCTCTTCGGCGACGGCCACCGGGTCGCCTCCAGCGGGGAAATTGAGATCATCGACCCGCCGGACCGTCTCTCCCAGCTCCTCGCCCAGTACGCCGGCACCGAGTACCTCCCGGTGAAGCACCTCATCCGGACCCCGCACATGGGATTCAGCGGCGGCCACTACGCCTACGGCTGGGCGGTCATCGACTACCTCACCAACAAGACCTCCCCCCTCAACCCCGACAAGAAGGGGGAGAAGAAGGTGGGACGCGAGGCCTTCAACGCCGTCTTCGCCGCCAACGTGGACGGGGTGCAGACCCCGGAGCAGTTCGAGGCCATCATCAAGGAGAAGCTGGGGAAGGAAATCGACGCCTTCGACGCGGACCTGAGGGCGTTCATCCTGACCAAGTCCATGCCCACCTTCGGCGAGATCAAGGGCAGCGAATACACCACCAACGAGTTCCGCTTCCGGGTCAGCCGCCCCGCCACGGCCCGGGGCTGGGCCTTCCAGGACAAGGACCTGAACCCCAACGAGAAGATCGCCCTGGTGAACGAGAAGACCACCGGGCGGGTGGGCATCATCGCCATGGGGAACGGGACGGGCGGGACCTCGAAGGACTGGTGCGACATCATCGTGGGCGCCCTGTCCCAGCGCCTGGACGGCCTCGCCATGGCCAAGGAGCCCTCGGAGCGCCTCCTGGGCGGCTTCCCCGGCTACGAGTTCAACTGTTCGGGGACCGAGAAGGCCTCGGAGACAGGCAGCGAGCGGGTCCGCGCCGCGCCCCAGAAGTACAAGGTCATCGTCGTCGCCACGGTGGACAAGGTCTACATCCTCCGGTTCCAGGCCGACGCCGACCGTTTCGGGGACAGCAAGGACGACTTCGTCGCCATCCTGGAATCGTTCAAGATCCTGGATTGACTCCACGCCCGGGGTGGCTATCCTCTGACCCACGCCACGCCGCGCGGCGTGGCGATTGACAACCGAAGAGTCCTGCCTTGCCCCCCAGGCTCCCTGGGAAGCCCGTGCGAGTCGGGCGCGGAGCCGCCGCCGTGAGTGGGGACGAAAGCCGCGACGATGCCACTGGGGCGAGTGCCCCGGGAAGGCGCGGCGAGTAGAGCGATCCACGAGCCGGAAGACCGGCCTGGGAGGCCAGCCGCAGCCGTCTTCGTGCTGGAGATGGTCCCGGCCGGAATCGCCCGCCCCCGGCGGGTGCACCGACCCCCGCTCCACCGAGCTGGGGTTTTTTTTGTTGTTCCGGCCCTTGGAAAAGGGGTGATCCCGATGACGTCCCGCAGCCTCTTCCTCTATGCGGCCCTGCTGGCCGCCCCCGCCCTGGCCCAGTCCGAAATGGAGGGCGAGACCGGCGAGCCCGGGGTCGAGCAGCCCGGGCCGCCGGCCGACGAGCGGCTCCCGGGCCGAGACGCGATGGACTTCGACCGCGAGGGCTTCGAGGAGGTGACCGTCACCGCCCCTGCCCGCGCCCCCGAGCGTCTCGGCGCCACGGGGCGCAGCGTCACGGTCCTGGACGGCGACACGGCGCGACGGGCCGGGAACCGCAGCGTAGGGGACGCCCTGCGCCGGGCCCAGGGCATCGAGGTGGACCAGGGCGGCGGGGCTGGGAGCCTCACCACGCTCCGCATCCGCGGCGCCGAGAGCGACCACGCCCTGGTCCTCGTGGACGGGGTGCGAGTCAACGAGTTCGGCGGCGGGGTGGACCTCTTCGACCTCCCGCTGGACGGCGTGGAGCGCATCGAGGTCTACCGCGGCCCCGGGAGCGCCGCCTGGGGCGCCGACGCCCTGAGCGGCGTCGTCCACATCGTCACCCGCCGCGGCGCAGGGCCGCCGCGCTTCGGCCTGGGGACCGAGGCCGCGGGCTTCGGGACCTGGCACGAGAGGCTCTGGACTACAGGGCGCTCGGGCGCCGTCTCGTGGAACGTGCAGGGCACCCGCCTGGACGCCGCCAACGACTTCCGGAACAACGCCTTCGAGGAGAGCGCGTCCCTGGGCCGCTTCTCCCTGGACGTGGGCGAGGCCGGGCGGGTGGACTGGACGGCGGACTGGAGACAGAGCCGCAATGAGCTGCCCGCCGAGGACACCGCCGGCTACGGCATCGGACCCCGGTTCATTGGCGGCACCTTCGCCGTGAACAAGTTCTTCCCCGGGGACCCCGGGAGCACGGTCTACACCGGGGACGGCTACACGCGCACGCGGTCCTACGTCTCCGGCCTGGGCTACACCCACGAGGTCTCCGAGCGCTGGACCGTGACGGTGGCCCACCACCTCTACCGCCACGACGCCTCCACCCGCGACCGGGCGCCCCTGGTCTCGGGGTCGAGCGGTCGCGGCCTGGAGCGCCAGACCGTGGAGGCGCGGACCTCCCTGGAGTGGGCCGAGGGGGCGCGGACGGGCGTAGGGGTCGAGTGGTCCGAGTCCCAGGTGCACGCCGACCCGGTCCGCGTCCCGTTCCCCTCCGCGGGTGTGCAGGAGACCTTCGTCTCCCACGGGACCTGGGTGGAGCAGGCCGTCGAGACGCCCCAGGGGCTGAACCTGCTGGCGGGGGCGCGCGCCTCCCGCGACACGGACTACGGGAGCGACACCTCCTTGCGGACCAGCGCGACGTGGCGCGCCCGGGCCACCCTCACCACGCTGCGCTCGGCCTGGGGGACGGGATTCAAGGCCCCGAGCCTGAACGACATCAACACGAGTCGCCAGATTCGCCCGGAGCGGGTGGAGTCCTGGGAGGCCGGGGCGGACCAGGACCTCGGGGAGGCCGTGACCCTGGGGGCCACATGGTTCGACCAGCGCTTCAGCGACCTGGTGGCCGGCTTCCCTTCCCGCAACGTGGGGAGGGCCAGCGCCGACGGCCTGGAGACCACCGCCCGCTGGGGGCCCACAGCCTGGTCTCGGGTGACCGCGGGCTACACCTGGACCCGCGCCTGGTTCCTGCGCTCCTCCAACAACGGCGTCCGCAAGCAGCGCATGCTGCGCCGGCCCGAGCACGCGGGCTCCCTCGCCCTGGACCTCACGCCCACGGACCAGCTCGGGGTGGGCGTCTCGGCCCTCTTCGTGGGTAAGGCCGCCGACAAGGACTTCACCGATGCCGACTTCGGCCTTGCCCACAACACCTCGTCCATGGACTACGTGCGCCTCGACGCGGGGCTGCGCTACGCCCAGACCGACGACCTGGTGCTTTCCCTGAACGTGCAGAATCTCCTGGACGAGGACTACGACGAGGTGGCGGGCTTCCCCACCAACGGCCTGAACCTGGGGCTGGGGATGGAGCTGGCCTTCTGAGCGCCGGCCGGGCCTTCCTCTGTTCGGCGCTCCTCCACGCGGGGCTGCTCGGCGCCCTCGCCTCGGGGCCGTGGATGGGCGGCCCCGCGGCCACGGTGGGCGCGAGCCCTGGCGAGGGGGTGGAGCTGCGCCTGCGCTACGCACCGGCGGCGGTGCGTCCCGGGCGGGCGGCGCCGGCCCCCCCTGCCGCGCCGAGCGTGAGCGACGGGCCCACGAGCCCACGCGCCACGAGCCACGAGCCACGAGCCTACGAGCCACGAGCGACGAGTCCCCCGTCGCGCGCCGCGAGCCCGGGGGCCGCGGCCCCGGCTCGAAGCCTGGGCCGGGTGGAGCCCATTTACCCGGCGGCCTGCGTGCGGCACGGCCACGAGGGGGTCTGCCGCCTGGAGGTGCGCGTGGGGGCGGACGGGCGGGCACTGGGGGTCCGGGTCATGGGGTCGGCGGGCTGCGAGGGTCTGGACCGTTCGGCCCTGGAGGCCGCGCGGTCGGCGCGGTACCAGAGCGCCAGCCGCGATGGGCGAGCGGTGGAGTCCACCCTCGTCCTCGCCGTGCGCTTCGTGCTGCGCTAGCCCGCCCCGAGGATGACCGCCGCGACGAGCGCGGCCAGCATGGTCAGCTTGAGGACCAGCTCTTCCATGGGCACCCGGGCCTCCCGACGTCGCCTAGCGTCCGCCGTCGAATTGCTTGAAGAAGGCGTAGTTGTCGCGATAGACCAGCACGGCCTTGAGCTGGTCGATGGAGGCCTTCACCACCTCCAGGTCGCGCCGCACGGCCTCGGGGATGCCATCCTTGAAGGCCTCGTCCGCCACGTGCAGGATCTCCTGCAGGGCCTGGATGTCCTTCTCGATGGCCAGTTCGTGGTGCGGCACCGTTCGTTCCCCGTGCCGGCCGGACCTGGACGGGCCCCGCCGACGCCCCATCTATCGGCCGGCCCCGAGGTGAACTTCAGGATGGGCTAGCGAAGGAACGTCCGATCCAGGAGCGGCCGGGCGTAGTAGGGATGCTCCCACCACGCGATCCTGTGCGCGTACTTCCAGACCCACACCTTCACCACGAGCGCCACGTGGGCGTATGCCCTGAGGACGAAGTCGGCCTTGACACGGCTGCGGTCCGCGAAGAAGTCGAGGGACAGCGGAAGCAGGACCTGGAAGGGGGTGGCGAAGCCTTCCACGCCTACATGGGCGAGGGCGATCCCCACAGCGGCGGTGACCGTCACCCCCACGCTGAACTGGGACACCACGCCCTCGCCCCAGTAGACCCCCTGGCGGTCCCAGCGCAGGCCCGCGGTGGGCTTGACGTAGGCCCAGAGGGCGGCCCCGGCCTCGACCCACACCGGCACGGGGCCCACGAACACCTGGACGCCCACCGAGGCCACGGTGACGGTGCGCTGGAAGAGGACGTGGACCCCGAAGCGGTTCCAGCCCACGTCCAGGCCCACGCTCGTGCGGAATCCGGAGTCCTGCGGGCGGGTGCGGGCCTCGCCCTTCACGCGGGTGTCCAGGCCGAAGGCGCGGTAGCTCCTCTGGAGGACCTTCAGGGCCGCCCCCGCGGCGTGGGTAGCCTGGACCGACTCGGTGGACTTCGCCTTGCTCCACTCGCGCTCGAGGATGACCCGGCTGTTCATGACGCTGCCGAGCCACCCGTCCCCCGTCTTCTGCGACCCGGAACCCGAGGTGGTTTCGGCCTCTGCGGTGGCGCAACAGGTGTAGATGGCGACCACGGCGGCGGCGCGCACCGCGCCGCGCCCGAATGGGCGAAGATGCATGGTTGTCCCTCCCATGGTGGCCACCCGATCTCCCGGGAGGCCGCCAGTCCCGTGGGGGCACGGCGCAATCGCCGGCGCCCTGTCGCCGCCCGCGCAAAGCATTGTCTGGAAGGGGCTGGAGGAGGGGCGAGGCGTGTCGGATTCTGTGTCAGGGATCGGGATTGGGGTCTGATAGCATGTCGGCCCATGTCCGCGGCCCATACCGGCGGCGATCCGGAGAGCCGGGTCCTCGTGGTGACCCAGGACGCCCAGCGGGAGGCGCGACTCATAGAAGCCCTCGAGGGGGCGGGGTACGAGGTCCGCTGCGAACAGACCCTCGAGGCGGCCGGTGGTGCCGTGAGGTCCGTACCGCCCGACCTGATCCTCCTGGACCTGGATCGGGACGCGGGTCCGGCCCTGGACTTCCTCGTGATGCTACAAGGCGTCGCGGCCACCCGGGACGTGGCCTTCGTGGTCCTGGACCCGCACCCGTCGCGACGTCACGGGCTCCGGGCCCTGCAACTCGGCGCCGCGGACAGCATCGCCCGGACCTGCGGGATGGACGAGCTCCTGGCCCGGGTCCACAACCGGCTCTTCTCCAAGCACACGCGCGACGCCCTGCGGGAACGGACTCGAGAGCTGATGGAGCACATGGGCCTCCGGGAGGACTATCTCCGGGTCATGGCCCACGATTTCCGCTCGCCCCTGGCCACCATCAAGATGGCCTGCGAGCTGCTCGAGGCGACCTACACGGGGCCCATCGACGACAGGACCCGCAAGACGGTCGAGGTCATCCGCCGGCAGGCGGACTCCCTCCTGGAGCTGGCGGAGGACGTACTGGACCTGGATCGCATGGAACGCGGGGACACACTGCGCCGGGAGAAGGTCTCGCCGCGGGACCTGGTGCTGGAGTCCCTGGATCGGTCGCGGTTCCTGGCGGAGTCCACTGGAGTCGCGCTCTCCACCGAACTTCCCCCGCGCCTGCCCGCGCTCCTGGCGGACCGCGGCAGGCTGCTCCAGGTCCTGGCGAACCTCCTCTCGAACGCCATCAAGCACACCCCCCAGGGCGGCTCCATCACGATCGCCGTGAGGCGGACCGAGGGCTACTGCGAGTTCGAGGTCCGCGACACGGGGTCGGGAATCGATGCCGACTTCCTCCCGAGGATCTGGGACCGATTCAGCCACGCGCGGGAACGGCGCCGGTCAGGCCGTGGGGGCAGCGGCATCGGGCTCAGCATCTGCAAGCGCGCGGTGGAGGCCCACGGCGGGGCCATCGAGGCGGAGAGCGTCAAGGGCCGGGGAAGCACCTTCCGCTTCCGGATCCCGCTCCCCTCCCATCCCACCCGCTCCGTCGTGGTGGCCATGGGGACGGGACATGGCTGGGATCTGCTGGCGGACCGCCTGCGGCGGCTCCCGGACCAGTCGGTGGTGGTCCAGACCGCCTCGAGCACGGAGGAGGCCATGGCCCAGGTCCGCTCCACCCCCGTGGACACCATCTTCCTGGACGTGGGCCTTGCCGGTGACCGGCTGCGGCGGGTCGTCGATCGCGTCCGGGTACTGCGCCCGGGGATCCGCGTCGTGGCCCTGGTGGACGACCCGAGCCCCCGGGGGCTGCGGTCCGCCCAGGAATCCGGCGTGGACCGCGTCCTGCAGCCGCCCGCCAACACGCGCCAGGTGCACAGTACCCTCCGCCGGGTCCTCCCCGCCGCCGAGGAGGAAGGCCCCTGACGGGGTGGGGCACCCCGGGCGAGCTGGGGCGCGCCCTGGCGCAGCTCGAGGCCCAGCGCCAGGAGCTGGAGCACCTCTACGCGGTCAAGGAGGAATACCTCCGCATTGCCGCCCATGACCTGCGCTCTCCCATCGCCGCCATCGCCGCCGCGGCCGAGACCCTCAAGGGCGGCGCCTGTGGGGCCCTTTCCCCGGAGGCCCTGCGCATGGTGGACGTGGTCCTGGAGGCGGCCCGGGACCTCACTGCCTTCGCCCAGGACATCCTCGACCTGGGCAAGCTGGAGCTGGGCGAGGGCCTGCGGCCGGAGGAACTGGACCTGGAGGCCCTCCTGCGGCGCGTGGCCCTGGGCCACGAGGTGCTGGCCCAGCGCGCCGGCATCGCGCTCCGGGTCGAGGTGGCGGGCCCGGTGTGGGCGAGGGCGGACCCGGTCCGGCTGCGCCAGGTGGTAGCCAACCTCATCCAGAACGCCCTCAAGTTCACGCCCGGCGGCGGACACCTGACCCTGCGGGCCGCGACGGTCGCCGGGGGGGTCCGGGTGGAGGCCCAGGACAACGGACGCGGCATCCCCGAGCACCTCCTGGAGGCGGTATTCGAGAAGTACGCGCAGGTGCCCGCCGAACGCACCGAAGGCCGCCGCGGCGTGGGCCTGGGGCTGGCCATCTGCAAGCGCATCGTCGAGATGCACGGCGGAAGGATCTGGGCGGAGTGCGTCCCCGGCGGCGGCACCTGCATCCGGTTCGTCGTCCCGGGAGTCGTGGCCGAGCCACGGGGGCTGGCGGGCGGGTGAGGGCCTCGCTGCTCTACCTCTCCCGCGCCGACGTGGAGGCTGTGAGCCCCTCCACGCGCGAGGTGGTGGAGGTGGTGGAGGCCCTCTTCCGGGAGAAGGGCGAGGGCCTGGTGGAGATGCCACCCAAGCCCGGGGTCCACCCCCGTCCCGACGCCTTCCTCCACGCCATGCCGGCCTATCTCCGCCGGAGCGACGCGGTGGGCCTGAAGTGGGTGAGCGGCTTCCCCGCGAACCCCGGGCGCGGCCTCGCGACCATCCATGGCCTCCTCCTCCTCAACGACCCGGACACCGGCGCGCCCGTGGCCGTCATGGACGCCACGTGGATCACCGCCGCGCGCACCGCCGGCGCCACGGCCGTGGCCGCGCGGCGCCTGGCGCGAGGCGCCTCGCGCTCCCTGGGCATCCTGGGTTGCGGGGTGCAGGGCCGCGCCCACCTGGAGACCGTCCCGCTGGTGCTGCCCTCCATCATGGACGCCTACTTCTGGGACCCGGACCCCGCGGCCCTGGGGCGCTTCGAGGAGGAGATGACCCGGAGGCACTGCCTGCGGCTGCACCGCTGCGAGGGCCCACGGCAGGTCGTCCAGGCCTCCGACGTCCTCGTGACGGCCGGCCCCATCCTGCGGCACCCTCGCCCCCCCATCGAGGCGACCTGGCTCGCCCCGGGGGTCTTCGTCTGCACCCTGGACTTCGATTCCTACCTGGCCCCCGGCGCCTTCGCCGCCGCCGACCGCCTCTACACCGACGACCTGCCCCAGCTCGATCACTACCGGCGCGAGGGTTTCTTCGCCGGTCTGCCCCAGGGGGTGGAGGACCTGGGGGCCCTGGTGGCGTGCGGTTCCCCGGGCCGGCGCCACGACGGCGAGCGCCTTGTGGCGGTGAACCTGGGGCTCGCGGCGGAGGACGTGGCCCTGGGGACCGTGGTCCTGGGCCGTGCCCGCGAGCGCGGCCTGGGGACCGTGCTGCCCCTGTAGCGGCTCGGAGGGGGGACATCGGGGGGGGACCTTCCGGGTCCAAGGGCGCATTCGTGGTCGCGGGCTCGCGAGTCCGTGGCTCGCGGGCGCAAGGAACGGACGCAAGGCCCCTACCCCCCCGTCGCCTCTGCCACGCCATCCAGGACCTCCACGACGCGCCGGAGGAGTTCCTCGTGGGTGTAGGGCTTCGCCAGGAAGGCGCCGTGCGACGGGAGGTCCCCGCGGCCCACCAGGCCCCGGGCGCTGTAGCCCGAGACGTAGAGGACCTTCAGCCGCGGGTGGCGGCCCGCGAGGCGCTCGGCCACCTCGGCCCCCCCCGGCCCGGGGAGGAGGACGTCCGAGACGAGGAGGTGCACGGGCCCCTCGTGGGCCCGGGAGACCTCCAGGGCCCCGGGCCCGTCCTCGGCCTCCAGGACCCGGAACCCGCGGCGCTCGAGGACCCGCCGCGTCGCCCGGCGTAGCGGCTCGTCGTCCTCGACCAGGAGGATGGTCTCTCCGCGCCTCGGCGACCCAGGCGCGCGGACAGGCTCCGGCCGCACCGGCGGCGAGGCCACCACCCGCGGGAGGTAGACCCGGGCCACCGTCCCGCGTCCTGCCTCGCTCTCCCGGGTGAAGTGGCCGCCGGCCTGCCGCACCATGCCGTGGACCATGGAGAGGCCGAGGCCATCGCCTTCCCCCCCGGCCTTCGTCGTGGAGAGGGGGTCGAAGGCCCAGGCCCGCCTCTCCCCGTCCATCCCGCCACCGTCGTCGGCCACCTCCAGGACGACGTGATCGCCCGGGGGGACCAGGACCTCGTTCGACTCCATGGGCCTCCCCAGGCGGAGGCCGGTGGTCCCCACGGCAATCTCTCCGCCCTCGGCCACGGCGTCCCGGGCGTTGAGGACGAGGTGGACGACGACCTGTTCCAGGTGGGAACGGTCGGCGCGGACGGTGGCTCCGTCGCCATTCCGCCGGAGGCGGAGCCGCACCCCCTCCGGGACGAGGCGGCGCAGGAGCGGCTCCATCTCCACCACGAGCCCGGCCGGGTCGAGGACCTCTGGACGCGCCGGCTGCTGGCCGGAGACCGCCTGGAGCCGCCGCGAGAGGGAGCGCCCCCTCTCCACCGCCTCCTGGATCCGCGCCAGGTCCTCCCGGCGGGGGTCCCCCGGGGCCGTCTCGGCCATGACCCGGTCCGCGGAGCCCGCGACGGTACCCAGGACATTGCCGAGGTTGCGGACCACCACGCCGCAGAGCCTCGCCACCGCCTCCACCTTGAGGGCGTGGCGCCGTCGCGCCTCACCCTGCCGGCGGGCCTCCTCCGTGCGCAGCCCCTCCACCTCGGCCCCCGCGCGCTCGGCGACGGCGCGGAGGATCGCCGTCCGCCGGAGATCCCTGGCCATGGCGGCGTCGTCCAGGACCGCCAGGTATCCCAGGACCTCCCCCCCGCCACCGCGGAGGGGCGCCCCCATGTAGCTCTCGGCCCCCAGGGCCGCCAGGACCCGATCCCCCGGGTAGGCCTTCCGCAGCCCTGCATGCTGGAAGAAGACCTTCCCCTCCAGTACCCGCTGGCAGGGCGTCCCCGCCGGGTCGTGGTCGAAGGGCTCGCCCCAGTCCTTGCCGTCCCACCAGGCCAGGGTGCGTACACGGCCCGGCTTCCCGGGGACCAGCACCCCGGCCATGGACCAATGGGTGCCCAGGGCCTCGGCCAGCCGCCGTGTCAGGGTCCGGAGGCAGGCCTCTCCGGATTGCCCCGAGGTCCACTGGACCAGGGACCGACGCAGGGCCTTCCCGGAACGGCTCTCCCGGGCTCTCGCCGGGATCCCCCCCCCGACCGGGACCCCGGCGATCGCCCTGGGCTTCCGTCTACGGCCCACGGACTACGGGATGGTGTAGGCGTCGGTGTCGGAGTAGGTCTCGAAGGTGTCCAGGTCGATGATGTCGCCCAACCAGGACACGTTGTCGCCGGACTGGAGGCCCCAGGTCGAGATGTCGCAACGCACCTCCAGGTCCACGTGGCCGCCCCCGTGGTTCGTCTCCGTGGTCCCGGTGACGGTGAAGCTCTTTCCCACCCCGTTGACGTTGGCCGAGAGGTCCCAGTCGTAGTTCGGGATGTTGTAGATGTGGAACGTGACCTTCTCGATCCCGTCGCCGGGTATGCCGTGGGGGCTCGCCACCACGCAGATGTGGGGACCCGACCCCGGGCAGTCCCCGTCCTGGGCCCCCGCCGGGGCCAGGCCCCAGGCCGCCGCCAGTGCCGCCGCCGCGAGCAACGTCACGCCCCCGCAAACCGTCTTGCGCATCCCTGTGCCCCTCCCCCCCGCCCATGCCCGGAAACCGGGACGCGAAGAGGCACCAGGGGGGCCGGTCCCACGCGCCCGGGCGAGGGCGCGGCCCGGCCCCTGGGGGCGGGGCGGTTGGGGACGGTGTGGGACGGAGGGCGGGGCCCCGGAGGATGGCAACCCCGGTTGCCAGATGGCAACTCCGGTGGCCGCCTCGGGGCCTAGACGAGGCCGACCCGGCGGAGCTTCTTGCGCAGCCCGAAGCGGGAATAGCCCAGGCGGCGCGCGGCCTCGCTCTTGTTCCCGCCGGCGGCCTCCAGGGCCGAGCGCAGGGCCTCCCGTTCCCAGGCCCGGCGGGAGTCGCCCAGGCGCGCCCGCGGGGTGGCCCGGGACAGCTCCGGGGAGAGGTCCGCGGGGCGCACCACCGGGCCGCTGAGGAGCGACACCCGGCGCATCTCGTTCTCCAGCTCCCGCACGTTCCCGGGCCAGGGGTGCGAGAGGAGCCGGTCCAGGGCCTCCGGGTCCAGCTCCTTGGCCTGGCCCTGGGCCGCGGCGGCCAGGAAGTGGGCGGCCAGAGCGGGCAGGTCCTCCATCCGCTCCCGCAGGGGCGGCACCCGGAGGCAGATCACCCGGAGCCGGTAGTAGAGGTCCGCCCGGAACCGCCCCCGGCACACCTCCGCCTCCGCCAGGAGGCCCGGGCGGGCGCGGTCCGCCCCGGAGAAGGCCCCGCGGGCGTGGCCGAAGAGCTGGCTCTCCAGGAGGGCCTCCGAGAGGGCCGCCGAGTTCACCGGGACGAAGGGCCGGGGCCGCCGCGGACCCA
>JACQVX010000137.1 GCA_016209495.1 Planctomycetota bacterium
GGGGTGGGGGGGTGGAGGGAGGGGCGGCGCCCCTCCCCCCTCGGGGCACACGACGGCGGGCCTATCTCCGGGAGGGGGCTGGGGCATAGGGGACGTCCAGACCCTGGGCCCTGAGCGAGGCCAGCATGGCCGGGTCCGTCACCAGGAGGACCGGGACGCCACCCGGGGGCCGGCCGGCCGCCTGGGGCCAGGCGTGTCGCCCCTCGAGGAGGTCCATGGCCGCGCCGACCGCCGGCGGGACCACCAGCGCCAGCGAGAGCAACACCGCCAGGACCACCGGGCCGGTCGCCCGGCGCAAGAGCCGCCGGTGGGTCATCTCCACCCATCGGGCGTGGTCGGCCTCATCCCGATGGGCGAGGTGTTCGAAGGAGTCGTGGACGTCCGCGGCCTCGCGCAGTCGGGTCATGGGGCTCGCCTCCACGGGGCCTGGAACCACACGGCTTGCCACGCCCCTGCCCCGTCATCACCCCCCGCGGCACGCGCTTGGCCCGCCGCTGGGCGACCCGGGCAGTCCCGATTCCGGGATGCGCCCCATCGGTTCCCGGATCCGGGCTCCTAGCCCAGTCCGTGGTGCTTCAACTTCCGGTAGAAGGTGCTGCGAGGAAGGCCCAGGAGGCGGGCCGCCTCCAGCTTGTCGCCCCGGGAGGCGACGAGTGCGTGTGCGAGCCCGGCGCGCTCCCAGGCCTCGAGGCCGGGGTGGCCGCCCCCGGCGGGCGTGGGCGGGGCGCTCAGGGCCGCAGGACCGCGCAAGCGCTCCGGCAGGTCGTCCCGTTCGATGCGCTCCCGCTCCGAGAGGGCCGCGGTCCGCTCGATGACGTTTTCGAGCTCGCGCACGTTCCCCGGCCAGGCGTAGGCCATGAGGGCCTCCATGGCCCCCTGCGACACCCCGCGCACGGAGACGGCGGGGTCTTCCTGGACCCTCTCCGCGAGGAAGTGGGCCACCAGCTCCGGGATGTCCTCCCGCCGATCCCGGAGCGGCGGTACGCGTAGCGAGACCACGTCCAGGCGGTAGTAGAGGTCTTGCCGGAAGCGCCCCTCTTCCACCTCCCGGACCAGGTCGCGGTTCGTCGCCGCGATGACCCGCGCGTCGCAGCGTTCCGGCCGGGTGGAGCCCACCGGGCGGATCTCTCCCTCCTGGAGCACCCGCAGGAGCTTCACCTGCAGGGCGGGTTCCATCTCCGCCACCTCGTCCAGGAAGATGGTCCCCCCGTCGGCCGCCCGGAAGAGCCCCGGATTTGCCGCATGGGCCCCGGTGAAGGCACCCTTCCGGTGTCCGAAGAGCTCGCTCTCCACCAGGCCCGCGGCGATGGCCCCGCAATGGACCGGGACGAACGGTCCCTCGGTCCTCGCCCCCTGGAAGTGGATGGCCCTCGCCACCAGCTCCTTCCCCGTGCCGCTCTCGCCCAGGACGAGGACGTGGCTCTGGGTGCGGGCCACGCGGGTGATGCGCCGCGCCAGCTCCGCCATGGGGGGTGAGCTCCCCACGATGCCCTCCACCCGGTGCTTCTTGCGGAGGAGGTCCTTGAGCCGGTGATTTTCCGCCTCCAGCGACCGGGTCCGGAGGAGCCGCTCCAGGGTACGGTCCAGCTCGTCGAACTGGATGGGCTTCGTGATGAAGTCCCAGGCCCCCCTCCGCATGGCCTCGACGGCCTCCTCGATGGTGCCCAGGCCGCTCATGAGAATGACCTCCGTGAGGGGACTGCGTTCCCGCAGGCGTCGCAGGAGGTCCACCCCGTTCATCCCGCCCATGCGCAGGTCCGTGATGACCAGGGGCACCGGCTCCACCTCGAAGACCTGCAGGGCCTCCTCGGCGGAGCCGGCCACGGTGCAGGCGTAGCCCTCCCGCTCCAGGTGCCTCCGCACCAGCTCGGCCATGGCCCGCTCGTCATCCACCACCAGGACCCTCCGGTCCATGAGGAGCTCCGCCGCCGGAATGGGGGTCGTCGCGACGCGGCGATCCTACCCGTCGCCCTCGCGAGTCACCACCGCCTCGAAGACCTGCCGCGTCCGTTGCACGTGCCAGCGGTATTCCTCCATGAAGGTCTCCTGGGCCGACCGGTCCGCCGTGTCCACGTAGCCCGCGAAGCGCGCCAGGCGCCGGAGCTCCGCGTCGTCCAGGGGCAACCGGGCCTGGGGCCGCTGGTGGACCAGGTGTAACCGGGCCTCCACCTGGCGGAGGAACTGGTAGGCGGTGAGAAGGTCCCGGTATTCACCCGGGGCGAGCAGGCCCGCCGCCGCCAGGTGGTGCAGGGCCAGGAAGGTGCTCCCCCTGCGGATGGCCGGGAAGTCGGCCCCGTGGGCGAGCTGCAGGAGCTGCACGGTGAACTCGATGTCCACGATGCCCCCCGCCCCCCGCTTCAGGTCCGGTCCCTCGACCCCCTGCTCGAGGCGTTCGCGCATGGCGCGGACCTCGGCCGCCAGGCCACCCCCGGGGAGACCGCCCCCCGAACGGCCGCCCCCCCCGTAGATCAGCTCCTCCACCCGGGCCGCCACCGCCTCTGCGAAGGGGCCATCGCCCGCCACCGCACGCGCGCGTGTGAAGGCCTGGCGTTCCCATGGCGCCGCCCGGCCCTCCCGGAAATAGGCCACCAGGGCCTGATCGCCCACCACCAGCGGCCCCTGGTTCCCCTCGGGTCTGAGCCGTGTGTCCACCCGGTAGAGGGCGCCCAGGCGCGTGGACCCCCCCAGGAGGCGCAGCACCCGCTGGGCCACGCGGGCGTAGCCGCCCAGGGCCGCGGCGGGCCCTTCGCCGCTCTCGCCGACGAAGATCAGGTCCAGGTCGCTGGCGTAATTCAGTTCGAGGCCCCCGAGCTTCCCCAGGGCGAAGACGGCGAAGCGGCCGGGGCCGCGGCCCCTGCGCAGGCCCACCTCGTCGAGGGCCCTTTGCGTGGACGCCTCGATGATGGCATCCGCTATCTCCGAGAGGGTGGCCATCGTCTCGCGCAGGTTCGCCCTCCCGTCCAGGTCCCGGAGCCCCGCCAGGACCAGGTGGACGCCGTGGAAGTCCGCCATGACCTCCACCGGGTCTCCCCCCGTCGCCAGTCGCTCCTCGAGCTCCCGCCGGAGCCGGCCACGCTCGGGCCGTCCCAGCGTGAGGAGCCCGTCCACCACCTCATCCAGGAGGCCCGGCCGGCGCTCCAGGACCCCGGTCAGGAGGTCGCCCCCGGTGGCCAGCCGCACCAGGACCCGCAGGGCATCCGGGTTCTCGGCCATGAGTTCGTAGAAGACCCCCCGCGCGCCCAGGGTGGAGAGGACGCGCTCCAGCCGCTCCAGGGTGGCGTGCGGGTCGTCGGTCTCGGCCACCCGCGCGAGGAGGGGCGCCGCGAGTCCGGCGAAGGCGGTGCGGATGCGGCCCGAGGCCACCACCCCCCCCGCCTCGTCCGAGGCCATGCGCGAGAGGACCCGCCATGCCCGCCGGGGGTCGTCGATCCCGTAGGGGGCGAGCACCCGCTCCACCTGGCCCGGCGGAGGGTCCGGGTCGAGGGCCAGCTCGGCCTCCGGGGCCGGCCGGCCCCGGCTCTCCACCGGGAGCCCCATGAGCACGCGGTCGAGGACCGCGCGGGCCTCGTGTGCGAGTCGGGCCCGCTCGGCCAGGAAGACCTTGCCGTCGGCGTGTCCCATCTGGCGGGCAAGCCGCTCCAGGTCGGGCCCGCCCGGGGGAAGGGTGTGGACCTGCGCGTGCTGGACGTTCTGCAGCCGGTGCTCCACGGCGCGGAGGAACCGGTAGGCCTCCCGGAGGACCTCGGCCTCCCGGCGCGTGAAGGCCCCCCCCGCCTCCAGGGCCGCCAGGGCCTCGAGGGTCCCGGTGGACCGGGCCTCCGGGTGCACCCCACCGACCACGAGCTGGAGGAACTGCACGGTGAACTCGATGTCCCGGATGCCCCCGTAGCCGCGCTTCACGTCGTCGAGGCCGCGCCGCGCGGCCTCCCTCTCGATGCGCGAGCGCAGCGACTGGATGTCGGCGACGGCCGTGGCGTCCAGGGTGCGCCGGAAGACGAACGGGCGCACCGCCTCCAGGAACCCCTCCCCCACCCGCGCGTCGCCCGCCAGGGGGCGGGCCTTGATGAGGGCCTGCCTCTCCCAGGTGCTCCCGTAGCTCGCGTAGTAGTCGGCGTAGGACCGGATGGAGCGCGTCAGGGCCCCGGCCCCCCCCTCGGGGCGTAGCCGCGTGTCCACCCGGTAGGCCCTCCCCTCCTCGGTGAAGCGGCCCAGGTGCGCGACGCAGAGCCGGGCCACCCTTTCCTGGAGTTCGCGGCCCCCCGGGTCGATCCCGTCCGCGTGCACGAACAGGAGGTCGATGTCGCTGGAGTAGTTGAGCTCTCGGCCCCCGAGCTTGCCCAGGGCCATGACCGCGAGCCCCCCGCCCGGGGAGCCCCCGCCGGGGGCGCCGTCCTCGGTCGAACCGGCCGCCCGCCAGGCCAGCTCCAGGGCGGCCCGGGTGATGACCTCCGCCACGTCGGAGAGGACCCCCGTGACCGCCTCGAGGCTCGCCCCCCCGACCAGGTCCGCCCCCAGGACCCGAACCACCTCCTCGTGGTGGAAGCGACGCAGGGCGTCCAGGGGCGCGCACGAGTCGGCCAGCGCGAGCCCCAGGTCCCGCGCCAGTTCGACAGGACCGCGGAGCAAGCCCTCGCCCAGCCAGCGCCCCACGAGCGCGGGCCTGCGGCAGAGGAGGTCCGCCGCCGGACGGCTCGCGGCGAACAGGGCGACGACAAGGGAGCGGGCGCGAGGGTCCTCGAGGACCCCTGCACCGCAAGTCTCCAGGAAGCGCGCGAGGGACGCGCGGGCCAGGGTTGGGTCGGCCGAGGCCGCCACACGGAGTGCGAGGTCTCGCGTCGCCCCCGGGGAGCTCAGGGAACGGGCGAGGGCCGGCGGGGGGCAAGCTTGCGGCGGAGGGCCGCCAGCAAGAAGAGGCCGAAGGGCAGCACGTGGCCGAGCACCCCGCTGGCGTCCAGCGCGGTGGCGGGGCCGGTCACCGCCTGGCAACCCCCGCCGCCGCCCTTCTTCCCGCTGCCGCTGACGACCCCCGTGGAGGCGGCGGGCTGCCGGTAGTCGTAGCCCCCCCGGAGGATCCCCTCCAGGGTGTCCGGGTTGCGCACCGCCACGTCCCTCGGCCCCACGTCCCCCGCGGGGCTCAGGCACTCGATGCGGAGCGGACTGGCCACCACCACCTGCGTCGCCGCGCGGCCCCCGATGCTCACGGAGGCGCCCGCGAGGAAGTTGTCGCCCGCGATGACGAGCGGTGTCGCCCCCGAGGTGGGACCCGAGGAGGGGGCCACGGACGAGACCACCGGGTCCAGGCCCTCGATGTAGGTGAACCCCCCGGTGGCGGTCCCCTGGGTCCCGTCGCTGTTGCGCACGACCACGTCCACCACGCGGCCGCCCGTGTCCGGGTCCGTGCTGCCCACGGTGGCGGACGCCACGGGGGCCACCACCGTGATAGAGGTGCCGTCGGCCGAGGTGCTGACCCCGGTCCCCGGAACCCCGCCGAAGCTCACCTGGGCCCCGGCACCGAAGCCCTCGCCGGTGATGAGCACCCTCGTCCCGCCGTTCGAGGAGCCGCGGTCAGGGGACCGCGCCGTGATGCGGGGGGCGATGTACTCGAACCCCTCCGACTTCTGGGCCACGGCCCCGTTGGGGTTCCGGACCTTGACCCCCTTCTTGCCCAGGGTGCCGGCCGGCGTGACGGCGCTGAGCTTGGCGGAGGAGACGAAGCTGACGGCCGAGCATAGCTTGTCGTCGATGAGGACCTGGGCGCCGTTCTGGAAATTGGCGCCCTCCACCGAGACCAGCGTGCCTCCCCCCGTGGGGCCACGAGCCGGCGTCAGGGCGCCCACCACCGGGTCCGCCGAGTACTCGAAGCCGCCCCGGAGTATGGTGAACTGCCCGTCGGCGCCGATGACCGTGAGGTCGGCGAGCCCCAGCCGACCCGGGGGGGTCGTCAGACGCAGCGTCGTCGAGCCCACCACCTGCACGGAGGCGCCCATCTCGCCGCCGATGGTGACCTCCGTCCCCTCGAAGAAGTTCGCCCCGCTCACCGTCACGGAGGTCCCGCCGGCCACCTCGCCGCGGTTGGGCGAGACCGTGACCACCTGGGGCCGGGCCCGGGCCAGCTCCAGCCCTCCGGTGAGCACGGCCACGTCCCCGCTCGGGCCTCGCACCTCGACGTTGCGAAGGCCCGGGAGCGAGTTCGCCCGCACCTGGACGTCGACCGCCAGCCGCCCGGTGAGGGCGCTGAAGGACTGGCGGACGATGGCCACGTCGGTCCCGCTGAAGCTGGCGGTGGAGCCGCTGCCCAGGCCCTGGCCGCTCACCGTGAGCGACATGCTGGTGCCGATGGTGACGATGGCGGGGCTCACGGAGAGGAGATTGAGGGCCGTCTGCGGATTCACCGCGAGCTCGCGGGCCAGGGGGCTGTCGCTTCGGGCCTGCACCTGCACCGACTGGCGCTGGCCGAACTCGTCCAGGAGGAACGTGGTCCCGAAGGCCCGGTCGAGACCGGAGGCCTGGAGGTTCGCCTCCTCCACGGGCCCGTCCAGGGGCTCCGCGTAGACCGAATACGAGCCGGGGGCCAGCCCGCCGATGAGGAAGTTGCCCG
The DNA here is from genome assembly GCA_016209495.1 of Planctomycetota bacterium. GTDB lineage: Bacteria > Planctomycetota > JACQVX01 > JACQVX01 > JACQVX01 > JACQVX01. The sequence goes on from JACQVX010000137.1 coordinate 6,599, forward strand.
CCGCGTCGCTGCGGCCGGCGGAGGCCGGCTCCCCGTCCAGGTCCACCGCCACCAGGTGGGCCCCGTTGACCGCCTGCCCCCCCGGACGCACCACCCGACCGGTGATCCGTCCGGAGACGTCCGAGGTCTCCGGGTAGATGTGCCGGGCCCCGGCCACGTCGTCCGCCTGCAGCGAGCGCTGGGAGACCATCCCCTGGAAGGCGAATGGATACATGGTCGCCCCGAAGACCGCCGTGTGGTCCAGCCCCAGGAAGTGGCCCACCTCGTGGGTGGCGATGTTCTGGATGTCGAAGGTCCCCGGCGTCCCGTCGGTGGAGAATCGGTGGTCCCGCCCGTTGAAGATGATGTCCGCGTCGGCGATCTGGCCGTTGGCGAAGAAGGAGATGGGGGTGACGGCGATGATCCCCGAGCCGCCCGAGAAGAAGCTCGAGGCGTTGCCCTCGTCGAACCAGCACAGGTGCAGGTCCCCCGCCTGCCAGTCCGTGCGGGCCCGCTGACCCGCGTCGGTGACCTCCAGGAAGCGCAGGTGGCAGTCCGGTAGCCGCTCCCAGGCCTTGAAGGCCAGCCGGAAGGCCGTCGCCTCGCTCTGGTCCCCCACGTCGTCGGAGCCGATGCTGGAGATGGTGTAGGGCACCGCCGAGGTGGTGGTGCCGGCCCAGAAGATCCCCGCCGCCCCGGAGGCCAGGCGCATGAAGGCGTATGTCGTCCCGGAGAACACCGCCAGGTAGACGAGGCCCACCAGGATGGGCGAGAGGAAGACGAAGCGCCGGCTGAGGGCGATGGTCTCGTGGCCGCGCCCCAGCACCCTTCGTCTGCCTTGCGGCGATTGACCCAAGCCCTATTTGCCCCCGCGGGGCGTCTCGGCGCCCCCGTTCTCCAGCCGCTGCTTCTCCACGTAGCGCAGCACCTCGGACCGGAACTCCTCGAAGAAGACCTTCCGCTCGTTCTCCTCGGAGAACTCCTGCACCGTCTGGCTCGCCGGGTCGAAGAAGCTCAGACCCTTCAGGTCCCGGGTCAGCACCTTCTGCCGGGTCACCCGGTCCTTCTTGACGGTGAACTTGCCCTGGGAGAGCCCCACGTTCCACGCGCACCCCGACTCCGCGCTGGCGTCGGTGAAGAAGCCGAAGACCTCCTCGTTGGCGGCATAGCTCGTGGAACCGGGGATCCAGTAGCCCCGGTCCCCCACCACCCCGCCCCACTGGCGGATCGTGACGGTCCGGGAGGCCCTCTCCCCCTTGACGAACTCGCTCACCTCGAAGGTGTAGTCCGTGTAGATGCCGGTCCGGTCGTCGTTCCAGTGGCTCTCCGTGCCCACGCAGCGACCCACGAGGATGAGAGCGGCGTCTTCCGCCAGCTCCTGGTTGGAGTACTTGAGGACCGTGGTGGTGACTGCTGCCCCAGGGAAGGCCAGCACCATGGCCACCGCCGCGAGACCCCACACCGCTCGACCCCTTCGCCGACTCCACACGACGACGGCCTCCGCCCCGCGCAAGGGGCCAGTCCTGTCTGAACTGCTCGGCCCAGGATAGGGCCCCGCGCACGATTCTCGATCGTGAACTGCCGCATTCTCCTCGGCTCCCGGAACCAGGTCAAGGAGAAACCTGGCGTGAGCCCGATCCAGCCATCGCCCAACGACGCCCACACGTAAATTCACGAGCGTGAATCTCCCCCCCGATGGCGAGTAGTAGTCAACTCTCGTTCCTCGACGCCTGACCCCGAAGCTCCACGCGAAAATCTCACATCTACCTGTTTGGTAGCGTGTTGATTACATCACGGATGGTGGCCGTAGCGAAGATTCCACCCTTCCCTGTCGTCGAATCCGTACACCCCTGTTCCGAATCACGACACGCGGGCTGCGAATTCTACTTGATAGGGTCCCCGCCAATAGGTAACCTCTCGCCTCTCTTATTCGAGGAGGAAACATGCAGCGCTCTCTCAGGACACTGGGCATCGTCGCGGCCTTGGTGACCTCGGCCGGGTGGATCGCGGTCCAGGCCTCGGACCATGATGATGGCGAGCTGGAGCTCAAGGGCCGCAACCTGAACCTCACGGACCTCTACGCATTCCGCGAGGGCGACCAGACCGGCGTCACCGCCGACAACGCCAACCTCATCCTTATCATGGACACGAATCCCCGGTCCGTGGCGCGCCAGCAGTACTTCTTCAGCACCACGGCCCGTTACGAGTTTCACGTCACCCGGGTCACCGCCAACACCGACACCCCCACCGGAGCCGACGACGTCATCCTTCGCTTCGAGTTCGGCACGCCGGACACGAACAAGCGCCAGCCCGTCATCGTGACGGCCCTCCTCGACGGACAGGTCCTCCAGTCCGCGGTGCGCAAGGGGACCTCTAACCCCATCCAGACCACGGAGCTGGGCGGGGCGATCATCGAGAACACGGTCACCCTGGGGACCCGGGACCTGACCATCTTCGCGGGGCTACGCGAGGACCCCTTCTTCTTCGACGTGGAGCAGTTCTTCAAGGTGCGCGGCGGGGCGGCCGGGGCCTTCCGGACGGCGGCCACCGCGGTGGATTTCACGGCCGGCTACAACGTCAACGCCATCGTCGCGCGGGTCCCCATCGCCTTCCTCCAGGGGAGCACGACGCTCACGCGCTTCGACGTCTGGGAAACCGTTTCGGTCCCGAACTGAACCTGGAGAGAGGAGACAACGCCATGCCTTCGAACCTTCCTACGGCCCTTCACGTCGCAACCCTCTCCGGGCTCCTCGCCCTGGCCTCGACGCTGGTCGCCGGGTGCAAGGACGACGACCGGAAGGTGGCCGCGGCCACGACCTACCGCCAGGTGGAGCGCATCGGCCGCCCCGCCATCAACGAGGGGCTCTTCACGACGAACGACTTCCTCAACACGGTCAATAGCATCGCCCCTTCGCAAGACGCCACCTCGCTCGTGGGCGCCGTCCTCACGGAGGCGGCCGGCGTCCTGAATGCCGTGGACGGCCTGGACGGGACGGATCACACCAATGCCCTCACCGTGGTCAAGTCCCTCATCCCGGACGTCCTGCGCATCGACACGAACATCGCGAGCCCCGTGGGGACCGCGGCCTACGCGAACGGGGCCATCCTGATCACGGCCGACGCCGGCGTGACGCCCGCCGGTTCGGTGGCCCGGCCCGTCGCCGGCCGCAAGATCGAGGACGACGTCATCGACATTACCCTGAGCGTCCTCGCCAGCGGCACGGGGGCCCCCACCGTCGCCGATGGGGTGAGCTATACGGGGCAGGCGGGCAACGAGGCCCAACCCGGCCACAAGCTGCTCAACGGCCAGACGGTGGCCAACGGTGCCGCCACCTTCCCCTTCCTGGCGGCGCCCCACTAGTCCGAGGGCAGGTCCCGGAGAGGCCGCGGTGGGAACCCCGGCGCGTCGCTCGGCCGCGACGGCTGTCCTCGTCCTGGGGGCGGCCGTCGTGGCCTTCGCCGTGGTGGACCACCTCCGCTGGCCGACGGAGGAGGCGAGGGAGCGGGCGGCCTATCGGCTCCCCCTGGGCTCGCCGGTGGACCCTGAGGCCGAGGCCAATTTCCTCCGGGAGCGGCTCCGGCGCGACCCGGGTAGCGCCCTGGACCGCTCGGCCCTGGCGGGGCTCTACCTCGCCCAGGCCCGCCGCGGCGGGGGGGCCGCGCCCTACGACCGCGCCGCGTCGTTGGCCCGCGAGTCCCTCCAGCTCCTGCCCTCGCCCAACCCGGGGGCGAGGGTGATCCTGGCGGAGGTCGCGGAGGCGCGGCACGAGTTCCCCGGTGCCATACGGTGGGCCCTGGAGGTCCTGGAGGAGGACCCGCGCTCCGAGTCGGCCCTCTCGGTCCTGGTGACGGCGCACCTGGGTCAGGGGGACCCCCTTTCCGCCCTGGAGGCGGCAGAACGCCTCGTGGACCGCGTCCCCACTGTGGGGACGCTGGGCCTGCGGGCCCTGGCCCTGGAGGCCCTGGGCCGGGACGACGAGGCCCTGGACGACGGATGGCGAGCCTTGACCCTGGAGGACCTGGGAGAGGTCGAGGCCTCGGCCAGTGTCCGGGCCTGGCTCGGCCGCTTCCACCTCCGGCACGGGGACTTGGCGACGGCCTGCGCCCTTTCCCGGGAGGCCTTGCGGCTCGTCCCCGGCCACGTCGCGGCGGCCAGGGGCCTGGGCGAGGTCTACCTCCGATGGGGACACCTGGAGGAGGCCACCAGCATCTACCTCGAGGCCCACGCCATCCACAAGGAGCCCATGCTGCTCCTGGCCTTGGCCCGGGTGCGGCGCTCGGCGGGGGACCCCGGGGAGGCCACGCGGCTCCTGGCCCAGGCCGAAGCGGTGGTGCGTGCGGAACTGAGGCTCACGCCGGTCGGCCACCGCACCGAGCTAGCGGCCATCCTGGTGGAGCGGGGGGGCCAGGAGGCAGTCCGGGAGGCGGTGGACCTCGCCCGTTCGGATGCGGCGCTACGTCGGGACCCGAATACTTTGGCGACCCTGGCGCGCGCGCTCCTGGTCGCTGGAGATGCCCCCTCGGCCCGGACGGCCGTGCGCGGCGCCCTGCGCTGGGGCTACCGCGACGCGGAGCTCTACCACCTGGCCGCGCGCATCGAGGCGTCCGTGGGGGATGCCCCTCGGGCGGCCCTTTACCGGAGGCTGGCCCGGGACCTGGACCCCACATTCGTCCCCGTCCCCTGAACCGAACCCGGGGCCGTCAGGAGCTCAGCTTCAGGAGGTGCTCCTGGGCCTTCCGGGACCACCAGCTCGGGGGGGAATCCCGGACGAACTTCGTGAAGAGGGTGCGGGCCTCCTTCTGCTTGGCCATCTTCCAGAAGAGGATGGCCGCGCTGTAGTAGGCCTCGAAGTGCCCCGGGGCCGCGCGCATGACGCTGCGCAGTTGCTCCAGCGCCTTCTCGGTGTGGTCCAGGCGGGCGTGCAGCACCGCGAGCTCGTACTGGACCCTGGCAGTGCCCCCCTCCAGAAGCTCCAGCCGTTTGACCTCCTCCCGGGCCTTCATGCCGTCCAGCCCTCGTAGCCGATACGGCGTGATGACGTCGTTCTTGTTCGGGCCGATCCGGCGCTCGAACCAGGCCCGCAGCTCCCGGCCGAGGACCTGGAACCCCTGGGACTCCTTCGTCACCCAGAGGAAGTAGGCCTTCATCAGCCGCACCCGCAGCTTCTGCTGGCTGGTCAGGTCCTCGTTGCCCTTCACCTCCCGGTGGAACGAACCGATCATGGCCCGCCCACCGCGATGCCGGTCCACGTCCAGCCGGTAGTAGATGGCCGCCTGCACCACGGAGGTCAGGAGGTCTCGTGGCGCCTGCTCCGGCACGATGAGCCGGTTGCGCTCTACGTCGTAGTTCCCGTTGCCCAGGCCGGGCACCAGGAGCAGGCTCGGTAGCCCGTCCAGCCGGACTCCCTCGTTCTCGAAGAGCCGCGGGTCCCACTCCAACACCCTATCCAGCTCGCGCAGCGCCCGCTCCGGCGTCACCACCTCCCGGTCCCCCAGGGGGACGGGGACGGGGTCCAGCTTGAGACGGCGGGAGGCCAGCTTGGAGAACTCGTTCAGGATGTAGGCCTCGTCCCGGACCGCGTTGCGCACGTCGATGAGCTTCGTCTCCCGGCGGAAGTCCGCCATCCCCCGCACCTGCTTCGCCACGTCGATTCGCGCCTCCAGGAGATCGAAGTACTGCTTGAAGGAGCGTTCTATCTCCAGGCTTCCCTCCCGGATCGCCTCCCCCTCGGCGTAGGTATCCAGGACCCGTTCCCGCTCCCGCAGGTACTGGGTCACCTGGCGCCGGAGGTTCAGGTAGCGGCGGCGCTCCTCCTCGGTCTTGAGGCCATGGGTATGGATCTCCCTCTGGAGCGGGAGGAACTCCACCATGAGCTTCTCGTGGCGCTGGTTGACGGCGCGCAGCTCCTTCTGGTCCTTCTCGGAGAGCAGCGCCTGCTGCGCGTGGTCACGCACCCGCCGCTCCGCCTCGAGCCGCTTGAGCACCGCGTCGAGCTTCCCCGCGAACTGGGCGTCCCGCTCCAGGAGCCGACGCTCCTTGTCGAAGCGCAGGAACCGGGAATGGGCCTGCTGAAGCGTGTCATGGACATGGATGACCGGGAGGACCCCCGCCGGGGCGCTGGCCAGGGCCCGCCGCACCTGCTCCCGCAGGGGGACCCAGGCCGGGAGGAGATCCCTGGCGGGCAGGGCGTAGCCGAGGAACTCCGTCTCCCTGGGGCTGAATTCCAACCTCTCGTCGGTGGTGTTGCGGACGAGGTTGCGCACGGCCTTGATCACCCCGTCCCAGTAAGCCTCGGCCAGCTCGGCCCGGCGGCGGCGGACGACCTCCGGTTCGGTCTCGGGGGGTGTCTCCGCGAGGGCCCGGAGCGGCGCCTCCAGGCGCTCCTCCAGCGCCTCCTGGGTGTGGAGGAACGTGGTGCCGCCCGTCTCGGGCGGTGCGGTGGGCGGCCCGGTGGCGCCCGAGGGGTCTTTCGCTTGATCGTCCGGGGTCATCCTTGGACGGGGCGGGGCTACCGAGCCACGATGCCCATCTCCTCGCGGTAGTGGTCCAGCAGACTCCCCTCGGACTGGTAGAGGGCCGTCACGGCCAGCCGGTAGTCGACGACGGCCCGGGTCTCCCTGGAGCGCGCGTCCGCCAGGTCCTCCTGAAACTGGAGGACGTTGTAGGCGGTGGAGAGCCCGGCCTCGAACTTCTTCTGCTCGCCGCGGAGCTTCTCCCCTGCCAGGCGGACGGCCGCCCGCGTCGCCTCCACGCGTTCCCGCACCGCCTGGAGGTTCCGGACGGCGCCGCGCACCTCCTGCTCGATGGACACTCGCAGGGTCGCGGTGCGCAGTTCCGCCTGCCGCCGGGCCACGCGGCCCTTCCGGTAGGCGGCCTTGCCGGCGTTGAGCCCCCAGGGCATGGAGAACTCCAGCGAGACGCTCCAGTCGTGGAAGCGGCCGGACTCCAGCGACTCCTCGCTGGACCCGGAGCCCCGCCCCAGGCCGTTCTCCGTCAGGCTCCCCGTGAGGTTGAGGCTGGGGAGCATGGCCTGCCGTGACTTCCGCTCCGTCAGCCGGGCGCTGTCCTCCGCCAGCAGGGCGCTCGCCAGTTCGGCCCGCCCCGACAAGGCGCGCCCCAGGCTCCGCGCCAGGTCCACGGGCACCTCGGTCAGCTCGGCGGGATCCGTCGGGAGCACCGCCCCCTCGGGGAAGGGCACCCCTGGCCCGAGGGTCAGGGCCAGCAGCCGCTCCTCGGCCCCCCGCACCTCGTTGCGGGCGATGATGATCCCCTCCCGCTGGGAGGCCACGCCCGCCTCGGCCGTCACCACGTCCAGCTCGGCGGCCACGCCCACCTCGAATTTCCGGCGGTTGATCTCGAGCAGGTCCTCCGCCAGGCGCAGGGACTGGTCCTTCACCTCCAGGTTCTCCCGGGCCAGCACCAGGTCCCAGTAGCGCCGCTCCGCGTCCGCCAGGAGCGCCGCCATGGACTTCTCCAGGTCGTGGACCGCCGAGCGTCGCGAGTTGCGCGCCAAGCGGAGGTCCGCCTTGTTCTGCCCGGCGCCCAGGCCCGCCAGCAGGGGCTGGCTCAGGCTGAGGACCGCCCGCGGCGCGAAGCGCGGATTCAGGTCGCTGGAGAACTCGGAATGCGTGCGGGACTGGGTGTAGTTGACGGAATACTCCGTCCCCGTGGCGAAGCGCTGGCTCAGGCCCCCCGAGAGCGACATGGTGTTGGTCTCGTTGACGTGGAAGCCCGTCGTCGTCTGGAGGAAGGCCGCCGAGACGGCGGTGGCGACGAACTGGTTCGCGCGGAGCTTCCCCCGGCTCCCACTGGCGGTGAGGGTGGGGTCGAAGGCCGCCACCGCGCGCACCACTTCCTCGCGGGCCGCATCGACGGTCAGGCGGTCCACCTCGGCGCCGATGTTCCCCGAGAGCACCCGGCGCAGGTAGTCGGCCAGCGAGACGCGGAGGGCGTCCCCCGGGGGGGAATCGGGGGGCGCCTCCAGGGCCGGCACCGACTCCTGGGCGACCAAACCGCCCGTGGCACCCAGCCATGCCAGGCACGCCAGCACCCCCGTGCGGCAAGCGCGATCAGGTCTCATGGATCACCCCCTCCCCTCTCCAGCGGCTGGTTTCTCTGAGGCCGTCGAGGACCGCCATCGCCCGCCCCCGGTCGATGGCGTCGCGTGCACGTCGCGCCCCCTCCTCGAGACAGGGGACGATGCCGGCCACGTACAGGGCGGCGGCGGCGTTGACGACCACGACGTCCCGGGACATCCCGGGACGTCCCTCCAGGACCTCCAGGACACGCCGGGCGCTCTCCACGGGGTCCTCCACCCGCAACTCGGCCAGGGCATCCCAGGGACCCCGGCCCCGACGTCCCGGGACATCCGGGACATCCCGGGACAGGCCGAAGTCCTCGGGGCCCAGGGCCCACTCCCGGACCTCCTCGCCCCGCACCTCCGCGGCGATGGTCGGCCCCCAGGCGGAGACCTCGTCCAGGCCCTCGGCCCCATGCACGACCAGGGCGCGCTCGGCGCCCAGGCGCGAGAGGACACGGGCCATGGGGAGGACCAGGGAGGCGTGATAGACCCCCAGGAGCTGGCGAGAGGCCCCGGCGGGGTTCGCGAGCGGCCCCAGGAGATTGAAGACGGTGCGCACCCCCAGCTCCCGCCGGATCGGGGCGGCGCGAGCCATGGCCGGGTGCAGCTCCCGGGCGTATAGGAATCCCACCCCGGCGCGAAGGATACACCGCGCCACCGTGGCCGGCGGCGCCAGCGTGTCCACACCCAGCTCCCGGAGGCAGTCCGCGCTCCCCGAGGCGCTGGAGACGCCCACGTTCCCGTGCTTGGCCACCCTCGCCCCGCCCGCGGCCGCCACCAGAGCCGCCGCCGTCGAGATGTTGAAGCTCCCCTTCCCATCCCCTCCCGTGCCGCAGGTGTCCACGAGCCCCTCGGGGGGGACCGGGATCCGCGTGGCGCGCGACCGCAGGGCCCGGGCCCCGCCCACCACCTCCTCGACCGCCTCCCCGCGCACCCGGAGGGCCGCAAGGAAGGCCCCGATCTGGGCGGCGGTGGCCTCCCCGTCCATGATGGAGGCAAAGGCCAGGGTCGCCTCCCGTTCGTCCAGGGCCTGGCCCGAGAGCACCTTCTCCAGGCAACGCCTCACGGCCATCCCTCCGGTCGGGCCGCGAGCGCCGTCGCCTGGGCCCCCCGCGCGCACGGGGACCGATGTCCGGGATGTCCGGGATGTCTCGGGACACGCCCGGCCGCGACGTCTCGGGACATCCCGGGCCACCATCCCAAGGCGGCTCGTCTCACGCCCCGAGGGCGCCCAGCAGGCCCTCGAACTGCGCGTGGCCGTAGAACTCGATGACCACCCGGCCCCGGGCCCCGCCGCCATCGACGACGATCTCCACCTTCGTCCCCAGCCTCTGGCGCAGCCGCTCCTCCAGGGCGGCGAGGTGCGGCGCCTTGCGCGGCGCGTCCTGTGCTACCACGCTGGGGCCCGGCTCCGCGCGGATTCGGGCCACAAGGGCCTCCAGCGAGCGCACGGACAGCTCCTCTCTGATGGCGCGCTCGCAGAGTCGCCACTGGGCCGACGGGTCGCGCACCCCCAGGAGGGCGCGGGCATGGCCCGCGGAAAGGGCGCCCCGGGAGACCAGCTCCTGGACACGCGCCGGCAGCTCCAGGAGCCGCAGCGCATTGGCCACGGCGGGACGGCTCCGCCCCATGCGGCGTGCCACATCTTCCTGACTGAGCCCCAGGTCCTCCACCAGGTCCCGGTAGGCGATGGCCACCTCCATGGGATTCAGGTCCTCCCGCTGGAGGTTCTCGATGAGGGCCAGCTCCAGGATCCGAGTGTCCGGGATGTCCCGGATCACCACCGGGACACGACCCAGCCCCGCCATGCGGGCCGCCCGCCAGCGGCGCTCGCCAGCCACGATCTCGTAGCCCCCATCCGCGGGACGGACCAGCAC
>JACQVX010000139.1 GCA_016209495.1 Planctomycetota bacterium
ACCCAGAACATCTCCATCACCCGGGACGTGTCGGGCGAGGGCGTGCAGCAGGCCCTCCTCAAGATGCTGGAGGGCACCATCTCCAACATCCCCCCCCAGGGAGGCCGGAAGCACCCCGAACAGCAGTACATCCAGATGGATACGTCGAAGATCCTCTTCATCTGCGGCGGGACCTTCGTCGGCCTGGACGACATCGTGGGCCAGAGGCTGGGGACCCGGCTCATCGGCTTCCACGACCAGAAGACGACCGAGGAGGGCCAGGGCCTGAAGGAGCTCCTCCGGAAGGCGGAGCCGGACGACATCATCAAGTTCGGCATGATCCCGGAGCTGGTGGGGAGGCTGCCCGTGGTCGCCACCCTGGACCCCCTGGGGGAAGAGGATCTGCTGCGGGTCATGACCGAACCCCGCAATGCCATCATCAAACAGTACAGGAAGTTCTTCGAGCTGGAGGACGCCGAGCTGGAGTTCACCGACGACGCCCTGAAAGAGGTGGCGCGCATGGCCCTGAAGCGCGAGACCGGCGCGCGGGGACTCCGGGCGATCTTCGAGGAGCTGATGCTGGACATCCAGTTCGACCTGCCGGGCCGCAAGGACGTGTGCAAGTACGTCATCGACGGGGCCGTGGTCCGCCGCGAGAAGGCGGTGGTCACGGTGGCCCGCGGCGGCCGCAAGCGCGACTCGGCCTGAAGCCGCCCGCAGGGGGCCATGCTTGCCCTCCGGAGGGCCCGGGGCTATACTCCGCCCCTTCCGAGGCCCCCCCAGGGAGGAGCGAGAGTCATGAAGGAAGGCATCCACCCGGATTACGTGGAATGCGTCGTCACCTGCGGGTGCGGGAGCAGCTTCACGACCCGGTCCACCCGGCCCAAGCTCAGCGTCGAGATCTGCGGGTCCTGCCACCCCTTCTACACGGGCAAGCAGAAGTTCGTGGACACCGCCGGCCGTGTGGAACGTTTCCAGCGGAAGTACGGCTGGAGCGGCGGGCGGGCGCAGTCCGCCCAGGCCCCCGCCGCGTCCGGTTCCTGAAGACCGATACCCCCGCGACCGAGACGTGCGCGTGGCGTCCCCTGGGGTCTTCGGCCGTCTGGAAGAGATGGCGCGGCGCTTCGACGAGCTGGAGCGCCTCGTGTCGGACCCGGAGGTCATCGCCGACGGTCCACGCTACGTCGCCTTCGCGCGGGAGCGTGGGGCGCTGGCTCGCACGGTGGGGAAGTACCGGCAGATGCGGGCACTGGAGGGGGAACTCGAGGAGACGCGTCAGCTCGTCGCCCATCCGGAGGACCCCGAGCTCGCGGAACTGGCGCGCTCGGAGATCCCCGGACTGGAGGCGCGGCGGGACGCCCTGCGGGGGGAGCTCATCGAGGGCTTCGTCTCGAGCGACGGGGACGACCACCGGAACGCCATCGTCGAGGTGCGCGCGGGGACCGGGGGCGAGGAGGCGGCACTCTTCGCGGCGGACCTAGTGCGGATGTACTCCCGCTACGGCGAGGGGCGGGGCTGGAAGGTGGAGGCACTGGACTCGGTGAGCACCGAGCTGGGCGGCGTCAAGCACAGCACCTTCGGCCTGTCCGGCGAGGGGGTCTACCAGCGGCTCAAGTACGAGAGCGGGGTGCACCGGGTCCAGCGGGTCCCGGTGACGGAGGCCCAGGGGCGCATCCACACCTCCACCGCGACGGTGGCGGTCCTCCCGGAGGCCGAGGAGGTCGAGCTGGAGATCCGTCCGCAGGACCTGGAGATCGAGACCTTCCGCGCCTCGGGCCCGGGGGGCCAGCACGTGAACAAGACCGACAGCGCGGTACGGATCCGGCACCTCCCCAGCGGCCTGGTGGTGAGCTGCCAGGACGAGAAGAGCCAGCACAAGAACAAGGCGAAGGCCCTGCGCGTGCTGCGCACACGGATCTACGACGCCCAGGTGGCGAAGCTGCACGCCGAGCGGGGCGACCTGCGGCGGCGCCTCATCGGGACGGGGGACCGCAGCGAGAAGATTCGCACCTACAACTTCGCCGAGAACCGGGTCACGGACCACCGGATCAAGGTGAGCATCTACGACCTGGAGAACGTCCTCCTGGGCCGCCTGGACGGGGTGGTGGACGCCCTCCTGGCCGCGGAGCGGGAGGCCCGGATGAAGGACCTGGACCTGGGGGACGCCTCCCCGTGAAGACCGCCAGCCGCGAGACGTGGACGGTGCGCACCATCCTGGGCTGGACCGCCGGCTTCCTGGAGCAGAGAGGCTCGGCCACGGGCCGCCTGGACGCGGAGCTGCTCCTGGCGCGGGTCCTGGGCTGCGATCGGCTGCGGCTCTTCCTCGATCACGACCGGCCGCTCCTGGACGGGGAGCGGGACCGCTTCCGGGAGCTGGTCCGCCTCCGGGCCGAGGGGCGGCCCGTGGCCTATCTCCTGGGCGAGCGGGAGTTCTACTCCCTGCGGCTCGCGGTCGACGACCGGGTACTTATCCCCAGGCCCGAGACGGAGCACCTCGTGGACGTGGCCCTGGAGTGGCTGGCCCGCCTGGCGGAACAGGGCCGCGGGCGCCCCCGCGTCCTCGAGGTGGGGACCGGGAGCGGCTGCGTGGCCGTGGCCCTGGCCCGGCAGCACGCGGCGGTGCGGGTGGTGGCCACGGACCTCAGCCGGTCGGCCCTGGAGGTCGCCCGGGCGAACGTCGCCGCGTGCGGGGTCGGCGACCGGGTGCGCCTCCTGGCCGCGGACGCCCTGGAACCCTTCGCCGGGGCCGGCCTGGAAGGCCGGACGGGGGGTTTCGACCTCATCGTCTCGAATCCGCCCTACGTGGCCACCTCCGAGAGGGAGGCCCTCCCCCGCGACGTGCGCGAGCACGAACCGCCCGAGGCCCTCCAGGGTGGCCCGGAGGGCCTGGACCTGTATCGCCGCCTGGCCGCCGGCGCGCGGCGAGTGCTGGCCGCGGGGGGGGCCGTGATCGTCGAGCTGGGGGCCGGTCGGCGGCCCCAGGTGGAGCGGCTCTTCCGGGAGGCGGGCTTCGCCTCCAGCCAGGTGACCCGGGACTACGCACGCGTGGAGCGGGTGCTCACGGCCCGCGAGGGGGGCTAGGGCCTCCCCAGGGCTTCCCATGGACCGCTTCGTCATCGAGGGGGGGCGCAAGCTCTCGGGCAGCGTGCGGGTGGGCGGGTCGAAGAACGCCGCCCTCCCGATCCTCTTCGCCACCCTCATGACCCGGGGCCGGAGCCGCGTCCACAACGTCCCCCGCCTGCGAGACGTGGAGTTCACCCTGACCATCCTCCGGGAGCTGGGGATGGCGGCCGAGTGGCTGGGGGAGCACACCATCGAGCTGGAGGTGGTGGACGAGGCCCCCTGCGAGGCGCGCTACGACCTGGTGAGGCGGATGCGCGCCTCCTTCTGCGTCCTGGGGCCGCTCCTGGCGCGGCGGGGCAAGGCCCGGGTGGCCATGCCCGGGGGCTGCGCCATCGGGGTGCGGCCCGTGGACCTCCACAAGAAGGGGCTGGAGGCCCTGGGGGCAACGCTGCCCCTGGAGCACGGCTACTTCGACGCCGTGGCCACACGGCTGCGGGGGGCCGAGGTCTTCCTGGGCGGCCACACGGGGCCCACGGTCACCGGGACCGCCAACGTGATGATGGCCGCCACCCTGGCGGAGGGGACCACGGTCATCGAGGGGGCGGCCTGCGAGCCCGAGGTGACGGACCTGGCGGACTTCCTGGTGGCCTGCGGGGCCCGGGTCCAGGGGCAGGGCACGCCCCGGATCGCAGTCGAGGGCGTCTCCGAGCTCCGCGGATGCGACTACACGGTCATCCCGGATCGCATCGAGGCCGGGACCCTCGTCCTGGCCGGGGCCATGGCCAACAGCGACATCCGGGTGGAGGGCGCCCGGGGCGACCACCTGGGGGCCGTCTCGGACGTGCTGCGCCAGATCGGCATCCGGGTGGTGAGGGAGGACGGGGGGCTCCGGGTCCACGCCTCCAGGGACGTGGACCCGGTGGACGTCACGACGCAGCCCTATCCGGGCTTCCCCACGGACCTGCAGAGCCAGCTCATGGCGCTGCTCACCATCGCCGACGGCATCAGCGTCATCACGGAGACCATCTACCCCGACCGCTTCATGCACGTGGCCGAGCTGAACCGCATGGGGGCCAGCATCCGCAAGCAGGGGGCGAGCGCCGTCGTGAGCGGGCAGCGGCAGCTCTCCGGGGCCGAGGTGATGGCCAGCGACCTGCGCGCCAGCGCGGCCCTGGTCCTGGCCGGTCTGGTAGCCAAGGGCGTCACCGAGATCCAGAGGGTCTACCACCTGGACCGGGGCTACGAGCGCCTGGACGAGCGCCTGGCGGGCCTGGGGGCGGCCATCCGCCGCGTGGAGGGGCCCGGCGAGGCCTTCGAGGGGGGCGTGGCGTGAGGTCGGGGAGAGACTCGTGTTCGAGTCCATCACCGGTGGGCTGAACGCGGCCCTGGACCGTCTCAAGGCCCGGGGCAAGCTCACGGAGGCCAACATCACGGATGGCCTGCGCGAGGTGCGCATGGCCCTCCTGGCGGCCGACGTCCACTTCAAGGTCGTCAAGGACTTCGTCAAGGCCGTGGAGGCGAGGGCCGTGGGCCAGGAGGTCATCCGCCACGTCCGGCCCGGCCAGCAGATCGTCAAGATCGTGCAGGACGAGCTGACGGCCCTCATGGGGCCCACGGACACCGCGCTGCGCCGAAATCCCTCCGGCCCGACGGTCATCCTGATGGCCGGACTCCAGGGCTCCGGGAAGACCACCACCTGTGGGAAGCTGGCGGCCTGGTTCCGGCGCAAGGGCCTCCAGCCACTCCTGGTGGCCGCCGACCTCCAGCGGCCCGCGGCCATCGAACAGCTCCAGGTCCTGGGTCGCGAGCTGGGTGTCCCCGTCCACGCGGAGGAACCGGGCGCCCGGCCCGTGAAGGTCTGCGAGCGGGGGGTGGAGGCCGCCCGCGCCCAGGGCTGCGACGTGGTGATCCTGGACACGGCGGGCCGGCTGCACGTGGACCGGGAACTCATGGCCGAGCTGAAGGAGATCGCCGAAAGGGTCCGACCCCAGGAGGTCTTCCTGGTCTGTGACGCCATGACGGGCCAGGACGCGGTCACGAGCGCGAAGGAGTTCAACGACCAGCTCGAGGTGTCCGGGCTCATCCTCACGAAGCTGGACGGCGACGCGCGGGGCGGGGCCGCCCTGTCCATCAAGGCGGTCACGGGCCGTCCGGTGAAGTTCGTCGGCCTGGGGGAGAAACTGGACAGGCTGGAGGAGTTCCACCCGGACCGCATGGCGAGCCGGATCCTGGGCATGGGCGACATCGTCGGGCTCGTGGAGAAGGCCCAGGAGGCGGTGGACCAGGAGAAGGCCCTGGCCATGCAGCAGAAGCTGCTCGAGGCCACCTTCGACCTGGAGGACATGCGGCAACAGCTCGCGGCGGTCAAGAAGATGGGACCGCTGAAGGACGTCCTGGGGATGATCCCCGGGCTGGGGAAGCAGCTCGAGGGCGTGGACCTGGATGGGGACGAGATCCAGCACGTGGAGGCGATCATCGCGTCCATGACGCCCGCGGAGCGGCGCCGACCGGAGATCATCGACGGCCGGCGGCGCTTCCGGATCGCCCGGGGCAGCGGGACCAGCGTCCAGGAGGTCAACGACCTCCTGAAGCAGTTCCGTCACATGCGAGACCTCATGAAGCAGATGAAGAAGGGCGGCGGCTTGCGGGCCCTCATGGGCGGCCGGCGCGGGCGACACTAGAGGAAGGGAGTAGACGCGATGGTGGTGGTTCGACTCAAGCGGTTCGGCCGGAAGCACCGGCCGTTCTTCCGGATCGAGGTCATGGAGAAGCGGTCCGCCAGGGACGGGCGGTCCCTGGAGCAGATCGGCTATTACGACCCGCTGGTGGCCTCCGGCGACGGGCGACTCAAGTTCAACGGCGATCGGGTGCTCCACTGGTACCGGCTCGGCGCCCAGCCCTCGGAGGCGGTGAGGACCCTGCTCGCGGGGGCCGGATTCCGCTGGCCGGCCCGCGCGCCGAAGAAGGTCAAGGTGCGCAAGACGGCGCGGCGGAGGCCCACGACCCTGAGCGAGCGCGGCCGCGCCAAGCTGGAGCGGAGGCGTGCCGAGCGCGCGAGGGGCGAGCGGCGCGCCAAGGCCGCCGCCGCCACGGCCTCCGCCGCCAAGGCCGCCGCGGCCGCCGGCGCGGGCGCCGGCGCGGGCGCCGCCGCCGAGGGTCAGGCCCAGGCCTGAGCCCGCGCGGGGGTCCTCCGACAGGCGAGCGTACGCCCATGCGCATCGACGTCTTGACCCTCTTCCCGGGGATGTTCCTCCCGTTCCTGGACGAGAGCATCCTCGGGAGGGCGAGGCGGCGGGGCCTCCTGGAGGTGCAGGTCCACGACCTCCGGCACTGGGCCGAGGAGGACAGGCATCGGAGCGTGGACGATCGGCCGTACGGGGGCGGCCCGGGCATGGTGCTCATGCCGGGGCCTGTCACCCGGGCGGTGGAGGCGGTGCAGGGGGCCTGCCCGCGGCCCGGGCGGCTGATCCTGCTCACGCCCCAGGGGCGTCGGCTGGACCAGGCCCTCCTGGCGGGGCTGGCCCGGGAGGAGCGACTGGTCCTGGTGGCGGGACACTACGAGGGATTCGACGAGAGGGTGCGCCTGGCCCTGGCCCCGGAGGAGGTGTCGGTGGGGGATTACGTGCTGACGGGGGGCGAGCTGCCGGCCCTGGTGCTCATCGATGGGACGGCGCGGCTCCTCCCCGGCGTCCTGGGGGACGGGACCTCGGCGGCCTGCGAGTCGTTCGGGGAGGGCCTGCTGGAATACCCGCAGTACACGCGACCCGCGGAGTTCCGGGGGATGCGCGTGCCCGAGGTCCTGCTCTCCGGGGATCACGGGGCCATCGCCCGCTGGCGCTCGGAGCAGTCCCTCCGGAGGACCAGGGAGCGGCGGCCCGACCTCCTGGCGGGTTCGGGGCCGCAGGGGCAAGGGGCGCAAGGTGTGCAAGGAACGGAGGAGTAGGAGCAAGCCATGAAGGCCATGAAGAGGGTCGAGGAAGTGGAAAACTCCCTCCTGAGGGAGGCGCCGGGCGAGTTCGGCGTGGGGGACACGGTGGACGTCCACGTGAAGATCCGCGAGGGAGACAAGGAACGCGTCCAGGTCTTCAACGGGACGGTGATCGCGCGCCGGGGCAAGGGCATCCGGGAGAGCTTCACCGTCCGCCGGATCGTGCAGGGCGAGGGCGTGGAGCGGGTCTTCCCCCTGCACTCGCCGAAGATCGAGCGCATCGAGGTGAAGCGGCGCGGGCGCGTCCGCCGGGCCAAGTTGTTCTACCTGCGCGGTCGGGTGGGCAAGGCCACGCGGATCCGGGAGGTCAGCGGCGGTTGAGGCCGTACCGCCTGCTGTCCCCGGCCCGACGCCTCCTCGACAGGCTTCGCCCCCGCCCGCTGGACCGCCTCGCGCGGGGTCGCCGGGCGGAGCGAGCCGCTGAGCGAGAGCTCCGGCGGCGGGGCTGGCGCACCCTGGGCCGCAGGCTGCGCACGCCCGCCGGGGAGCTGGACCTGGTTGCCACCCGTGGAGACGAGCTGCTCTTCGTCGAGGTGAAGGGAAGGCGGCGGGGGCTCGCGGTGGAGGC
Source organism: Planctomycetota bacterium (assembly GCA_016209495.1). Lineage (GTDB taxonomy): Bacteria > Planctomycetota > JACQVX01 > JACQVX01 > JACQVX01 > JACQVX01. The sequence goes on from JACQVX010000139.1 coordinate 7,599, forward strand.
CCTCGGGCCCGCCCAGCGGAGGCGGGTCGTGCGCGCCGCGGCCTGGTACATGGAGGACCGGGGCGTCGGGTCCCTGTATGCCCGGGTGGGGGTGGCGGGGGTGGAGCTGGACGACCGGGGCTTGCCGCAGGGCGTGACCCTGGTCGAGGACGCCCTCGACGCGGAGGGGACCCCAAGGTAGGGGGGCTCGCCTTGAAGCCCCGCGCCGACCCCAGCCCCGCGGCCGTCCAGAGGCGGGTCGAGCGCGACCCGGGGCTCGCACCGCTGGGGGTCCGCTACGGTCCGGGCGGCCAGGACCCCTGCAGGCCCTGCGTCCTCCTGGTCCATGGCTTCGCCGAGTCCGCGGTCCTCTGGACGGACCCGCTCCGGGAGCCCATCCGCACCCTCTTCGATGGCGGACGCCGCGAGGGGCTGCCGGGGGGGAGTCTCCCCTTCGACTACTGCGTCACCACCGGGCAGGCCCCGGCGGACGGGGTCTTCCCCCCGGGCGGGGTCGCCGGGGGGCTGAGCCTGGCCGCCCCCCGGCGGCTCTCGGGCACACCGGTCCTCCCCCTCTGGGACCGGCTGGGGGAGGCTGGCTACCCCCGGCTCGCCTGGGACCAGACCGGGCCCATCGGGCCCATACAGGCCGTGGTCGAAGAGGTCCGGCGGCTCCTGGCGCTCGCCCTGGATCTCTTCCCGGACCGGCCGGTGGCCATCGTGGCCCATAGCCGCGGGGGTATCGCGGCGCGCCTGGTCCTGCACGCCCACCCGGAGCTGGCCGGGGGCGTGACGGCCCTGGTGATGCTCTCCACCCCCAACCGGGGGACCCGGGTGGCCACCCTGGCGGAGAGGGTGCAGCGGCTGGGCGGCCTGGGACTCCTGGGCCTCGGCCTGGTGCGCTCGGCGCTGGTCACGACCCTGCTGCGGAGCTTCATGACGGACCTCTACGGGGAGGGGCTCCTGGAGCTGCGCCCCGGCGCCCCGTTCCTGCGCGCCCTCCAGCGGATCGAGGCGGACGAGCGGCGCGCCGGGATCCCCTATTACCACGCCTACGGGACCAGCGCGCGGGTCAACCGGCTCTACAGGCCCGGACCGGGGCAGCCGCGGGAGCTGCTCCGGCTCTTCGACGGCCTGCCGCGGATCCTCCTGCCCCTGGAGTGGCGCGATGGGGAGGGGGACGGTATCGTGGCCGCCCAGCGCGCGGTACTGGGGTTCGAGCGGGAGGCGGTGGGTTACCCCGTCAATCACGCCGAGGTGGTCTTCGACCCGACCGTGGCGTCCCGGGTGATGGACTGGCTGAATGCGCACTGCACCCGGTATGGTAGAGGCGAGCCGAGGTCCGCGTGATCGAAGTGGGCTGCGAACGCTGCAAGGTTCAGCTCCGGCTCCGGGAGGAGCTGGCAGGGCGCAGGGTGCGCTGCCCACGCTGTCGCAAGGTGTTCCTGGTCCCCCCCCTTGCCGATGAACCCGTCCCGGGCGTCACGGTGGTGCCGGGCGGGGCCGGGCCCACCTTCTGCGACGGTTGCGGGGGGACCATCGCCGCCGTGGAGCTGAGACGCACTGTGGGTGGGAAGCTGCTCTGCTCCTACTGCGTGACCGAGCGTTCCACGCGTTCCCCGGGCGAGGCCATCCTCAGCGAGATCGATTTCGACGTACCCGGGGCCGTCGTGATCACCGACCCCGACGAGAGGGAGCGCGCGAGGCGGGAGCACGACCAGGCCGCGCGGCAGGCCCACGGGCTCGCGGAGGCCCAGGTGGACGCCTTCGGCGACCCGGTCGTCGGTCCGCGGGACGGCCCAGGCCCGCCGGCCGATGGTGGGTCGGACAGGGCCATCCGCGTGCCGGAAACGCCCGCGGCCGCGACCGACGACCTGGACGGGGCCACGGAGGAGATGCCCATAGGCCTGGGCTTCGACGGTCCCGGGCCGGCCTCCGGTGAGGGGGGGGCGACGAGTGGCCCGGCCGACGAGGACGACTTCGTCGCCGCCGCCTCCGAGGCCCTGGGCATCGACGCCGCCGCCCCCCGACCGCCGGAGGAGGTCCCGGTGCCGCGGGCCGCCAGGGTCTTGCGCCACGAGGAGCCGGTTTCCCCTCCCCCCCCCATGGAGCCGCCTCCCCGGCCCGTGGATGGAGACCTACGGGCGGAGGAGGCCCTCGCGGCGCTGCTCCGGGGTCGTGGGCTGGTGGATGAAGCGACCCTGGACAAGGCCTGCGAGCTGGCCTCCCGGGCGCGCCGTCCCCTGGCCTGGGCCCTGGCCTCGCTGGAGGTCCTCTCCGAGTCCGAGCTGGCGCAGGCCCTGGCCCGGGAGCTGGGGCATCGGGCCTGCACCGAGGGTCCGCTGGTGGTGGTGGGGGCCATGCGGCAGCGCCTCGCCGCGCGCTCGGCCCGCTCCGCCCGTGTCCTCCCCGTGAGGTTCCAGGCCGAGCGCCTCGTGGTGGCGCTCTCGAATCCATGCGACGAGCACGCGAGGGCCGTGGCCCGGGCGGCCGCCGGCGGGTCCGACCCCATCTTCATCGTGGCGACCGAAGAGGTCCTCGCGGCGGCCCTCGCGGGCCTGTACGGAAGGCTACCGGCCTAGGCGGAACTCCCAGCGCACGGTGCGGGCGGTCCTGGACTCGGGGTCCGAGGTGGTGAGCTCCACCTGGAGGCGGGGGGGGAGGAAACCGTAGCGACCGCCGGCCAGGATGGCGCGGTTCGTCCCCACGCTCCCCACCACGGCCGGGTCGGCGAGGGCCCGGAAGCGGTCGAAGTCGAATGGCTGGCCCAGGTCCAGGGCGACGAAGTAGCTCGAGTCCGGGGGGCTGGTACCGGTGGGGGTCCACGGATAGACCGCACGCAGGTCGTAGGTGGTGTAGAGGGCGTTCCGGAAGGCCGTCCATCGGCTGAATTCCTGCGAGCTGCCGAGGATGGTCTGCTCGCTTCCCGTGGCGGCCGGGGTGGCGGGGGTCCAGCTCGCGGACCCGATCTGGAGTCCCGCCGGGATGGTGATGGAACCGTCGGTCCCGTCCGCCCTCTTCTGGGCGAGCTGGAGGAGTCCGATGGCACCGCCCGGGGCGTCGTAGACGGGCGTGCTGGACGTCGGCCCGAAGCGCAGCTCCTCGAGGCGCGCCCGATCGCCGACGCGGAGCTGCACGCCCTTCCCGGTCCGGACCACGAGGAAGCCGCTCCGGGTCAGGGCCCCCTGGGGCGTGTCCCCCGACTTGAACTCCCCCCAGGCGGCGTAGACGCCGCCTGCCGGGTCCCCATCCCGCGCCCCGGCCGTCGCGGCCTCCGAGGGCCGGTAGAGGCTGCCGTCCTGCAGGGTGGTGGCGCCGGTCCCGAGCTGCAGGGCCACTCGGAATCGGACGTCCGTCACCCCTACCAGGACGTCCTCTGCGGGGGGGAGGGAAGTGGCGCTCGCCTCCGCCTGGCGGACCACGCGGCGGCGCAGGACCTGGATCTCATCGGCCTTGCCGTCGAGGAAGTATTGCACCAGGAGCAGCTCGCCGCTGGCGGCCTCCGGCTCCTGGAGGGAGTAGAAGGTGAGCGAGTCGCCGTCGTGCGAGAGCGCGTCCACCGCATGGGTGTACGGCAACTCCCGCACCGTGAGGGCGCGCACCTCCGATAGCTCCTGGGCGGCGGCCGTGTCGCCCGCGGTGATCGCCGCGAGGCCGGCGAAGCTCGCATCCATGTTGGGGACCGCCCGGCCTAGGTCGCCCCGGAGCAGGTCGGCCAGGTGGCGCACCGACTCGTAGGTCTCGATGTCGGCGGTCTGGCGGGTGAAGACCTCCTGGGCCTGGATGAAGGCCACGGTCATGGTGCCCACGAGGATGGTCATCAGGGCCATGGAGATGAGGAGCTCGGCCAGGGTGAAGCCGCGGCTGCGACGGGCCGGCAGGTCCATGGGAGGTCCCTCCGGTCCCATTCTACCCGCGTGCGTGGCGTGGCAAGGACGTGACGGCCACTACAGCCCGGCGAGCTTTCCCTCCGGGGCGAAGAGGGTCCCCGTGCGGTGGGCGATCATGAGGGCCTTGACGCAGCGGGAGTCGAAGGGCCCCCCGGAGGCCTCCTCCATGCGCATGAGGGCCTCCTTGGTGGAGAGTTCGACCCCGCCGGGGCCGCCGGCGCTGAGGGCGGCGTCGAAGCCCCGGGCGCAGGCGACGACACGGGCGGCGAGGGGGATGTCCTCCCCCTTCAGGCCGTCCGGGGTCCCGGCCCCGTCGTATCGCTCGCCCGCGTGGCGGATGGCGGGGACGAGGGGCTCCAGGCCCTCCACCCGGGAGAGTACCTTCGCCGCGAGCTCCGCCTGCTGGCGAGGGTCCGGGCGCATCCCGGTGGTGGGGTCCGCGGCGGCCAGTCCGATGTCGGCCAGGAGGGCGGACACCTGCACGTCTCGCACCTCCTGTCGCGACAGCTTCAGGGCCCCGGCGATGGCCGCCGCGTAGACGGCCGAGCGTTCGGCCCGCCCGGCGGGGGTGCCGCCGGCCATCTCGGTGGCGGCCCCGATGGCGCGCAGGGCGTTCACCACGGACTCCTCGTGGCGCTGCGAGGAGAGCAGGCTCTGGATGGCCACCCCCGACTGGATGGCGATGGCCGTGATCAGCTCCAGGTCGTCCGAGTCGAAGGCGTCCGCCGCGGTGGAGGAGGAGACATAGAGGACCCCGGCCAGCTCATCGAGGGCGACCAGCGGGGCGCAGACCACGGAGCGGATGGCCTTGAGGACCACGCTCTGGGCGTTCGAGAACCGATCGTCCAGGGTCGCGTCGGAGGTGAGGACCGCCCGGGAGAACTTGATCACCCGCTTGATGATGTTCCGCGAGACGTGCGGCTGGGCGCCCTCCTCCTCGCCGCGCTCGTAGGAGGCCTTGAGGCGCAGGTCCCCCTTGTCGCTCTTGACGAAGATATAGGCGTGGTCGGCCTCCACCGCCTCTCCGGCCACCTTCACCACCTGGCGCATGAGCCCGTCCGCCTCGCGCTCCTCCGAGATGACCCGGGCCAATCGGTAGAGGGTCTTCAGGTCCTGGGAGACCTTGGTGTTGGAGGTCTCGGCGGGCTCCGCCAGGTCCTCGTCCTCGAAGCTGGAGTCCAGGCGGAACTCGATGGTGGTGCTCGGTTCCTCGTGGCTCCACTGGACGTCCCGGGGTTGGGGGGCCAGACGGTCGCTGGGGGCCGCCTTGTCCTCGAAGACCATCTCGGTGGAGCCGATGCGGATCCGGTCCCCGGCCCGGAGCAACTCCTCCGAGATGCGGTCCTCGTTGACGAAGGTCCCGTTGCGGGACTGGAGGTCGCGGATGAAGAACATCTCGCCGATGCGGAAGATCTCGGCGTGCTGGCGGCTCACCCCCTGGTCGAAGATCTGGATGGTCTCGGTGTCGTCCCTTCCGATACCCAGGGACTCGTCCTGGATCTCGTAAGCCATCCCCTTGTTGGGACCGTTCTTCACGACCAGGGACGGCATGGCGGATCCCCCCCTCCAGTGGAAGCCGCGGCGGGCGCGGGATTCTAGCACCGCCCCACGGGGCGCTGCAAGCGGGGTGCGGCCTCCTCGACTTCGGGTCCGCGACGTCCCGCTCGTCCAGTGGACTCGCGTCCCCGGGGAATGAACAGGCCCCCCGGGGAGGGGGGCCTGTGCACGATCCGCCAGGCTATCGAGGCACGCTACCAGTCCCGGTCGTGGCCCTCGCCGCGGCCTCCGCGGCCGCCACCGCCGCCGGGGCCGCTGCGCGGCCCGCCGCCACGCGGCCCGCCGCCACCGCCCCCGCCACGGGGGCCGCCGTAGCCGCCACCACCACCGCCACCACCACCGCCGCCGCCACGGGGGCGATCGCCGCGGGGCCGCGCCTCGTTCACGTTGATGGCGCGTCCCTGGAC
>JACQVX010000132.1 GCA_016209495.1 Planctomycetota bacterium
GGCGGGCAGGGGCGAGGCCAGGTCCAGGACGTAGAGCTGGAAGCCCGTCTTCGGGTCCCTCTCCACCTCGCGCAGCCGCCACAGGGCGGTCTCGGCCTCGAGGCCGTCCGCCGTGACCCGCAGGCGCACATCCCTACCCTTGCGGAAGTCCAGGGTCCGCATGGCCAGGGAGACGTTCTCCTCCCGGGCGTCGAGCCCGCGGTAGCGCTCCATGAGGTCGTAGATGAAGGGGACCGGCTTCTCCGCGAGGAGCCGGAGCGAGCCGTCCTTCTCGCGCCAGGGCCGCTTCTTCAGGATGGTGATGTCGTCCCCCGCAAAGCGCAGGACGTAGTTCGTGACCTCGAAGCCGTAGGCCAGGGATTCCTTGAGCGGGTTCACGCGGCCGGTGGTCCGCCGTTCGGCATCGGCGGCCAGCCTCAGGGCCTCGACCCCCTCGGCGCCCATGAGGACCGCGCTCTTCATGATGCGCATGGTCCCCTCGCCCACGTGATAGCCCTTCTTCCCGGAGAGCAGCTCCTGCCCCTTGTCCTTGGCCGCCTCCAGACGCTGCTTGAGGCTGCGGTGGCCCCCGTCGTAGAGCGCGTCCATGGCCCGGTCCGGGGCCGCGGGCCTGGCCTGGGCCGACGGCGCCGCCTCCGAGCCCGCTGGATGGGCCGTGACCGGGGCAGGCATCGCCGCGACGGGGGCGCCGGCCGCGGGGGCCGCCGGGACCGGCGGCGTCCCGGCCCCCAGGCGCAGTCCTTCCGGGGCCGAGGCCGGCTCCGGGAGCCGCAGGGGCTCCTCCACCGGCGGGAGCTCCAGCTCCACGACGGCGAGCGCCGGGATGTCCACCGCCTCGCCGCACTTCTTGCACTTGAACCGCTTCCCCGCCCAGGCCGCCGGTACGGAGAACTTCACGCCGCAAGACGGGCAGGGGACCTTGAGCGTCTCGCCGGTCTCGGACATGGCACCCTCCGGGGTCGGGTGCGGATCCTAGCGGAAAGGCCAGCCGGGGTCTAGAACCGGAGCCCCGCCCGGAGCCCCAACCCCCAGTCCGCGGCCCCGGCGCTCAGGCCCCGCTCCAGGGAGAGCTCCGCCAGGCCCGCGGCGCCGCGCAGGCGGACCCCGGTCTGGGCCAGGACGGGGGGCACGTCCAGGGCGGCCACGGAGGGGAAGGCCGCCGTCTGGGCCAGGACCTGCGCCACCCATTCCACCGCCTCGAGGCGCGGCGCGTGCCACCCCCGGGCGAGCCCCAGCCCCCCGTGGATCACGTCGTGGGTGCGCAGGGGCGAGGTGAGGCTCTCCACCGTCCCCACGTCCGTCCACCCGGCCTCGACGTGCCAGGCCAGCACCCCGGCGTGCCGCGTCCCGTGGAGGGCCATGGCCACGTCGTGGTCCCCGGAGGAGAGGACCTGCCCCCGGGACCCGGTGGGCAGCTTCAGGTCCATGGAGGCGGCCAGGGCGTGGACGGCCCCCTCCCAGAGTCGCCCCTTGACGCCCACGGAGGCATCGGCCGCCCCCAGGTCCGTGCGGTTCGACGGGAGCAGGGCGGCCCCATTCCGCGACAGCCGGAAGCTCCCCGCGCGGCTGGCCCAGGGCAGCTCCCCGCGCAGCTCCAGGGCCGGTCCCACGCCGAGACGGGCAGCCAGGACCTGCTCGTGGAGGCTCCCGTCCAGGTCCGTCACGAAACCGCCCCCCACGCCCCGGTAGCGGCCGGCGGAGACCTCGTAGCGCAGGTCCGCCTCCCAGGCGCCCGCGGGGGCCAGGGAGGCGCCCTCGAGGCCCGGGACGAGGAAGAGGTGGTGGAGGCCGTCGTTGCGGCCCCCGGCCAGGGGGCCTGGGGGGGATTCGCGGTGGGCCATGGCCCCTGGACGCGCCGGCGCAGGCCTGGGCGTGGAGGCGGCGGTCCGCGCCGGGGCGACGGCGACCTCGGGTCTGTAGGGCCCGCTCACCGGTTCCAGGCTCACCACGAGCCCCTCCACGGTCCCCGGCACCCACGTCCACCTGCGGACCTGCCGCCCGAAGCCCTGCCGCTCGAAGCGCAGCACGACGTCATGCCCCTCCAGGGTGACGGGGAGCGAGGGGAGGACGAAACGGCCGTCCGGCCCGCTGGCGGCCGCCGCCACGGCCCTTCTCGGGTCCTCCACGGCGAGGCCGTCCTGGAAGGCCAGCACCTCCACCTCCGCCAGGGGGACCACGGAATCCGGGAGCCGGGCGTAGACCACCCCCGAGGGGCCGGCCGCCCCACCGCCGCTCCCCGCCGCGACGACGAGGAGGATCGGGGCCCAGTGGACGAGGACCATCGCATCCCTCATCGGCCAGCCCCACCCGCCGCTTGAAGCATACGCTCGGCGCGGCGTAGACTCGCGCCGATGGGCGAGCCACCGGAGGTCGCGAGCGAGTGATGACCCCTCCCCCCCTCGACCGCGCCGCCGAGGCCCGTCGCCTCCTGGACCTCTACCGGGACCGCGGGCAGGGGGCCCTGGTGGAGCTGCTCGAGCGGCAGTTCACGGTCCTTCACAACCGCGCCCAGGTGCTCCTCGGGCTCTCGGGGGTCGTCATCACCACCACCGGTTTCTCCGGCCGGCTGATCGCGGGCACCAGCCGGCTGGCCCAGTGCCTCATCATCTTGGGCGTGGGGACCACCCTGGTCGCCGCGGCGGTGGTGGTCTGGGGGGTGCTCCACCTCCACTGGCTCACCCAGCAGCCCGGGGCCGCTCCGGAGGAATGGCTGGACGCGTGCCTGGCCTACCGGGACCGGAAGACCCGGGCCTACCGGCTGGGGATCGTCCTGCTCATGGCGGGCCTGGCGACCTACGTGGGGGCCATTGGCATCATGCTCCTCTACCCGGAGGCCCACGCGCCCGGGGCTGTCCGGTGAGCCGGCGATGACGGACTCGCGTCGGTGCGTCGGGCCCTACGAACTCCAGGGCGTGGTGGGCCGCGGGAGCATGAGCGTGGTCTATCGGGCGCGCCACACGGTCCTGGACCGGGCCGTCGCCCTCAAGTTCCTCTACCCGGACTTCGAGGGCGACCCCCGCTACGCCGAGCGCCTCCTGGCCGGGGCGCGGCTCCTGGCGCGCCTCTCCCACCCTCACCTGGGGCGCGTGCTGGACGCGGGGCACCACGACGGCCACCCCTACGTGGTCATGGACTACCTGGAGGGCGTGGCCGCCAACCGCCTCGTGGCGGAGCGCGGCCCCCTGGGGGTTCGCCAGGCGGCGCGGGTGGCCGACGCCCTGGCCGACGCCCTGGGGCGCGTACACCAGGCGGGGGTGATCCACACGGACCTGAAGCCGTCCAACATCCTGGTGGAGCCCGGCGGACGGCCGGTCCTGGTGGGATTCGACCTGGCCTGCCCCATGGAGCGTCAAGACCCCCTGCCCATGCGGACCTACAGGCTGCCCAACTTCCTTCCCCCGGAGCTGGATGCGGGCCATCCGGCGGATCGGCGCACCGACGTCTGGGGACTGGGGGCCACCCTCTACTTCCTCCTCACCGGCCTGGTCCCCTTCGACCACGGCGACCCGGCGGCCATCCGGCGAGCCGCGGCGCGGGCCTCGGGACACCTCGCCCCGAGGGGGCACAACGACCGCGTCCCCGCCGCCCTGGACGCCCTGGTGGCCCGGATGGCCCACGCCGTGCCGGCGGAGCGCCCGGCGGACATGGACCAGGTCCGCTCCGGCCTTCACGAGGCCCTGGGCCGATCCATGGACGACGAGACCACCGAGGGCACCCGGACCCCGGGGGGCGGCCGGGCGGACTCCACCGTGATCCTGTGGGAAGGACCCCTGCGACTGGGCCACTACCGGCTCCTGGAGAGGGTGGGTAGCGGCGGCTTCGGCTTCGTCTACCGGGCACGTGACGAGACGCTGGACCGGGACGTGGCCTTGAAGCTGCTCAGGCCCGAGCTCTCCACCGACCCGGCGGCCGTGGAGCGTTTCCGCCGCGAGGCCCGCTCGGCCAGCCGCATCCACCACCGTTACGTGGTGGATATCTACGCCCTGGGGAGCGAGGGCGCACACCACTACTTCGCCATGGAATTCATCGCGGGGGCCGACCTGGCGCTGACCCTGGCCGTCGACGGGCGGCTGGAGTGGAGGCGGGCCTTCGACCTGGGGGCGCGCCTGGCGGAGGGGCTGGCCGCGGCCCACGAGGCGGGGGTGGTGCACCGGGACCTCAAGCCCCACAACATCCTCCTCGACGGCTGGGAGCGGCCCGTCATCACGGACTTCGGCATCGCCCGCGTGGCCTCCCTGGGCCCCATCACGGAGGCGGGGAGCCTCGTGGGGACCTGCCGCTACATGTCCCCGGAGCAGGCCGAGGACCTGCCGGCAGGCCCCGCCAGCGACCTCTATTCCCTCGGGGTGGTGCTCTACGAGGCCCTGGCGGGGGAGGTCCCCCACAGGGCCGAGAGCCCCCTGGCCCTCCTCCGGAAGATCGCCACGGAGCCCCCGCCGCCCCTGGGACCGTTGGGGATCGACCTCCCGGAGGCGGCCCGGACGGTCCTGGGTCGGCTCCTGGCGAAGGCCCCCTCGGACCGCTATCCGGGGGCCCGGGAGGCCGCGGCGGCCCTGTGGGCCGCCCTCGCCGGGGCGGGACCCGAGGCGTGACCCGGCTGGAGCGCCTCCTCCTGACGCCCCTCCGGGACGCGCCCTGAGACACCGCACTACCGAACCGCGCTACCCGCGCCCCCCACACCCCCGAGGCGCCCGGTGACGCCCGGCTGGACGGAGCGGCTCGGCGGAGGTCCCATAGTCCCCCGCCGGAGCGGGCCGGGAAAGAAGCGCCCGTCGGCGAGCCAGACGCCCGGGCGGCTCACCCCGCCCACCTCCCGCGTCCCGGCCCGGAACCACTGCCCGTGGCGCCACCCGGGGACGGCCTCCCAGGGCAGCCGCACCGAGACGTCCCCGGGGAGGAAGGCGGCGTAGGGGTCCCCATGGAGGGGGTCGGTGTAGGCGCTGGCGTGGCGCAGGAAGTCCAGGACCTTCTCCTGGTAGGTGTTCCCCCGGCGCCGGTAGCGGTCCGGGTTGTTCCGGCGCCCCACGCCGTTGTAGAAGTTCAGCGGGTAGTACCAGTTCTCCAGGACCTGGCGATCCGCCTCGCCCTCCACCGCCGAGGCGCGGCGGTTCCTGGCGTCGTAGAACCGGTGGGCCGCCTTCCATTTCGCGTTCAGGACCCGGACCCCTGCCTCCAGGTTGTAGCGCCAGTCCGTCCGCAGTCGCTCCAGGTCCAGACGCATCGACCGGGCGGTATCCGGGTTGATCTGCATGAGCCCGATGTCCCCGCTCACCCCGACGAGCGGCCCCCCAAGCCCGTTCGTCTGTCTCCAGCCGCTCTCCCGCTGGGCCACGGCCATGATGACCTCTGCGGGGATGCGGTACCTCCCCGAGAGACGAAGCATCTCCTGGTAGAGCGCCCGCGGGGTGGGCTCGGAGGCCGCCGGGGCCACCCCCCCCGAAAGGACTGCGGCGGCCAGGGCCAGCCCCACCACCCGCCATGCCCCAGATCCGTCCGATAGACCCATGGTGTCCCGCATCCATGGCGTGCGAAGGGGGTGCCACGGACCCGCGGACGAGGCCGCCAGGCCTTGTCAGGCGATCCCTGTGGAGTATGCGGACAGTTGCGGGGCTTCGCCTCGCGCCGGGCGGGGCCTCACGGGCCACCGGGGGCCGGGGCTCAGCCCTTCCCCGATCGGCCGCCGAGGAGCCCCTTCAGGAGCCGGCCCACGGCGGACCACCGGGCCCACCCGCGTCCGTGCAGGGCGGGTAGCACGTCGCTGAACATGCGATACTTCTGCTCCGAATACGGGTACCAGAACGGGACCCTCGCAGGGTTGACCAGGGAGACCGCCACGTGCTTGAGGCGGGTCATGTCCAGGAGGCCCTCGGGGCCGCGGCTGCGCCCGATGCCACTCGCCTTCACGCCGCCCCAGGAGACCTCCGGGGCGGCGCTGGGCGAGAGGTGGTCGTTCACGTAGACCGCCCCGTAGACCAGGCGTCGGGCCAGGTCCATGGCCCGCCGCACGTCCCTCGTCCACACGCTCGCCGTCAGGCCGTAGGGGGAATCGTTGGCCCGCCGCAGGGCCTCCTCCGCGTCCGCCACGGGGACCACGGCCACCACCGGGCCGAAGGTCTCCTCGGTCATCACCTTCATGTCGTCGGTGACGTCCGTGAGGACCGTGGGCTCGAAGAACAGGCCCCCGTCGCCGTCCGAACCCCTCCCGTGGCCTCCGCAAACCAGCCGGGCCCCGCGGGCCACCGCCTCCTCCACCTGATCGCGGACGATATCCCACTGGGCGCGGTTGTTCATGGCCCCCACGTCCACCTCGAAGGAACGGTCGGCCCCCTGGCGCAGCCGCCGCGCCTCCTCCCCCAGCATCCGGGTGAAGTCCTCGGCCACCGCCCGCTCCACGTAGACCCGCTCCACCGAGGCGCAGATCTGCCCGCTGTTGGCGAAGCCCGCCCAGGCCCCGCAGGTCACGGCGCGCTCTAGGGGGGCGTCCGCCAGGACGATCATGGGGTCCTTGCCCCCCAGCTCCAGGGTCACGGGGATCAGCCGCTCACCGGCGGCCGCGGCGATGCGCCGGCCGGTGCGCACGCTCCCGGTGAAGCTCAACCGGTCCACCTCGTGGGTCACCAGGGCCGCCCCCGTCTCCCCGAAGCCCGTCAGGCAGCGATAGAGGTCGCGCGGGACCCCGGCGTCGTGGAGGAGCCGCTCGATGGCCAGCCCCACCAGGGGGGTGTACTCCGAAGGCTTGTTGATGGCCGCGTTCCCCGCGAAGAGGGCCGCCAGGGCGGTCGGCAGGGTGAGGAGGAAGGGGTAGTTCCAGGGGGTGATGATCCCCACCACCCCGTAGGGGGGATAGTGGTAGTAGGAGCGGACCACCTTCAGGGTCCGGTGGTGGATCCGCCGGGGCTTCAGGATCCGGGCCGCGTGGCGCAGGTAGTAGTCCAGGGTGTCCAGGGCGGGGAAGACATCCCCGGTGAGGGCCTCGAAGCGGGGCTTGCCTGTCTCCCGGGCCACCAGGGTCGCCAGCTCGTCGCGCCGCTCGAGGATGAGGTCCTTCACCGGGCGGAGCCGCCGCACCCGCTCCTCCACCGCGAGGTCGGCCCACGCGCGCTGCGCCGCGCGCGCCCGCGCCACCGCCTGTCCCACCTCCTCCGGCGAGGTCACCGCGGCCTCGCCGAGACTCTCCCCCGTGGCCGGGTCGATGGCCAGGAGCCGCCCCCCGGCGCGGATGTTCTCCATGGACTTGACGGGCATGGGCCACCTCCTGGCATCGGATCCGCAGAGGTGACCATGATACACGGCCCCGGGGGCCCTGTACGATAGTTCACCCCGCGCCACGGGGCCGTCGGGCATAATGGCGCCCAGGTCATGACGGGACGTACCGGATCGCGGATGGGAAGGGTCCTGGCGGTCGCCCTCGCCGCACTCCTGCTCGCGGGCTGCTCCAAGGCCTACGACGAGACCCACCGTGTGGTGGACCGGATCTTTTCGTTTTACCGCCGGAAGTCGCCGCGACAGCGTCCGCAGGCCCACCCGGCCCTCTCGACCATCACCGTCACCCCCGAGGGGAGATTCATCGCGGACGGCGTCCAGGCCGCGACGTTGACCGTCCGCCTTCGCGACGCGAAGGGCAAGCCCGTCCCGGGTCAGCCGGTGCAGCTCACGGTCTCGGGCGTGGGGGTCGTGGTCAGCGACCCCGGCGTCACCGACGTCCAGGGCGTCGCCTCGGCCACCCTCGCCGCCACGCGCGCGGGGACGAAGCGGGTCACCGTCCTCGCCGATCCGGGGGCCACGAACATCCGACTGCACCAGGAACCGGTCGTGGAGTTCGACCCCGCGCCCCCGGTCCAGGTGGCCTTCGCCGTCCAGCCCGCGGCCACGGTGGAGGGGACGACCATCCCCCCGGTGTTGCGGGTCGAGGTCCGCGACGTGGTGGGGAATGTGGTCACGGACGCGACCCACGCCGTGTCGGTGTCCATCGGGACGAACCCGGGCTCCGGAACGGTCTCGGGCACGATCACCGCGGCGGCCGTCGCCGGCGTGGCCACGTTCGGCAACCTCTCCATCGACAGGGCTGGACTCGGATACAGGCTGGCGGCCAGCGCCTCCGGCCTCACCGGGGGCGCGAGCGCGTCCTTCGACGTGATGCCCGTGGCCGAGGTCTCCTTCGAGTCCGCCGCCAGCGATACCCCCGGCGAGACAGCCGGGGCCCACGCGGTGCGCGTGGCCCTCTCCATGCCCTTCGGCTCTCTCCTCTCGCCGGTGGGCGTCACCGTCTCGGACGCCGGAGGCGGCACGGCCACCTCGGGCGCCGACTACGGGGTCTTCGCCCCCGCCACGCTCGGCTTCCCGGCGGGCTCCACCTCGGGCGCCATTCTGAGCACCCCCCTCTCGGTCCTGGCGGACACGCTCATCGAGGGGCGCGAGACCGTCCGACTGGCCATCTCCGGCCCGACCGGCCCCGGGCGCCTGGGGGCGGGGGCGAGCCACACCGCCACCATAGTGGATGACGAGACCGCCACGGTGGCCTTCGCCACCGCCACGAGCGTCAGCCCCGGCGAGGCGGCCTCCGCCCTCCCGGTCACGGTCGTCCTCTCCACGACCGGGGGCGCCACACTCGCCTCCGACCTCTCCGTGGTCGCCACCAGCACCGGCGGCACCGCCACCGCGGGCGCCGACTACACCGCCGTGACCACCACGGTCACCTTCGCCGCCGGCTCCGGGGGTGGCGCGACGCGGACCGTCAACATCCCCGTCCTGGCCGACACCCTCATCGAGGGCTCCGAGACCGTGGGGCTCATCCTCTCCGGGATCTCCTCCAACGGCGCCCTCGGGGCCCAGACCACCCACACGGCCACCATCGGCGACGACGAGAGCGCCAGCGTGGCATTCACGATCGCGGCCAGCGCCACCGCCAACGAGACCGCGGGCAACCACGCGGTCACCGCCACCCTCTCCACCACCCCCGGCGCGACCCTGGCCTCGGCCCTCACGGTAGACGCCTCCGGCGTCAGTGGAACCGCCACCTCCGGTGCCGACTACACGGCCGTCGCCACCACGCTCACGTTCGCGGCGGGATCGGGGAACGGGGCGACGCAGACCCTCAACGTCCCGGTCCTGGCCGACACCCTCATCGAGGGCGCCGAGACCGTGGGCCTGGCCCTCTTCAACGTCTCGGCCAATGGCGCCCTGGGACTCCAGACGACCCATGCCGCCACCATCACCGACGACGAGGCCCTGGCCACCGTGGCCTTCGCCGCGGCGACGAGCGCCACCGCCGGCGAGGCCGCCGCCAACCACGCGGTCACCGTCACCCTCACCACGACCGGCGGCGCCACCCTGGGCTCCGCCTTCACGGTGAGCGCTGCGAGCACCGGGGGGACCGCCACGGCCGGGACCGACTACACGGCCGTCGCCACGACGGTCACGTTCCCGGCCGGGTCGGGAAACGGCGCGACGCAGGCGGTCAACATCCCGGTCCTGGCCGACCTCGTCTTCGAGGGGGCGGAGACCGTTGTCCTCACGATCTCCAGCCCCTCTGCCCTGGGCCTGCTGGGCGCGACAACCACCCACACCGCGACCATCACCGACGACGAGAGCGCCACGGTGGCCTTCACCGCCGCCGCGAGCGCCACCTCCGGGGAGGCGGCGGCCAACCACGGGGTCACGGTCACCCTCTCCACGTCGGCGGGCGCCACCC
>JACQVX010000011.1 GCA_016209495.1 Planctomycetota bacterium
CCTCGCCTTCGACCGGCTCGCCGTCACGCTGCTCCGCCGGCTCCCTCGCGGCTGCGCCGGCCTCTCCGACCAGCTCGCCCGGGCCTCCGCGGGCGTCGCGCTCTCCATTGCCGAGTCGGCGGGCCGCCGCGGGGCGGACCGCGCCTATCACGCCCGCATCGCCCGGGGCAGCGCCCTGGAGAGCGGGGCGGTCGTGGATCTCCTGGCCCACCGCTGCGAGGTCGCGCCGGCTGTCCATGCCGAGGCCCGCTCGCTCCTCGCTCGGGTGAACGCGATGCTCGTCGCCTACGAGCGCTCCGCGCGTTCGCCGTAGCCGTGCGCGGCTACGTCTGCTGCCCCCGGGCGGTGCGGCGCAGCCCGCCCAGCATCTGCGCGATGCGCAGATGGACGACGCGGGCCGTGGCCGTGGACGTGGCCGTGGCCGTGGCCGTGGGCGTGTGTTTCCGCTGTACGCCCCCTCGAACGGCTACGTCGTCCGCAGCACGCCCTCGTAAAGCCCCAGGTAGGCCTCCACCATCGCGTCCACGCGGAAGTGCAGCCCCGCGCGCCGCCTCCCGGCCTCGCCCATGCGCCGCGCCGCTTCGCGATCCCCGAGCACCCGGTCCAGCGCCAGGGCGAGACCCACCGGGTCCCCCGGAGGGACCAGGAGCCCCGTCTCGCCGTGGACCACCGTCTCCGCGGTCCCGTCCACCGCGGTGGCCACCACCGGGACGCCCGCGGCCATGGCCTCCAGGACCGCCACCGGCAAGCCCTCCCACCGGGAGGGGAGCGCCAGGACGTCCGCCTCGCCCAGGAGGTCCGGCACGTCGGCCCGCCAGCCCAGGAACTCCACCCGGGAGAGCCCGAGGCCGCGGGCCAGACGCTCCAGACCAGGGCGCTCGGGCCCCTCGCCCGCCAGCCACAGGCTCACCGGGCGTGTCCGTGGCAAGAGCGCCACGGCGCGGAGCAGGGTATCCAGGCCCTTCTGCCGGACCATGCGCGCCACGCAGAGAACCACCGGCGGCCCCGGTCCTCCATCGGGCGGTGCGCCCCGTGCGGCCGGGAGGTCCACGGCGTTCGGGATCACCACCCTCCGGCGCGAGGGCACGCCCCAGCGGCCCAGCCACCGGGAGACCGCCTCCGAGGCGCAGGCGTAGCACGCCACCAGGGGCCACCCCAGGGCGTCCACCAGGAGCTGGGACCGTCGGCCTCGCTCCGCCACCTGTACCGAGTGGACCCGCGGGGGGGCTCGCCTCAGACAGCCCGCCACACGGCCCGCCACCCCCGCATGGAAGAGCCAGGTGTGGAGGACCTGGGGCCGGACCTCCCCCAGCCAGCCCAGGAGGGCGCCCAGTCCCTGGAGGGACGGGCGGCCCCGGGCCATGCCGAGGATGTCCACCGTCGCGCCGGCCTCGCGGAGCGGTTCGACCAGGGGGCCCGGACCCGCGAGTCCCGCCACGTGCACCTCGTGGCCACGCCCCACCAGGCCCTTCGTCAGGGAGAGGATCTGGCCCTCGGCGCCACCCGGCTCCAGGACCGTCGTCAGTAGGGCCACCTTCAACTAGGCCACCTCACGGAGAGCGTGCACCGATTCCAGGTGGGGGTGTTCGTGGGCGTGGGCGTGGGCGTGGGCGTGGCCGTGGACGTGTTCTCGGGCGTGGACGTCACGTTCACCCACACCTACACGTTCCCCTGCACGCCAGTCCAGTGGCTCGAGTCTTTCAGCTGGGCGTCCTGGCCAGGGCCTCCTCGAAGAGCGACTCGTACCCGGCCGCGCACTGGTCCCAGCGGTAGCGCCCTTCCACCAGGGAGCGGCAGGCGGCCCGCGCCCCCGGGCCGGCCTCCAGGGCGGCCCCCAGGGCCGCCGCCAGGTCGGCCGGGTCCGCCCGTGGGGCCACGCAGGCCGGGTCCAGGGGCGCGAGGACCTCCGGGGTCGCCCCGACGGCGGTCCCCGCCACCGGGGTCTCGCAGGCCAGGGCCTCGAGGGTGGCCATGCCGAAGCCCTCCAGCGCCAGGCTGGGCACGGCGAAGGCGTCCGCCGCTCGCAGGGCCAGGGGCAGCCGGTCCTCGCCCAGGTGGCCCGTGAAGAGGACGCGCCCCACCAGTCCGAGCCCGCGGGATCGCGCCTCGAGACGCGCCCGCTCTCCGCCCTCCCCCACCACGACCGCGCGCACCCCGCGGTCCATCCGCGCCAGGGCCTCCAGGAGCAGGGCGACGCCCATGCGGGGCTCCAGCCGCCGCGCCGTCACCACCAGGGGGCCCTCCTCGGGCCAGCCCAGGGCCGAGCGGGCCTCGGAGCGCCGCGGGGGCCATGGGCGGAAGCGATCCAGGTCGACCCCTGGAGGGATCACCCGGGCGGCGCTCAGGCCCCCAGGGAGCAGGTCCGCGACGTAGCGGGAGAGGACCGCCACGGCCGAGGCGCGCGCCAGGATGGGCCGCTCCAGGTTCTCGAGGAGGGTCGCGCCGACGGCGCCGCCGCCCCGCTGCCGGTACTCCAGGTGCCATGGCATGTGGCAGGTGTGGACGCGGGGCCGGGTCGCCCCCAGGGCCCCGCGGGCGCTGGCCAGGTGGTGGGTGTGGACCAGGTCCACGTCGGCGCCCCCCAGGCGGCGGCGCACCTCCCGCGCCGAGTCCAGCCAGAACCGCGGCCCGGATGGCCTCGATACGGGGTAGACCTCCACGGAGACCCCCGCGGGAGGGACCTCGGGCACACCCGCGGCGCTCACGAGGGCGCGGACCTGGTGGCCGCGCGCCGCCAGGGCCTTCGCCAGCTCCAGGGCGAACCGCGCGCTCCCGCCCGCGGCGCGGGTGTCCAGCCACCCGGTCACCACCGCGAGCCTCACGGCACCAGCTCCCGGTAAACCGCCAGGGTCTCCCGCGCGCAGCGGTCCCAGCCGAAGAGGGCGGCGCGTGCCGGCCCCGCCGCGGCCAGCCGGTCCCGGAGGGGACCGCCCGCCGCTACCGCGGCGATGGCCTCGGCCATGGCCCCGTCGTCCTCGGGGCAGACCCGGAGGGCAGCCTCCCCGCCGACCTCCGCCGGGCCGCCGCGATCCGAGCAGATGACCGGAGTCCCGCAGGCCATGGCCTCCAGGACCTGGATCCCGAAACCCTCGTAGAGGGAGAGGAGCAGCAGGGCCGCCGCACCCCCGTAGAGGGCCGGCATGGCCTCGTCCGGGAGGTAGCCCAGGGGACGCACGCCCTCGAGCGGCCCTCCGGGCCCCGCGTGCACCAGCTCGAATCCCGCCGGGGCGGCCCGCCGGAAGGCCGCGGCCACCCGCGGCAGGTTCTTGGCGGCCACCTGCCGGCTCACCACGAGGAAGTAGCGTCCTGGGCAGAGCCCCAGGCCCCGCGCCAGGGTCTCGACCTCGGCGGCGGCCGGCGGTCGATAGCGCGCCAGGTCCACCCCGCAGCGCACCACCCGGAGGCGCCCCTCCACCTCGGGGGCCATGGCCAGGAGCTCGGAGCCGGTGAACTCGCTGATGGCGATGACCCGGTCGGCCCGGCCCAGGAGCCGGCGGTAGCGCGGCCACGGGGGCAGGTCCGGTGGGCCCCAGCCCGGGTGGCGCCAGGGGAGCAGGTCGGAGACCGTGAGGACGCGCGGCGCGCGCGCGGCCGGGATGGTGAACCAGGTGGAGTGGAAGACGTCCACCGGACCGATGAATCGTTCCACCGCCGGCCGATCCAGGGCCCGCCACGCGCGGCCGATGAGTCGATAGGGGACCCGGCTGCGGCAGGGCTCGAGGTTCGGCCAGGGCTCCAGGCGCGGGCTCGCCCGGCCGGGTGCGGCGAAGCAGGCGACCACGAAGCGGTCCCGCGGGGCCTCCCGCGCCAGGGCCACCGCGAGCTGTCTCGCATAGACCCCCACCCCGGTCGCCTCGCCGGCGGCCGCGGAGACGTCGAGGCCCACCCTCACCCCTGCCCCCCGCCGGCGCGCCTGGCCCGCTGGAGGACCCGCATCGCCTCGGCCCGGGTGACGGCCCCGAAGACGAGCGCCAGGGCGCCGTAGGCCACCCCACCGCCCAGGACCGCAGCCACCAGCCACCCCGCGCCCTCGCTGCCTCCCGCGCCCAGGCGGACCAGTACCCCCATGCAGCCCGCGGCCAGGGCGGCCCGGCCCGCGGCCGACCATGGGACGCGGAGTCCCTCCCCCCCGAGCGAGGCGGTGGCCAGGAGGGCCGCCCCCAGGGCGGCCTGGGCCAGGGCGCAGGCCGTCGCGGCCCCCAGGGCCCCGCCCCCCGGGATGAGGACGAGGTCCAGGAGGAGGTTGAGCGCCCCGGCCGCCAGCCACAGGCCCAGGAGCCGCCCCAGTGCCCCCCGCGCGAGGAGGACGGCCCCCGCCGGCACGGCCAGGGCCCCCACGGTCCCGCCGGCCAGGAGGACCGCGAGGACCACCGCGTCCCGCGGCTCGCTGGCCCCCGGGAGGAGAAGTCCCAGGAGGGGACGCGCCAGGGCGGCACCCCCCGCGGCCACCGGGAAGGCCACCACCGCCACCCAGCGCGTGGCCTCCGGGTAGAGCCGCCGGAGGTCCTCGTCCCGGCCGCCCCCCGCCAGGCGCGCGAACTCGGGGGTGAGGACCTCGGCCGTGGCGTTGGGCAGGACCGCCATGGCGGTCCCGGAGAGGCCGAAGGCCACCGCGTAGAGGGCCGCCTCCTCGAAGAGGCCCAGGTGGCCCAGGAAGAGCAGCTCCGACTGCTTCCACACCACCAGCTCGAGCCAGGCCAGGACCGAGGCCGCCGCCAGGTAGCGGCCGAGGCGCTCCCCGGCCAGCGGCGTGGCCCTTCCCCTGGCGCCGGCGCCGAGGTGTCGGGCCAGGGTCCCCCCCAGGACCGCGAGCACCAGGGCCCAGGCCAGGCCGTGCACCCCGACCATGGCCTCCGGTCCGCCCCCGGACCGCCCCACCCACAGGGCACCGGCCAGGGTCAGCACCGCGGCCGCGGCGGTGGCGGCGCTCACCGAATCGAAGCGCCCCAGCCCCCTGGCCGCGCCCAGGACGGCCTGGGCCAGCGTGGCGAGCGGCACCGCGACCGCGGCCGCGCGCAGGGGGAGCGCCAGCGCGGCATCGCCATATCCCTCTGCGAGCCGCGCCGAGAGCGCCCAGAGCGCCGCCCCGGTCGCCAGGCCCGCCGCGGCGCACCAGGAGCCACCCCAGCCCAGCAGCCGCGCCAGCCGCGCCGCGTCCTCTCGCCCCGCGTAGAGGGCCGCATAGCGGGAGATGGTGATGGGGAAGCCCAGGACGGCCACCACCACGGCGGTGTTCAGGACGAAGACCACCACGGCGTACTTCCCGTAGGTCTCGCCCCCCAGGTGGCGGGTGAGGATGGCGATGGTACCGAGCTGGGCGAGGGCGGCCCCCGCGCGGGAGGCCACGTTGAGGGCCACGCCCCCCGCCAGGGGCCCTGTCATTCTCGGGGGGGCGGTCCCGGCGGCTATCCGGCCTCCGGGGGGAGGTCATGGGGGGCGCGGGCGTTCGGGTCCAGCGGACGCCTCAACCGCCGGGAGCGGCGCCGGAACCATTCCAGCCACCTCCCCACGGCGATCTTGTTGTCCACCGTGTCCGGCGCCGACTCGGGGTCGAAGTCGAAGCTCTCCCCGGCGAGGCCGTAGAGGCCCTCCAGGGCCGCGTCGCGCACCGTGGTGTCCGGGTCCTCCAGGAGCCGGATGAGGCGCTCCAGGGCGCGATCCGAGTCCAGGAGGGCCAGGGTCGAGGCCGCGTTCCTCCTGCGCGGAGGCGGGCCGCCCCCGACGGAGGCCCCCAGGAGGACCTCCTCCGCGGCGACCTCGTCACGGGAGGCCAGGAGCCCGCCCACCTCCCCCACCAGCTCGGGGTCCTCCAGGTCCAGGGCCGCGCCCAGCAGGCGCGCGAGGAGCGCGGGGCCCCCGTCCGGGAGGGCCGCCACCTCCCCGAGCACCCGGCTGCGGAGGGCCCGGGTCTGCCCCGCGAGCCATTGGACCAGGTCCCCCGCGTCCCCCCGCCCACCGGCCAGCGGCGCCACCCGCTCCATCACCGCCGCCTCCACCTCCTCGTCGGCGGCCTCGCGCGGCAGGTCGGCCTCCGCGAGGATGGCCCGCGCCTGTTCCAGGTGCTCCGCCGGGACGAGCACGTCCTGTCCCTCCAGGATGGACGGGTCGCCGGCGACCCCCAGGGCCCCGTAGACCTCGCCGTGCTTGAGGAAGGCGGGGACCGCCCCCTCCTCCAGGAGCCCCCGGATCAGCTCGGCCTGGGTGGGGGTCTCCACGTTGACCAGCTTGACCAGCTCCCCGTAGGTCACGGTCGCGGAGCCGGCCTCCAGGGCCTCCACGAGCGGGACCTTGCAGTCCGCGCACTCGGTGAAGCCCGCACGGTACTCCTCCAGGCACTCGGGGCAGTAGGGCATGGCCTCAGGGCGCCTCGCCACGGGGGGCGAGCCCCGGGTCGGCGTCGGGGGCGGCCACGGGCCCCGCCGCCACCTCGGCCAGCTCCCCCCGCCCGCTGATGACGAGGAGGTTCCCGTCCGGGTCGCGGAACTCGGCGATCAGGATGCCCGGCACCGGGGCCAGGGGCTCGGCCACGTCGACTCCCCGGTCCAGGAGCGCCTGCCGCGTCCCGAAGAAGTCCGGGACCTTGAAGACCAGCCGCGGCCCGGTCCCATCCCGGGCCCCGTCCCCGTTGATGGAGAGCTGGATACCCCCGGTCTGAAACGTGACGAAGGCGGTCTGGTCCGGCGTCACCGGGCGCTGCTCGTAGCCCACGTCCAGGCCGAGGACGTCCCGGTAGAAGGCCACTGCCCGATCCATGTCAGAGACCCAGTAATAGACGTGGTCGAGCCGATCGACGACGGAGCCAGGTTGGTCCAAGACGGCCGAA
>JACQVX010000129.1 GCA_016209495.1 Planctomycetota bacterium
CACGGGGAGGAAGGGCCAGACGGCCAGGGCCAGGACCAGCAGGAACACGCCGTCGAAGACGCGCTCGACGATAATGGTGGCCAGCGCGGCGCTCTTGCTCACGCCCTCCTTCTGGCCGACGAAGAAGGCCCTGACCAGCTCCGAGATAATCGTTCAGCATCGAGAGGGGCGAAAGACGACCTTCGGAATCATGAATGCGGCTGATCAGCCAGGCAGTGTCAAGGCACTGAGCGAGCGCTACGGTTCGCTGGTCAGGACGGCTTGATGCCCAACAAGCAGTTCCACGCGACGCCTTGGCCTCGCGTTGCTCGGCCAAGGTTCCCTCGCTCGCTGCGCTCGCTCGGTGCGCGTGAACTGCGGCGTCGGGCGGTCAGCACCACGGAGTGATGTGAACCCGAAACAAGGAGTGGCTTTCGTCAAGCGTCACGGCATCGTCCTCCAGGCAGCGCGAGGGCCTGTCCCGAGCCTTGCGGAAGAGATCGCGGGCGGGCCGATCCGAGGAAGCTGGTGGGGACATCCTAAGGGTCATGAAGTCTTCTGCGTGGCTGAGGCTGTTTGTGAGAGCCCCGACGTATTGGTCTGCAAGCTCGTCGACGGCAAGGTCACGTTCGTCCACCGCCGATTGTGGCCGGCGATCGTGAAGCTCTCCTCGCGATTTCGGAAAGATCAGCTGGCCAAGGTCTGGAACGAGCACACTCCGACCGGCGCGCACCGATCTCGGCGCATGCCCTTTCCGGAGTGGGTGCCCAGCAAGGTCATGAGGCACGCAGAGCGGCTATCGATCCCGGAGGCGGAACAGATCCTGTCACCGTGGCCCGCGCTGGGCGGGAAACCAATGAAGGGCGGTCGGTGAGTATCAAGCCGCCCAACCACAGCACGCAGAGGACGGCGATTCGCGCCTACTCTGTTCCCCCCATCCAGGTTGACACCTCATCGACCCGGCCATCTACAAGCGCGGATGGACGGAGGACCTCATGCGGCGCGAGCGCCGGGTGGGCGACCCGGACCCGCTCGACCGCCCGGTAGGCGTCCGGGCCCAGCCGGCCGTGGCCCGGGCGCTTCTCCCGGGCCCCGGGGACCGTCCCGCCTTCCGCCTCGCCCTCTCCCCTCGGGCCCGGATCGGCGCCGGTGACGCCCAGGACCCGCTCCAGGACCTCGCTCGTCTTCTCGCGCGTTCCCCGGGGCGGGGCCTACTTCGACCTGGAACAGCCGGCGGAACGGCTGCGACTGGACCTGGCGTGGGAGGGCCTGGTCGCGGGGAGGCGGCAGGTCGTCCTCGACGAGGCACAGGCCTGGCGGGAGGTCTACGCCCGCCTGAGGGGGGCCATCGACCGCGACCGGGGACGCAAGGGGCGAATCCTCCTCCTGGGCTCGGTCTCGCCCTCCCTCATGACGCAGGTCTCGGAGTCCCTGGCGGGGCGGCTCTCCCTGGTGGAGCTGACCCCCTTCCTCTGGACCAAGCTCACCACGGCCGTGGCCCGGCCAGGCCAATTTCCCCCGCAGGCATGAAACGGCAGCGTGGGGGGAGGCCTTCCACCCGGGAGGTCAACCCGGATGCGCCTCCGGGGACATCAACCGCCCCCTCAGCCCCGAGGCCCTCACGGTGAGCCGGGCGCAACTCTCCGAGAAGACCCGCGCCGAGGTCCACACCTCCACCGAGCGCCGGGCACGGGAGATCCCGGTGTAGAGCAGCTCTCGGGTCAGCCCCCGGTTCGGCCCGTCCGCGAGCACCAGCACCACCGTGTCATACTCGGAACCCTGGCTCTTGTGGACCGTCACGGCGTAGGCGGTCTCGCACGGCGGGAGCCGGGGCGTGGAGACGCGCCGGAAGCCGTCCGGCTCCGACCGGTCCGGGAAGGCGACCCAGCGTCGCGGCGGGCCCGCCCGCGGGAGGGGTTCCTCGACGACGAGCCCCAGGTCCCCGTTGTAGAGCCTCTGGACGTGGTCGTTCCGGGTCACCATCACCGGGCGGCCCAGGTACCAGGCGTCGCCCGGCCGGGCGTGGGGTGCGACCGTCCGCGCCAGGGCCTGCTCCACCGCGCGATTGACGGCGTCCGCCCCGTAGGGTCCGCGGCGAAGGGCGCAGAGGATGGTGAACCGCCGGAAGGCCTCGAACAGGGCCGCCACCTCGTCCGGACCCCACCGGCCACCCTGTCGACAGGCCCGGACACGGCCCAGGTAGTCCCCGTGGCCCTCGACCGCCCTCTCCCGGATGGCGTCGTGAAAGGCCCTCGGGGCCTCCAGGTCCACACGCCGGAGTCCCGCCCGGGCCGGGTCCTCCAGGACCTCCAGGGCCGGGCGAGCCGGGTCCCCCTCGCCCTGGACCGCCTCCAGCAGCTCCACCAGACCGCTCGCGGCGCCGAATCGGTGGCGGGTGCCCAGCGCGACCCAGGACGCGCCGAGCGGGGTCCGACCTCCGGCGCCCCTGGCCGCCTCGCAGATGTCCGCCAGGACCGCGCCCGGTTCCACGGAGGCGAGCTGGTCCGGGTCCCCGAGGAGCACGAGGCGGGCGTGGTCCGGGAGGGCCTCCGCCAGGGCGGCCATGAGGGGCAGGTCCACCATGGAGGCCTCGTCCACCACGACCGCGTCGTAGGGGAGGGGGCGGCTCCCGTCGTGGCGGAACGAGGCGTAGCCGCGCCGGACCCCGAGGAGGCGGTGCAGGGTCGTGGCCTGGGCGGGGTGGGCCCCGCCCAGGGGGCCCGGGAGGCGCTGCCCGGCCGCCCCGGCCCCCTCGAGCGGGAGCCCCATGCACTCGCTCATGCGGTGGGCGGCCTTGCCGGTGGGGGCGGCGAGCGCGATGCGAATCCCGGGGCGAAGCCCCAGGAGGGCCAGGACGAGCTTCCGCACGGTGGTGGTCTTTCCGGTACCCGGGCCGCCGGTGATGACGGCGAGCCGGCGCCGCAGCGCGACCTCGGCGGCCCGCCTCTGCTGGCGGTCGTCCCCCGGAGGGCCGCCCAGGGGAAAGAGCGCGTCCAGCACCCGGCCCAGCTCGGTTTCCCCCGCGACGGGATCCTCGGCGAGGGCCAGGGAGCGGAGGCGTCCGGCCAGGCGGGTCTCGTGGAGGTAGTAGCGTTGCAGGTAGAGCCTGCGGCCGTCGAGGACCAGGGGGCGGTCCAGGTCCTCGAGCCGGGCCGCGTCCGCCGCGAGCCGGACGGCGCCGGTCGCGCCGCGGAGGGCCTCGGTCCATTCCGCCAGGGCCGGCGAGCGGACCCCGGTGGCGCGGCCCTCCTCTCCCGGCAGGGCGATGGCGCGGCCGGCCACCGCCTCCAGGTCCAGGCACACGCCCCGGGCAGCCACCTCGCGGCAGACGAGGGCCCCCGCCAGGGAGACCGGCTCGCCGGCCCCCAGGCGGTCCTGGAGGAAGCGGGCGAACCAGTAGTCCAGGGGCCCGAGGGCGCCCGCCTCGCGCAGGGCCTCCAGCGCGCTCACGACTCCGCCCCCTCCCCGGCGAGGGCGCGGCGGAGCGCGGCCACGAGGCGCTCCGTGGGCCGATCGCGGTAGACGCCCCGGTCGCACGGCCCGGCGGCCCGGATGCCTCTGAGAAAGAGGTAGGCGACGCCCCCGAAGTGGCGGCGGTAGTCGTAGTCCTCGCCCCATCGGGTCGAGAGGTAGGCGTCCAGACCCAGGGTGTAGATGTGGTACTGGAGGGGATAGAGGTGGGCGAGCATGGCCCGCTCCAGGGCCCGGCCCTCGTAGTCCTCGGGGCGGTCTCCCAGGTGGTTGCTCTTCCAATCCACGATGTAGTAGCGGCCCTCGTGGCGGAAGACCAGGTCGATGGCCCCGGTCAGGAAGCCCGCGAGCTCGCCGAAGCCCAGGGAGGCCACGCCCTCGGCCAGTCTCGCGTGCAGGGGCCCGGTCCCCTCCCGGCGGAAGGCCTGGGCGAGCCCCTCCGGCGAGAGCCGCGCGGGGAAGTAGAACTCCATCTCCTCCAGCCGGTCGCGCCGGGCGAGCCCCGAGAGGCGGAAGGCGGGGTCCTCCGCCAGGATGGGGGCCTCGAGCACCTGGCCCACCATGGCCGCCACCGTCGGCCCGTGTTCCGCGTCGTCGAAGCCGTAGGCGGTGAGGACCTCCCGCACGGAGCGCCGCCGCCCCTCCTCGTCGGCCTGGAAATCGAGCCGCTCGAAGAGCTCGTGCAGGCAGCTCCCCGGGTAGGCCCCCCTCGGGAAGCCGCTCAGGGACTCTCCCCCCGGGGAGCCGTCCGGGGAGGCCGGCCCCCCGAGCGCGTCGTGGTCGGCGACCTCCACGGGCGCGCCGGGGTCCTCCGAGCGGGTGAGGCGGGAGTAGCTCACCACCTCGTAGGCGCTCGCGAGGACCCGGCCGGGGGGGAACACGCGGGGCGCCATGCCCGCGACCGCCTCCGCCCCCTCCGGCCCGGGCGGCCCGAGGACGGCCCCGTCGGCCTCGGGCATGTCCTGCGCGAGGATGGAGCCGCCCGACTCCTCCTCGAGCCCCTTCAGGACGGCGGACAGCCTCGCATCGGACGGGACGAGGGGTGCGCACACGGCCTCCAGCCGCTCCACCTCCAGCCCGTCGGGTGGGCCCTCCGGGCCGAGCAGCAGGTAGGAGAGGGGTCCCCGCTCGAAGCCCGCGATGGGGCCCCAGCAGGCGACCACCCGGTTCCGGGCGCGGGTGAGGGCGACGTAGAGGAGCCGCAGCTTGTCGGCGAACTCCTCCCGCTCGGCCCGAAGGGCGTTGCGGTGGAAATCGGCCGACCCCAGGTCCACGGTGCGGCGGTGGTCTCCCCCCTCGTCGTGGAAGTCCACGGCGAAGGACCGGTGCAGGCCCTGGTAGGCGTAGGGGACGAACACGATGGGGAACTCCAGACCCTTGCTCTTGTGGACGGTCAGGATCCGCACCGCGTCCTCGTCCGTCTCCAGCCGGAGCTGGGCCTCCTCCGGGCTCGACGCGCCCTCCCGGGCCCGCTGGGAGTCCATCCACTGGACGACCCCGGCCACCGAGAGCCCACGGAGGACGGCCTCCCGGTGCAGGAGCTCCGTG
Organism: Planctomycetota bacterium; assembly: GCA_016209495.1. Classification (GTDB taxonomy): domain Bacteria; phylum Planctomycetota; class JACQVX01; order JACQVX01; family JACQVX01; genus JACQVX01. The sequence continues at coordinate 4,999 of JACQVX010000129.1, forward strand.
GCGTGGCGCAGGTCCGTGATCACGCGCTCGCCGTCCGGGCGCGCCAGGAGCCGCGCCTCCACCCCATGGGCCTGGAGCATGGCCTGGACGGCGCGCGCGACCCCGTGGCGGCGCCACGCCTCGTGCAGCTCCCAGAACCGCTCCAGCCAGGGCTGGCACCGGGCCGGGTCCATGCGCAGCTCGAGGACCTCGCGGGCCGTCCGTCCAAAGAAGCAGGTGGTGAGCGCCGTCCGGACGCGAGCCTCGTCGTGGGGCTCCAGGATCGCCCCCAGGACGGTCCGGAGGTCCCCGGCGGCCGCCGTCTGGAAGACGCCCCTCTCGGTGGCGAGCACCGTGGGCACCCCCCGTCCACGCAGGGCGGCCTGCACCGTGGCGGCCTGGTCGTGGGTGTGGCAGAGGACGGCCACGTCGAGGGGCCGCACGCCCCGCGCGCCGATGAGGACCTCCCCGGAGCGGCCTCCCTGGACCAGCCGCACGACCTCGGCGGCCACGGACCGGGCGATGGAGTCCACGACCTTGGCCTTGTAGGGGTCGAAGGCCTCCGCCTCGCCGGCGAGGTGCCCCGGCACCCGGCGCTCCCGACCCGCCACGGTGCGCCCCACGAACCACAGGCGCAAGGGGGGAAGCCCCTCGCCTCGCTCGGTGAGGCGCGCGGGCCGGGGCCCCTCCCTCCGCAGGTCCTCGGCCGCTCGGCCCTCGTCCTGGGCCTGGACCTCGACGAATCCCACCTCCTCCGGGTCGAAGAGGAAGGGCCGCACCCTCCGCCGGAAGAGGGCCGCCACGCCGCGCACCAGGCCCGGCTCCGAACGGAAGTTGACCCCCAGGGTATGGCGGCGGGGGCTCGTCACGGCGCGCTTGGCCTTCAGGTAGGCCTGGACCTCCGCCCCGCGGAAGCGGTAGATGGCCTGCTTCGGGTCGCCGACCAGGAAGGTGGGGCGCCCCGAGGCCAGGAAGACCGAACGGACGATGTCGTACTGGACCGGGTCCGTGTCCTGGAACTCGTCGACGAGGGCCGCCTCGAAACGCGAGCGCAGGACCCGGGAGAGCCGCTCGCCCAGGAACGGCTCCGCGAGGGCGTCCCGGAGCTCCACGAGCATGTCCGGAAAGTCCCGGAGGCCCCGCGCGCGCTTGCGCGCCGGCAGCTCCTCCCGGAGCCAGCGAAGCGCGGCCAGGAGCCGCTCGGTGACCCCCAGCCCCCGCCTCAGGTGGAGGGTGCGCATCGCGTCGAGGAAGGCCACCGCCTCGTCATGGCCCTCGAGGGCCTCCACGGAGGCGAATCCCGCCCTGGCCAGGTCCTCGACGACCTGCGGGAGGGGCGGCTCGCCCAGGGGGACGCCCAGGAACCGATCCCACTCCCTCGCCCAGCTCGCCTGGTACTTCTTGCCGTAGAGGGCCTGCACCCTCGCGTCCTTCAGGAAGGCCACGATGGCGCCCCGCCTCGCGGGGTCGGTCCAGAGCGATCGGGCGCGCCCCAGGGCCGCCCCGAGGGCCTCCCGGAGCTCCGCGGTGTCCTCGGGGACCACGCGATAGGTGGACGGGTCTCCCAGCCGCAGGAAGAACTCCGCCAGGGCCTCGGGGCCACGGCACGCCTTGCCCCGAGGGCCGCGGTGGGCGTAGGGCAGCGGCCCACCCACGAAGGCCTCGTAGTCCGCCCGCGGGAGCCCGAGGACCTCCTTGCGCCAGAAGTCGGCCAGGACCTCCTCGGTGAGCCCCCGGCGGTCCACGGTCGAGTCCACCTCCAGCGAGAGGCCGCAGTCGAAGGCCTGCCGCACGAGCACCCGCTGGCAGAAACCGTGCAGCGTGAAGATCTGCGCCTGGTCGAACCCCCGCAGGGCCTCCGCCAGGCGGCGCCGCGCGCGGCCCGCATCGCCCAGGGTGCCGAGCACCCGCGCGAGGGGCCCGTCCGCCTCGCGCTCGCCCTGGAGCGCCTCCAGGGCCTCGCGCACCCGTCGCCGGAGACGGTCCCTGAGTTCCCGCGTGGCGGCGTTGGAGAAGGTGGCCACGAGGATCCGGTCCACGGGGATCCCCTCCCCCTCCGCGAGGAGCCGGAGGTAGAGGAGGGCGATGGCGAAGGTCTTCCCCGTCCCGGCGCTGGCCTCGACCAGGTGGGTCCCGTGCAGCGGGACCCTCGCCACATCGAAGCCGTCAGGACTCATGGCGATCGAGGACCCCGGCGATGGTCCCGATGCAGTCCACGAAAGAGGCCTCGAGGAGCCCGTCCCGGAACGGGGCCTCCTCCGCGAAGGCCAGGGCGTAGGCGGCGTCGTCGCGCCTCGGCGGGGTGTCCCTGTCCCAGTCCAGCCAGAGCCTCCGGAACTCGTGGGTCGCCGCCCCCTCGCCCTTGGCGCCCAGCAGCCGGTGATAGCTCATGGAGCAGCCATCGATGTAGGGCAAGGGGGCGCGCAGGCCCTGCTCGTAGAGCCGGACCAGCGTCTCCAAGGACGAGCGCGCCTCGGGGGCGCTCGCCCGGTAGCCGCGGACCGAGTCCCGGAAGACGAGCCGGCCCGAGGCCTCGCCCCCGTGCAGGGCGAGGAGGAGCACGCCCACCAGGGTGTCCAGGCGATCCTTCTCCCGGTGGGCGTTCTTTCCCTTCGCGTAGCGGTAGCGATGGACCCCGCGACCCGCCCAGACCCCCTGGATGGGCCCCGCGATCACGACCTCGCCGAATGGGACGCCCGGCAGTTCCACCGCGTCGCCCCGTCCCGGCCCCCGGGGCAACTCCAGCGGCCGCTCGAGACCCTCGGTGCGGAATCGGTGGACGAACTCCACCAGTTCCCCCGGCCCCTCGCCGCCGCCGAAGAACTCCTCCACGACCCGCGCCGCCGCGGGGCCGTGGGGCATGCGCGAGTCGACGCGGAGCAGCCGGGCCGCCCGGGCAGGCTCCATGCCCTCGAGGAGCCGCTCGATGGCCTCGGTGGCCAGACCCCACCTCACGAGGTGGTCCTCCAGGTCAAAACGCTCGAGGTCCTCCTGTGCCTCCTCGGGCCTGTCCAGCCGGAGACCCAGCCGACGCGTGAGGAGGTAGGCCGCCGGGTTCCGGAAGTAGGACGCGAGATCCGCCGGCGTCACATCGAGGAGGCCCTCGCCCCTCGTCGGCGCCGGCAGCGCCCCCCCCGCGAAGAGGCCCTCCGGCGACCCCCGGGCCGCCAGGGAAGCACGGCAGGCGGCCTCGTGCTCCCGGGAGTAGCTGTAGGTCTCCGGCGTGCCCCCCCCGACGAAGTAGACCCGGTGGAAGGGGTTCAAGGGGTGGTGGCGCACCAGGTCGTCATGGGACCGCCCCCGCCCGCCCCCCGCGTCGCCGAGGCGTGGCCTCAGGGCCTCGAGCAGCTCGTACACGACCACGCTGGGCGGGCGCTCGCTCGCGTCCTGCGGGTCAGCCCCCACGTAGCTCACGAAGACGGCGTCCCGGGCGAGGGCGAGCGCCTCCAGGAACCAGCGCCGCGCGTCGGCACGCGGGTCCGGGTCCCCGGGCCGGCGATCGGCGGCCATGCCGTCGAAGGAGCACTCGTCCTCCCGACCCGGGAACGCGTCGTCGTTCATGCCCAGGAGGCCGACGACCCGGAAGGGCACCCCTCTCAGCCGCGCCGGGGAAGCGAAACTCACCCCCCGATCCCCGGGCGAGCGGCCGCGGAGGCGCTCCCCCAGCCGGCCCTCGAGGTGGCCTCGCACGGCCTCCAGCGCCACCGGGCCCGGGCCCGAGAGCCCCCCGGCGCGCCGGAGCAGTTCCAGCTCCCCCCGGAGGGCCCGTAGCTCCCACCGCGAGTCCTCGTCGCACTCCAGGAACCTCGCGACCGCGGCCTCCAGGCGCGACGCCCACTCGGCCAGGCTGCAGGGGACGGCGAACTCCTCGCGGAGGACGCGGACGGCCTCCAGGATCTCCCGCAGCGCCCCGAGGGCGGACTCGGCCCCACCCCAAACCCCGTCGAGGGGGGGGATGGGATCGCCCCCCTCTCGTTCCAGGCAAGGGGAGTGGCGCGCGGACATGGCGACCCCCAGGAAGAGCCGGTCCAGGCCCTGCTGCCAGGTGTTGGCCTCCATGCCCTCGTAGCCCTCGCGGGTCCCGAGGAGGGCCCTCTTCGCCGGCAGGTCCCAGCCCCAGCGGATCCCCGCGTCCCGGACCCAGCCCCGGAGGGTCTCCACCGCCCCCTCGTCCAGGCCGAAGCGCCGCCGGAGCGGGGCCGAGTCGAGGAGACCCAGGACCCGCGTCGCCTCCAGCCTCCCGCCCGGGAGCCACAGGAGCCTCAGCAGGGTCTCCACCAGGGGACTCTCGCGGTGCACGCCCCGGTCGAGGATGCGGTAGGGGATGGCCGGGACCCCCTCCCCCGGCTGCTGAAAGACCGCGTCCACCAGGGGCGCGTAGGTCTCGATGTCCGTCGTGAACACCGCCACCTCCTCCGGACAGAGCGTCGGGTCGGCGGCGAAGAGGTCCAGGAGCGCGTCGTGCAGCACCTCCACCTCCCGCAGGGGGCCGTGACACGCGTGGACCTGCAGCGAGCGATCGGCGCGGCCGAGGGCCAGGGGGCGCGGGGCCGAGCCACCGGCCTCGTCGGCGCCCGGGCCGAGGTCCAGTCCCTTCTGGAACTCCGCCAGGAGCCCCCCCCCGCGCGGCTCCCGGAACACCTCGTCGATCCCGTCCGGCCGGAGGGCACTCGCGGGCTCGAGCAGGGCCCTCCCCGGCACGAGCAGGAAGAGGTGGACGTCCATGCGCCGGGCCAGCTCGCCGAGCACCTCCAGGTGCAGGGCGGGGAGCCCGGACACGGCGAACGCGGTGACCCGCCCCGGCAGCTCCGCCGGGGGCTCCCCCGGGCCCAGGGAGCGGCGGACCACCTCCCAGCGGGCCGCCCGGTGGCTGTCCTCGTGGCCTTGGGCGAGGGCCCGCCAGATCGGGGCCAGCCAGCCCTCCCCCTCCCTCGGGGCCTCGCTCCAGGAGGCGAGCCAGTCCCCGCGGTACGTGGCGTATCGGTCGAAGAGCGCCGCGACCCGGCGCGCGACCTGGTATCGCTTGGTCTCCCGGTAGTCCGACTCGCCGCCACGCCCGGCGCCGCCCGGGGCGGCGCCCTGGTCGAGAAAGCGCCGGAGGGCCTCCATCGCCGGTTCGCCCTCGAGCCGCGAGAGGACGGAATGGACGCGCCAGGTGAGGAGCGGGGGCGCCCAGGGGTCCGCCTCCTCGTCGCGCCGGCCCAGGGCCAGGCGGAAGAGACGGTCCAGGAACTCGTCCGGCCCGAGGAAGAGGCCATTCCCGAAGGCCCCGAGCCGCCCGGGGCGTGCCAGCTCGATGGAGAGCCAGCGCCGCATCGCGGGGGACCCAATCAGGATCCATTCGCCCTGGAGGGGGTCCGTCCGCGGGGCAAGCCGGAGGAGGGCCGCCAGCCGGTCGGCCATCGCGTGGACGTCGTTCCCTCGGACTACCCGGAGCACGCCCCCCTCGCTGCGGCGCACAGGCCGCCGGGCGCCAGGATACCCTCGGACCGTGACGGGCGCGGTCCGTCAGGCCCTGGCCGGGCGCGGCGGGACGGCCAGTATCCCTTGTCCCCCCCCCGATGGCGGAGTAGAATCCCGCCCCCTGTGCGCGCGAGCCTCTCGCGCCCGGGAGAGGGCACCATGAGCACATTCGAGGGCGAGCAGGACCCGGAGGGTCTCGACCACTTCGGCGCGGGCCTCGGCTGGACGCCGCCCGCCTCGGCGGCGCCACCGCCCCGGCGCGCGCAGCCCAGGGTGCGGCGCCTGGACCCGGCGGACCCGCCGCGAGAGGATCGGGGCCCTGCGCGAGAGCCCGCCATCGAGGCCCTCCGTGAGACGTCCGCGACCGCCGAAACGGAACCCACGTGGGAGGCGGCTCAGGACAGAGGCGGGTCGTCGCACCCGGACAGGGAACGGCGACCGGACCCCTGGACGGCCGGGCCCCCGCGGGTAGACGAGTCATCGGACGGCGGGCCGGAGCCCGGGAACGAGCGGGAGCCGACCCCGCGGGCCAGAGGGGGGCGGGGAACGGGGAGGGCGTCCTCGGCCCCCCCCCGAGCCACGAGAGCCGCGCCCCCCCCCGAGGGGGACACGGGGGAGGAACCGTCCGCGGTGGCCCCCCGAACGGAGACGCTAGCGTCGCGAGGGGAGGGAGGCCCCGGGGGCGCGCCGGCCGACGACGAGCCGCAGCGGCGGCGCCGGAGGCGTCGGCGGCGCCGTGGGCGGGGCAGGGGGGCACGCGCGGATGGTGGGTCCGACTCCCCGACCGCGGGCCCGGGCGTCGAGTGGGCCGAGCGGGAGGCTGCGCCTCCGTCCCGCGAGGAAGGCGACCCGGCCGCCTTCGACCCCGACGACGTTCCGGCGGAACGCGACGACGTTCAGGGCTGGCCGGCGGCCCACACGGGCGTGGCCTCGTCGACGGATTCGCCGGAGGAGACCGTCGACGACCTGGGGCCGACCCCCCTGGACGACCTGTCGGAGGTGACGGACGACGAGGCCAGCGAGGCGGTCCGTGCCGCCAGCCTGGCCCGGGACTCGGACGACGACCTGGGGCCGGGCGTCGACGAGGACCGGGAGGCTCCGGGCGAGGAGGATGCGCAGGAAGGCGAGGGCGCGGGCCCGGCGGCCGGGGACCCGCGCCGCAGGGGCCGCCGCCGTGGGCGGGGGCGTGGCCGCGGTCGCGAAGGTCGCGATGGACGTGACGGCCGTGAGTTCGACCTGGAGGAGCGGCGCGGCGGAGGAGGCTCCGGTCACCAGGCCCAATCGGATCCCGCCACATACCTGCCCCTGGAACAGTCCCCGCGCGCAGACCTCCTCGCGGGGATCGAGACGATCCAGACGCGCCGGGACGCCGGGGGGATCGACCTCTTGGACCGTCTCGTCTCCAGGACGGGGGACCCGGAGCTGAGGCTCGTGGCCATCCGCGCCCTGGGCGAGGTGGGCCACAGCCGCGGGCTCGCCCCCCTGGTGCGGTGCCTGGAGGACGCTGACGAGGGGGTGGTCAGGGAGGCGGCCCGGGGCATCGGGCTCATCCTCTACTACCGGGATCGGGAGTTCTACCAGACCGACAACCTGGCCTTCCTGGTGCTGAACTACCTGCACTAGGTCGCCGTAAGACAATAGCTGCTGCATTCGCCGCGCCCACGGGCCTGCCGCCGCCTCGCTCGGCCTCGGTGTTGCGCGCAGTGATGGTTCCACGACCCCTATTCGGCGTCGTAGTGGATGATGCTGTGGACCGGTGTCCCGCCCAGCCGCTCGCGGCCGCGGAGGAAATCCAGCTCCACCAGGAAGCAGCAACCCACCACCCGGGCACCCTGGGCGTGCACCAGTTCCAGGCAAGCGACCATGGTGCCCCCCGTGGCCAGGAGGTCGTCCACCAATAGCACCCGCTGGCCGGGTCGCACGGCGTCCCGGTGCACGTGCAGCTCGTCGGACCCGTACTCGAGGGAGTAGGTGACCTGCCGCGTGGGGGCCGGGAGCTTGCCCGGCTTCCGGATGGGCACGAAGCCGGCGCCCAGCTCCAGGGCGATGGCGCACGCGAAGGGGAAGCCCCTGGCCTCGGCCCCGCAGACCAGCTCCACCCCCTCCTCCCGGTAGGGGGCGGCCATGGCCCGCACCGCCTCGCGCAGCGCGGCGGGGTCCAGGAGGAGCGTGGTGATGTCCTTGAAGCCTATCCCCGGCCGGGGAAAGTCCGGAACCTCCCGGATGTAGGACTTGAGCTGCATGGCGGTGGGGGACCGGGCCGCCGGCCTCTATTCCACCGGCACCCGCTCGGCGTGGCGCCGCTTCGCCGCATGGCGCGCGGGCCGCGAGGCGATGCCCCTCGCGGCGGCGGGGGTGCCGGACGGCGCCTCCGTACCGATTCCGTCCTGCGCCAGGAGGTGATGGAGCTTGCGCAGGGCCTCGGTCTCGATCTGGCGGATGCGCTCGCGGGAGAGGTTCACCCGCTCCCCGATCTTCTTCAAGGTCATGGGCTCGCCGCCCTCCAGGCCGTAGCGCATCCGCAGGACCATGGCGTCGCGCTCCTCGAGGGTGTCCAGGAGCCGCTCCACCATCTCCACCTCGTGGGCCGCGACCAGGGCCTCGTCGGGACGGTGCGCGTTCTTGTCCTCCAGGACGTCGGCCAGGGAGGTGGACCCCTCCCCCGCCAGGGTCTGGGGCGTCGAGTTGGCGGCCCGGAGGGCGTTGCGGATGATCGCGGCGCTGTCCTCCGGGATTCGCAGCCGCTCCGCCACCTCCTGGAAGCTGGGCTGCCGTCCGAGCTGGTAGGACATGTCCGTGGCGGTGCTCTTCCAGCGGTTGATGATCTCGACCATGTACGACGGGATGCGAACCGTCTTGACCGTGTCGATGAGGGCCCGTTTGATCGCCTGCTTGATCCACCAGGTCGCGTAGGTGGAGAAGCGGCACCCCTCGTCCGGGTCGAATCGCTCGATGGCGCGGATCAGGCCCACATTGCCCTCGGCGATGAGGTCCAGGAAGGACAGGCCGCGATCCACGTAGTGCTTCGCGATGGAAACCACCAGGCGCAGGTTGGCCCGGGCCATGTGGTCGCGGGCGGCCCCGTCGCCGCTGCGGATGCGGTAGGCGAGCTCCCTTTCCTCTTGGGCCGTCAGCAGCGGTATCTTGTTGATGTCCCGGAAGTACTGCTCTACTCCAGGCTCTCGAACGATGGCGATACCCTCCCTTCGAGGAAGAGGTCCGCAGCCGGGCCCCAGTGTAGGGCATGGACTCCCCGCGGCGCAAAGATTTTTCGTTTCCTCCTTGACGCGTGTAACCTACGCGAAAGCAGCCGATTCGATCGGGTTGACTCGGGTCGGCACCCTGGCTAGTATTGGTCCCACTCATGCATCGCCCGATTCTTGCCCTCCTCGTGGCCGTCCTTGCCTACACCCCAGCGGGCCGCTCCTCGGACGAACCCGCCGGCGATGCCCAGCGCCTGAAGGACGAGATCCGGACCCACCTCCACCAGGAGGTGAACCTCAACGACGAGGTGACGGTCCTCTGGAAACGGCAGCACCTGGCGGGCTACTTCCGCTTCGACACCCTTCACTTCCGCTGCCTCATCTTCAAGCAAGGCGATCGCTGGCAGGAGACCGTGGACCTCCTGCAGCAGGTCCTGGATGCCCCCGTCGGGCCGCACCGGATCCACCTGGTCGCGACGCCCTTCTACATGGAGGAGGTGGTGGACGCGGGGGCCAGGCCCCCCGAGGCCGCCTCGCCGGTCCCGGAGGACGGCTACGAGGTGGTCCTCGTGGTGTCGTCCGTGACGCGTCCCTCGCTCAAGGAGCAGCCATGACCCCTCGCGCCGTCCAGGCCGTCCTCCACGCAGCCCTCCCGACCCTCCTGGCGATAGGGGGCGGCCAGGCATGGGTGCGCGCGGAGGAGACCCGCTACTTCGAGGCCCCGGAACTCCGCGGCGCGCTGGAGGAGAACGTGGACCGGCCGGTGGAGTTCGTCGACGAGCTGGTCAAGATCTGGAAGGAGCAGAAGGTGTCGGGCTACGTCCGCTTCGACACCTACCACTTCCGCTGTGCCGTGCCCTCGACGGCGACGGCCTCGCTGGAGTACCTACGCGACCTGGAAGGGTCGGACGCGGGGAAGGCGCCCACGCCGGAACCCTGGCTGGTCCACATCGCGGGCAAGCCCGTCCACCCCGAGTTCTGGGGCAAGGTGGACGCGGACGCCGCGGGTTCCGGGGTGAGCCCGGAGACCACCGTCATCGTCGTGGACGAGGCCAGCCGGCCGCGGCGGCGCTACTTCGAGGACTGGCGCCAGGGCCTTCGATTCCAGTAGCGCCCGCGCCGGCCCCTCCCATGCATCACAGGCAGATCTCGACCTTCTCCCGGGCGGCGAAGACCTCCATGCCGGGGGCCAGCTCGGCCCCGAGCCGACGCGCGTCCGCCTCCAGCTTCCGCATCCCCTCGTCGTTGCGCACCGGTTCGTGGTGGGTCAAGGCCAGCCGCCGGACGCCCGCCTCGGCCCCCAGCCGGACCACGTCGTCCCAGGGGCTATGGCCCCAGCCGACCTTGGAGGGGTATTCCTCGGGGGTGTACTGGGAGTCGCAGATGAGCAGGTCGGCCCCCTGGCAGAGCCGGACGCGATTCCGGTTCCCCTCCTCGACGGCGGCGCGGACCTCCGCGATGTACTCCGCGTCGTCCTCGCTGGCGTCGGTCAGGTTGTCGCGATAGGTCTCGTTGTCCCCGGTATAGACGACGACCTTCCCGTCCGCCTCGCAACGATAGCCCAAGGTGTGGACCGGGTGGTTCAACACCCCGGTCGTCACCCGCGCCCCCCCGATGGTGTAGGTCCCGGCCTGCAGGTCGTGGTACTCGATGCGCGAGTTGAGCTCCGCCTCCCGGACGGGGAAGTAGGCGTAGTCCATCTGGAGCTCGATGACCTTCTTCAGGGTCTTCTCCGCGTCGAAGTGGCTCGGGCCATAGAAGTCGATGGTATTGCCCCGGATGAAGGCGGGCACGAAGAAGGGGAAGCCATGGATGTGGTCCCAGTGGGTATGGGAGACGAGGATCTTCACGGCCAGGGGCATCTGTTTCAGGAGCGAGAGGCCGCATTCGCGAATTCCCGTCCCGGCGTCGAAGATGAAGATCTCCCCCGCGTCGGTGCGCATCTCGACACAGGAGGTGTTGCCGCCGAACTCGGCCGTCTGGGGACCCGGGGCAGGTATGGAGCCCCGCACCCCCCAGAACTTGACTTTCACGGAGCTATCTCGCCGTAAGACGATAACTGCTACATTCGGCCGGCTGCGGCGGCGCGATGCGTCGTCGCGCGTCGTCGGAATAGCTTTCCATTGCTATTGCTCCTCCTCGCTCCTAGCCTCGCGTCGCCTCGCTCGGCCTCGGTGTTTCACGCAGTTATTGTTTTACGACTCCTTACGGTCCCACGGCGCGGATGCGTTGGTTTGACGCGTCGCTGAGGAGCAGCTTGCCCGAGGGGTCCAGGGCTACACCCCGCGGGCCGCTGAGCTGGGCCGTGCTGGCC
>JACQVX010000145.1 GCA_016209495.1 Planctomycetota bacterium
GCCCCACACCCCCCGTGGGGCCCCCCCTGAGGAGCGCCGCGCAAGGCGGCGCTCCTCCTTTTTTCGGGCCGGCGTCCGCGGCCGGGCGCTTGACGCCGCGGGCACCCCCGGGGAGGATGCCGCCCCCGACGCGGGCCGAGTGCCGAAGGCCGCGGGGTGGAGGTCCCATGCTGGAGACCATCGAACGGCGCTTCCGTGAGGCCGCCCCGGCGGTCGAGTTCTGCTCCCTGCGCTACGTTCGGGACCGGAGCCAGAGGCTGCGCGTTCGCCAGGACGTCCTGGAGCCCGTGGAGACCACCGAGGACGCGGGGGCCATGGTGACCGTTGTGGACCGGGGCGGCCTGGGCTACGCCGCGACGAGCGACCTCACGGCCTCGGGGCTGCGGGAGGCCGCCGCACGGGCCGTGGAATGGGCGCGGCGGACGGCGGGGCGCACGGTGGCGGACCTCTCCGGCGTGGTCCGCTCGCTCCCGGTGGCGGAGTACCGTACCCCGGTGCGCGTTCGCTGGGAGGACGTCCCCCTGGGCGCAAAGCTGGACCTCGTCCGGGAGGAGTGCCGCCGGCTCCACACCGAGGAGCGGATCGTGGACTGGTTCGCCTCCCTCTGGCACACCTCCAGCGAGAACCTGCACCTCACGGCGGACGGGGGGCGGGTGCGCCAGGACCTCTGCTTCCTCGTGCCGAACCTGGGCGCCACGGCCCATGACGGCCGCGAGGCCCTGACCCGCACCCTGGGGGCCGAGGCCTGGGGGCGCCAGGGCGGGATGGAGGTCCTGGACGCGGTGGGCTTTCGCGCCCAGGCCCCGCGCATCGCCGCGGAGGCCCTCGAGCTCCTGGTCGCGCCGGACTGCCCCACGGGGCGCATGGACCTGCTCCTGGACGCGGACCAGATGGTCCTCCAGATCCACGAGTCCATCGGCCACCCCCTCGAGCTGGACCGCATCCTGGGAGACGAGCGCAACTACGCGGGGACCAGCTTCGTGACCCCGGATATGTTCGGCCGCTATCGCTACGGGTCCGACCTGCTGAACATCACCTTTGACCCCGGCCGCCCCGAACAGCTCGCCTCCTACGCCTTCGACGACGAGGGGCAGCCGGCCCGGCGGGAGTTCGTCATCCGCGACGGTATCCTCCTCAGGCCCCTGGGGGGCGCCACCTCCCAGGCCCGGGCGGGTCTTGCGGGGGTGGCCAATGCCCGGGCCTCCTCCTGGAATCGCCCCCCCATCGACCGCATGGCCAACCTCAACCTGGAACCCGGGAGGGCGTCCCTGGAGGAGATGGTCCGCGCGGTGCGGCGCGGGGTCTACATGCGGACCAACTGCTCCTGGTCCATCGACGACTCGAGGAACAAGTTCCAGTTCGGTTGCGAGTGGGGCCGTCTCATCGAGGACGGGAGGCTGACCACGGTGGTGCGCAAGCCCAACTACCGCGGCGTCTCCGCCAGCTTCTGGCGCAACCTGCAGATGGTGGGGTCGGCCGAGACCTTCCGGGTCCTCGGGACTCCCTACTGCGGGAAGGGGGAGCCCAACCAGATGGTGCGGGTGGGGCACGCCACGCCGGCCTGCCTCTTCACCGACGTGGACGTGTTCGGGGGGGCCGCCTGATGCCCCAGGAATACTTCCACGACCTGGCGGAGGCCCTGGGCACCATGCTGCGGGGCGACGAGGTCTACACGGCCAGCTACGACGGCGAGGACTCGGACTTCGTCCGCTTCAACCGGACCCGCGTGCGCCAGGCGGGCCACGTGGTCCAGCGCAAGCTGGCGGTGGACCTCATTCGGGGGAGGCGCCACGCCAGCGGGAGCCTGACGCTGGCGGGGGACCTGGAGGTGGACCGCCCCGCGCTGGCCTCCATGGTGGAGGGCCTGCGGGAGACCCTGGGGCACCTCCCGGAGGACCCCTACCTTCTCTACAGCACCGAGGCGCGTTCCGGCGAGCGGGTGGGCGAGAACGGCCTGCCCGAGGGGCGTGCGGCGGTCGCTGACATCCAGGCGGCGGCCGGGGACAGGGACCTGGTGGGGATCTACGCCGCCGGAGGGATCTACTCGGGCTTCGCCAGCTCCCTGGGGCAGCGGAACTGGTACTCGAGCTGGTCCTTCAACCTAGACTGGAGCTTCTATCACGAGAAGGACAAGGCGGTGAAGGCCCTCTACGCGGGTTTCGACTGGAGCCCCGTGGAGCTGGGCCGCAAGGTGGACTGGGCCTCCCGGCAGCTCGACGTCCTGCGGAGGCCCGCCCGCACCGTGCCGCCGGGCCGCTATCGGGTCTACCTATCGCCGGCGGCCCTCTACGACATCGTGAGCCTGCTCACCTGGGGGGGCTTCGGCCTGAAGGCCCACCGGACGAAGCAGACCCCGCTCCTGCGGATGGTGGAGGGGGACGCGCGCCTCTCTCCCGAGGTCCGGCTCGAGGAGAATACCCGCGAGGGGATCGCCCCGGACTTCCAGGAGGCGGGCTTCCTCAAGCCGCCCCGGGTGACCCTCATCGAGGGAGGGGGCTACCGGGACTGTCTGGTCTCCCCGCGATCGGCCGGGGAATACGGCGTCCCCACCAACGGCGCCGACGCCGAGGAGAGCCCGGAGTCGGTGGACATGGCCCCGGGGGACCTGCCCCGGGAGCGGATCCTCGGCCTCCTGGACACGGGGATCTACATCAACAACGTATGGTACCTGAACTACTCGGACCGGACGGCCTGCCGCACCACGGGCATGACCCGGTTCGCCACCTTCTGGGTGGAGGGCGGCGAGATCCGAGCGCCCCTGAACGTCATGCGCTTCGACGAGACCATCTACAGGATGCTGGGCGAGAACCTGGTGGGGCTGACCTCCGAGCGTGACCTCATCCTGGACCCCCACACCTACCTCAGCCGCTCCACCCGCAGCGGGCGGCTCCCCGGCGCCCTGGTGGACGACTTCACGCTCACGCTGTAGCAGGCCCCGGCCGCGTCATGGCCTGGACAGGCGGCCTCGCCTGGCGACATTCGGCTTCGTCAGGGCGATTACCGTGTGTTGTATTCCATCGATGACGGCACCCAGACGGTCACGGTGGTCCAGATCGGTCACCGGCGGGACGTCCACCGCCGAGCGAGGTCGCGGCCGCCCCGCCTACTCCACCCGCACCCCCAGGTGGCGGCGGCCGTGGAGGTGGTCGCCCACCCGGCGCATCCAGGCCAGCTCCTCCTCGTCCATGGGGGCGGCCTCCAGGGCGGTCAGGGCCTCGTCCATCTCGGCCTCATCGGCGGGGCCGGTCATGCAGAGGTGGACCGCCGGGTGGGAGAGGCAGAACCGGTAGCAGTCCCGCCCGCGCGGGGTGCGCTCGCCGGGGGCCGTGAGCCGCGGGTCGCAGAGGCCGCCCCAGCGGGTGGCGGTGTAGGCCATGACGCCGGGTCCGTCCCGGGGCGGGAGGAGGGGGAAGACCTCCCCCTCGGCCCCCCGGTGGGCCGCGTTATAGCGCACCATGATGGCGTCGAAGAACCCATCCTCGATGTAGGCGCGGAACGTGGGCCGGTGGTGGCAGGAGACCGCCAGGGATCGGACCTTCCCCTCGTCGCGCAGCCGCGCCGCGGCCTCGCACACCCACGGCGAGAGGGGCGCGTTCTTCCAGCCCAGGATGAGGACCTCGGCGCGATCGAGGCCGGCCCGGCGCAGTCCGGCGTGGACCGAGAGGCGCAGGGCCGCGGCCGAGGCCATGGAGACCGGCGAGCCCAGCAGCCCCGCGGGCGCGGGGACGAAGCTCTGGAGGGCCACCACGAGGCGTTCCCGCTGGCCTCGCCGGGCGATGGCCCGGATGGCCTCGGCCATGGCCCGGGTGCGGAGCGAACCCCAGTAGAAGAAGGTCAATCCCCGGTCGAAGGCCGACTCCAGGGCCCCCTGGGGGACGCCGTAGGAGGCACCCACCGCCAGGCGGGAGACGGTCAGGCCCGTGCGACCCAGGGCCACGGGCTGCGATAGCGAGGCGACCATGCGACCAGTCTATTCCGGGGGACGGGCGCGGGACAGGGCGGACAGCCCGCGGCCCATCCTCCCCGAAAGGACCCACCAGGCCATGCGGAAGTCCGCCGCCAGCGACCACAGGGGGTGGCGGAACGTGGCCGGCCGGTTTCGCTCCACGAGGAAGTGGCTGGCCCAGGCGGGGCCATAGCCCGCCAGCGGCGCCAGGGCCAGGGGCTCCCAGCGTCCCAGGACCGCGGCCGCCGCCACCAGGGCCACGGCCGCGCCGGTGCCCGCCACGTGCATGGCGCGGGTCAGGGGCCTGGCGTGTTCGCCCAGGTAGCAGGGCCAGAACTCCCGGAAGCCCTGCGCGGTCATCTTGTCGCGAACTCCCTAGCCGAGCTGCTTCTCCGCCCAGCCCCAGTGGACCAGGTTCCACCAGGCCTCGATGTACTTCGGGCGGGCGTTCCGGTAATCGATGTAGTAGGCGTGCTCCCAGACGTCGCAGACCAGGACGGGCTTCTTCCCCTCGGTGAGGGGATTGCCCGCGTCGTGGGTCTGCACCACCTCCAGCTTGCCCTTGCCGTCCCGGACCAGCCAGGCCCAGCCGGAGCCGAAGTGGCCCGCCGCCGCTGCGGTGAAGGCCTCCTTGAACTTGGCGAAGTCGCCGAAGGTGGTGGCGATGGCGTCGCCCATGCGGCCGCTGGGGGCCCCCCCGCCCCGGGGCTTCAGGCAGTTCCAGTAGAAGGTGTGGTTCCATGTCTGGGCCGCGTGGTTGAAGACCGGCCCCTTCTGGGTCCTGACCAGGTCCTCGAGGCTCTTCTTCTCGAGGTCCGTCCCCTTCACGGCGTCGTTCAGCTTCGCGACGTAGGTCGCGTGGTGCTTCCCATAATGGTATTCCAGGGTCTCCTTAGAGATGTGCGGAGCCAGGGCGTCCATCGCGTAGGGAAGCGGGGGCAGTTCAAAGGCCATTGGTTCGCTCCTTCTCTCCATGCCTACTTCGGGCAGGTGGAAACTTCTACCCCCGGCGACGGAGAAAGGCAAGCAGCGCTTGCGGAAGTGCCTGGCGTTGACGTGTGAGTAGGTGCAAGGTAGCATTCGCCAGCCCCACGGGACCTGCCCGGAGGACCCGATGCCCGCAGGGCCCCAGGAGGACCCGGATGCCTGACGGCAAGACGCTGCTTCGGATCATCGAAGAACACACGGACCTGGAGACCTTCCGCGAGCAGCACTGGACGGGGACCTTCCAGGAATACCTGGACCTCGTCGCGGAGAACCCGGACGTGGCGCGCACCGCCTTCCAGCGGCTCCACGACATGATCCTGTCCTGGGGGACCGACACCTATACCCTCCACAAGGAGAAGGTCACCCACTACCGCTTCTTCGATGACCCCATCCTCGGAGGGCAGGATGCCATCTTCGGCCTAGACAAGCCGCTCATGCGCCTCGTCAATGTGATCAAGAGCGGTGCCTTCCGCTACGGGACCGAGCGGCGGGTCATCCTCCTCCACGGCCCCGTGGGGTCGTCCAAGAGCACCATCGTCCGGCTCCTGAAGAGGGGGATGGAGCACTACAGCCGCGCCCGGGAGGGCGCCCTCTACACCTACGACTGGCTGGACGTCAACGGGCTGGACCTCTATCCCTGTCCCATGCACGAGGAGCCCCTGCGTCTCGTCCCCCGCGAGCACCGCACGCGCGTCGTCGAGGCCATCCAGTCCGCCGGCCCGCGGCGCTACAAGCTGACCATCGACGGCGACCTCTGCCCGGCCTGCCGGGTCACCTACAACGAGCTCCTGGCGCGCCACGACGGGGACTGGAACCAGGTCATGGAGCACGTCCGCATCCGCCGCCTCGTCCTGAGCGAGATGGACCGGGTCGGCGTCGGGACCTTCCAGCCCAAGGACGAGAAGAACCAGGACTCGACGGAACTGACCGGGGACATCAACTACCGGAAAATCGCCGAGTACGGCTCCGATTCGGACCCGCGCGCCTTCAACTTCGACGGCGAGTTCAACATCGCCAACCGGGGCCTGGTGGAGTTCATCGAGGTCCTGAAGCTGGACGTGGCCTTCCTCTACGACCTCCTGGGGGCCTCCCAGGAGCACAAGATCAAGCCGAAGAAGTTCGCCCAGACCGATATCGACGAGGTGATCATCGGCCACACCAACGAGCCGGAGTACCGGAAGCTACAGTCGAACGAGCTGATGGAGGCCTTCCGGGACCGCACGGTGAAGATCGACGTCCCCTACATCACGCGCCTGGAGGACGAGATCAAGATCTACCGGAAGGACTACAACAACGAGCGCGTCAAGGGCAAGCACCTGGCCCCCCACACCATCGAGGTCTCTTCGATGTGGGCCATCCTCACGCGCCTGGAGCCGCCGAAAAAGGCCCAGCTCAACCTCATGCAGAAGCTGAAGCTCTACAACGGGAAGTCCCTGCCCGGGTTCACGGAGGACAACATCAAGGAGCTGCGCGAGGAGACGACCCACGAGGGCATGGAGGGGATCAGCCCGCGCTACATCCAGGACAAGATCTCCAACGCCCTGGTCTCCGACGAGCACCAGCGCTGCGTCAACCCGTTCATGGTGATGAACGAGCTGGCCGCGGGTCTGGACCACCACTCCCTCATCGTGTCGAGCGAACAGAAGAAGCGATTCAAGGAGCTGCTGCGCACCGTGAGGGAGGAGTACGAGGACATCGTCAAGAACGAGGTGCAGCGCGCCATCAGCGCCGACGAGGAGGCCATCGCATCCCTCTGCGGGAACTACGTGGACAACATCAAGGCCTACACCCAGAAGGAGAAGGTGAAGAACCCCTACACGGGGCAGGACGAGGAGCCCGACGAGGACCTGATGCGGAGCATCGAGGAGAAGATCGAGATACCCGAGAGCCGCAAGGACGACTTCCGCCGCGAGATCATGAACTATATCGGCGCCCTCGCCATCGAGGGGAAGACCTTCACGCACCGCACCAACGAGCGGCTCCAGAAGGCCCTCGAGCTGAAGCTTTTCGAGGACAAGAAGGACACCATCAAGCTCACCTCCTTGGTGTCGAACGTCGTGGACCGAGAGACCCAGGAGAAGATCGACGTGGTGAAGACGCGCCTCATCAACAACTACGGCTACTGCGACGTCTGCGCCACCGACGTGCTCAACTTCGTGGCCAGCATCTTCGCGCGCGGGGACGTGAAGTCGAAGAAGTAGGTTCCCGGCCGTGATCCGGAAGATCCAGCAGGACCACGCGCGCTTCAAGCAGATCGTCCGCGGACGGATCCGGAAGAACCTCCGCCACTACATCACCCGCGGGGAGATCATCGGGAAGAAGGACGGGAAGCTGGTCTCCATCCCCCTCCCCCAGATCGACGTCCCGCGGTTCCGTTTCGGGGCCCGGCAGCAGGGCGGGGTGGGCCAGGGCGACGGGGACCCGGGGACCCCGCTGGGGGGAGACCCGCAGGGCCAGGGGGGGGGACAGGCCGGGGACCAGCCCGGGGAGCACATCCTGGAGGTGGACATCTCCCTGGACGACCTGGCCCAGATCCTGGGCGAGGAGCTGGAGCTCCCGAAGATCGAACCCCGGGGCCACAAGAGCCTCAAGACCACGCGGGATCGCTACACCGGCGTGCGCCGGGTGGGGCCCGAGTCCCTGCGGGTCTTCAAGCGGACATTCAAGCAGGCGCTGAAGCGCCAGATTGCCGAGGGGCGATACGACCCCGAGAGGCCCCTGGTCTATCCTTTCCGGGAGGACCGTCGATACCGGTCCCGGAAGGTGGCGGAGGAGCCCGAGTCCAACGCGGTCATCGTCTACATGATGGACGTGTCGGGATCCATGGGATTCGAGCAGAAGGAGATCGTCCGCATCGAGTCCTTCTGGATCGACACCTGGCTGCGCTCCCAGTACAAGGCCATCGACAGCGTCTACATCGTCCATGACGTGGCGGCCAAGGAGGTGGACCGCCACACCTTTTTCCACATCCGCGAGAGCGGCGGGACGAAGATCTCCAGCGCCTACGCCCTTTGCGACCGGGTCATAGACAGCCGCTTCAACCCCTCGGACTGGAACATCTATCTCTTCCACTTCTCGGACGGCGACAACTGGGGCGGCGACGACACCAAGCGCTGCATGTCCCTGCTCCGGGAGCAGCTCATCCCCAAGGCAAACCTCTTCTGCTATGGGCAGGTCAAGAGCGCCTACGGGAGCGGTCAGTTCGTCAAGGACCTGCAGGAGCACCTGGCGGGGGAGGAAAAAGTTATCCTCAGCGAGATCGACGGCAAGGACGAGATCTACGACTCCATCAAGGCCTTCCTCGGAAAGGGGAAGTAGCCGTGAGCCCCGTCGCGCCGGGTATTCCGAGGCCGCTATCGCCCGTCGAGGTGGAACTGCTCCGCCTGAAAGACGAGATCGCGGCCCACGCCGGTTCGTATGGCCTCGACTTCTACGAGGTCGTATTCGAGGTCCTGGACTACGACGAGATGAACGAGGTGGCGGCCTTCGGGGGCTTTCCCACCCGGTATCCCCACTGGCGATTCGGCATGCAGTACGAGCAGATAGCCAAGGGTCATTCCTACGGTCTCCAGAAGATCTACGAGCTCGTCATCAACAACGACCCCTGCTACGCCTACCTCCTGAGGTCGAATTCCCTCGTCGATCAGAAGATGGTCATGGCCCACGTATATGGCCACTGCGACTTCTTCAAGAACAACTACTGGTTCGGCCGGACCAGCCGCAAGATGATGGATCAGATGGCGAACCACGGGACCCGCGTCCGGCGCTACATCGACCTTTACGGCCTGGAGGCGGTGGAGGAGTTCATCGACGCCTGCCTCTCCCTGGAGAACCTGATCGACCTCCACGCCCCGTTCATACGCCGACATGAGGAAAGGCCCCGCACCGAGGTGGGGGAAGAGGAGGACGAGGAGGAGCGGTTCCGGGCCCCGGTGAGGAAGCTCCGGGCCAAGGACTACATGGACAAGTTCGTCAACCCGCCGGAGTTCCTGGAGGAGCAGCGCCAGGCCATGGAGGAGCGCCTGGAGCGGCAGAGGCGTTTCCCGGAGGAGCCCGAGCGCGACGTCCTCGCCTTCCTGATCCAGCATGCCCCCCTGGACCGCTGGCAGCGCGACGTGCTCACCATCGTCCGGGACGAGGCCTACTACTTCGCCCCCCAGGGCATGACGAAGATCATGAACGAGGGCTGGGCCTCGTACTGGCACTCCCGGATCATGACGGAACGGGTCTGTGGCCCCGACGAGATCATCGACTACGCGGACCACCACTCGGGGACCCTCGGGACCCAGCCCGGGGTGGTGAACCCCTACAAGCTGGGGATCGAGCTCTTCCGGGACATCGAGCGGCGCTGGGACACGGGCCGTTTCGGCCTGGAGTGGGAGCGGTGCGGGGACGCGGCGGAGCGCGCGCGCTGGGACCGCGGGTTGGGGCTGGGACGGGAACGGGTCTTCCAGGTGCGAAAGATCTACAACGACGTCACGTTCATCGACGAGTTCCTCACCGAGGACTTCGCCGAGGAGCAGAAGCTCTTCACCTACGGCTGGGACAAGCAGCTCGGCCAGTACGTGATCCAGGACCGGGACTTCCGGAAGGTGAAGCAGAAGCTGCTGGAGGGGCTCACGAACTTCGGTCAGCCTTTCATCCACGTGGACAACGCCAACTACCAGAACCGTGGCGAGCTCTACCTCGTGCACGAGCATGCCCACTCGGGGGTGGACCTGCGGCAGGATCACGCCCGGGATACCCTCAAGAACCTGTACAGGCTCTGGTCCCGGCCCGTGCACGTCCGGACGGTCATGGAGGGGCGCGACGTGGTGCTCTCCTACGACGGGAAGAAGCATGCGGAGCGGTCGCCGTGAGGGCCCGAGCAGGGCGAGGACCCGAACAGGGGGGACGGGGGGGGGCGCGAGGTGCACCCCCCCATGGGATGCCGTTCACCGACCGATCGGAGGGAGGACCGTGGGCGTGAGCGACGGACCGCCCTCCGCGGCCCCGCCCGCGGAGGGCCAGGTCCGGGAGCTGGTGGCCCGACTGCGCTTCTACGAGCAGCTCTTCGATGGCACCCCGGACGTGATCGTCGTCTCGAATGGGGAGGGCCGGATCACCGCGTTCAACCATGGCGCGGAGGAACTCCTGGGCTGGAGGCGGGAGGAGGTCCTCGGCACCCCGGTCGAGAACCTCTACTACGACCCCAGCGAGGCTCGGGAGGTGATGGCCGTGCTGCGACGCACACGGCGGGTCAGCGAACGGGAGATCACCGGCCGGACGCGCGACTCCCGGCGCATCGAGCTCTCCATTACCTTGAGCTTCATTACCGACGAGGAGGGGGGGGAGATGGGGGTGGTGGGGATCTGCAAGGACATCCGGATGCGCAAGAAGCTCGAGCGGGAGCTGATGCGCCTCTCCGTCACCGACAAGCTCACCGGGCTCTACAACCAGAACCATTTCTACGAACGGCTGGAGATCGAGAAGGAGCGCGCCCTCCGGCTGGGCCACGACGTCTCCCTGGTCCTGTTCGACCTGGACAAGTTCAAGGAGTACAACGACACCCGCGGCCACCTGGAGGGCGACAAGGTGCTCCGCATGGTGGGGCGGGTGATCATGGAGTCCATCCGCAAGGAGGTGGACAGCGGCTTCCGCTACGGGGGCGACGAGTTTACCATCATCCTCCCCGGGGCCGGGTTGGGGACGGCCGCCACCTTCGCGGAGCGGCTGCGGGAGGCCGTCGCGGACCTACGCATGGGGGGGATCACCGCCAGCGTGGGCGTTGCCCCCTTCGACCGGAGCCAGCGCGGCGTGCAGTGGATTCGCCGTGCCGACGAGAACATGTACCGGGCCAAGGAGGCGGGGGGGAATCGGGTGCACGCGGGGTGAGGGCCTCCGGGGACGACCGCACGCCCACGACCACGGCCACGCCCACGACCACGCCCACGACCACGCCCACGACCACGGCCCCCGCCCCCGCCCCCGCCCGGTTCACGCCCGCGCCGCCGGTTTGACTCCATCTGGAGACGGTGCTAGGCTCGCCTCCGATGTCCCCCCGGCCCAACCCCGTCGGCGACCACCTCCTCCCGGACGATTTTTTCGGGGACGAGGACCCGGACACGGTGCCCCAGAAGGCCACCATCTCGTCCATCCTGCGGCGCAACATCTTCAGCGAGGGCAAGGGGGAGACCCACTGGTCGGCCCTCTACGAGGTCTCGGACCTCATCAACTCCCAGGCCTACGACTTCGACGCCACGGCCGGGTCCATCCTGGACATGGCCCTGGCGGTCCCCTCGGCGGACCGGGGCATCCTGATCCTGGTGGACAAGCGCAAGGACCTCTACCTGAAGATCGCCAGGAACATCCGCACCGAGGACATCGAGGAGGGCGGGTTCCTGCGGGCCATCACCGAACGGACCCTGGAGGTGGGGCGTCCCGTCCTGGCCGGGGACACCCTGGACGACGGCCTCCCGACGAACGCGGCGGCGAGCGCATTCGGCGCGTCGAGCTACATGGCGGTCCCCCTGCGCGTCCGGGTCCGGGGTCACGACGGGCCGGAGGGCTCGCCCCACCAGGGGCGGCGGCGCTACGTCTTCCAGGCCATCAGCCAGGTCATGGGCGTGATCTACGTGGACCGCGGGCCAGGGCGGCCCGCCTTCGGGGAGCGGGACCTGCGGGTCCTGGAGAGCCTCACGGGCCACGTCACCACGGTCCTCATCAACGCGCGCCTGTATCAGATGGCCACCGTGGACGCCCTGACCCGCTTCCTCATCCGGGGCCAGCTTGACGCCGCCTTGACGGTGGAGCTGACCCTGGCGGAGAACACCGGGGCCCCCCTTGCGGTCCTCATGGTGGACATCGACAACTTCCGGCACGTGAACGACCAGTACGGCCACGTCGAGGGCGGGCGGATCATCGGGGCGGTGGCCGACGTGATCCGGGGCCAGGTCCGCCGGGACGATGTCTGCGTGCGTTACGGCGGCGAGGAATTCCTGCTCATCCTGCCCAACACGAACCCCCTGGGCGCGAAGGTCGTGGCCGAGAAGGTACGCGCAGCCGTGGAGGCGGCTCGCCTGGGCGAGAACCGCCTGGCGGTGACGGTGAGCCTGGGCATCGCCTGCTATCCCCAGCACGGGGAAACCAAGCAGGACCTGATCAAGAAGGCGGACCAGGCCCTCTACGAGGCCAAGCACGAGGGGAGGAATTGCTTCCGGGTCTGGAGCGAGAAGCTCTCGGTCTTCAGCCTGCGGGCGGACAAGCTCACCGGGATCATCACGGGGGACCAGGCCAAGGACTACCACAACGTCATGGGGCTCCTGGACACGGTGGGGGCCATCCAGAGCACCCTGGAACTGGACGAACTTCTCACCATCGTCATCGACAACATCATCAGCGTGACCGGCGCCGACCGCGGGGTCCTCATGCTGGCGGACGACGGGGGCGACCTGCGAACCCGCGTGGCCCAGGACCGGGAGCGGCGGACCCTGACCCAGCTCGAGGACTTCGCCGAGGACATCCCGCGCAAGGTCTTCACCACGGGAAACCCCATCTGCTTCGTCGACTCCCGCACGGACCCGCGCCGCGAGAACCCCCTGCGCATGCGTACGGTCATGTGCGTCCCCGTGGTCATGCGGAACCGCCTGATGGGGGTGGTCTACGTGGACACCCGATCCGCCACGCGCAAGTACAACGAGACGGACCTCACCTTCCTCCAGGCCCTGACGCGGGTGGTGGGGGCCGGGATGGAAAAGGCCCGCCTCTACGAGGAGAACGAGCGCAAGCGCGTCGAGGTGGAGGAGCTGAACCGGCGGCTGGAGGAGAAGGTGCACATCCAGGCGGCGGAGCTGGAGGAGGTCAAGGACGTCCTCAACCAGAACCTGGACGAGCTGAAGCTCAAGTACAACTACGAGCAGATCGTCGGGAAGAGCCCGCGGATGCAGGAGGTCTACAAGCTCCTGGACCGCATCACCGACGTGGATGTCCCGGTCCTCATCAACGGGGAGAGCGGGACCGGCAAGGAGCTCATCGCCAAGGCCATCCACTTCAACGGTCCGCGAAAGGCGAGGCGTTTCGTCTCGGTGAACTGCGCCGCCATCAGCGAGAGCCTGCTGGAGAGCGAGCTATTCGGGCACGTCAAGGGGGCCTTCACCGGGGCGGAGGTGAACAAGAAGGGGCTCTTCGAGCTGGCCGACAAGGGTACCATCTTCCTCGACGAGGTCGGGGACATGAGCGAGGGGATGCAGAAGAAGCTCCTCCGCGTCCTCCAGGAGGGGGAGGTCCGGCCCGTGGGCGGCAAGGAGGTCATCCGGGTCAACGTGCGCATCGCCAGCGCGACCAACCGGGACCTGAAGGAGCTGATGCAGAAGGGGATCTTCCGGAAGGACCTCTACTACCGGCTGAACGTGGTGAACATCAAGCTCCCTCCCCTGCGCGAGCGCAAGGAGGACATCCCGCTCCTGGTGGACCGCTTCCTGGAGGAGTACGCCGCGGAGCACGCGGTGGAGAAGCCGGCCTTCGACAAGAAGGCCCTCGCGAAGCTCGTCCGCTACCACTGGCCCGGGAACATCCGCGAGCTGAAGAACTTCGTGGAGAGGACCGCGCTCCTGGCCTCCGGGCCGCTCATCCAGGAGGAGGAGCTCCATCTGGAGGTCGAGCCGGGGGCGGTGGGCGAATCGGACTTCTACGACCTCCCCTACTCGGAGGCCAGGGACCGCTACCTGCGCGCCTACCTGATCAACGCCCTGCGGCGCGCCGGGGGGAACGTCACCCGGGCCGCCCGGGACGCCCAGATGGTGCGCTCCTCCTTCCACAAGCTGATGAACAAGTTCAAGATCGACAAGGTGTGAGGACCCGCGGAGGCGCGCGGTTATAGTATCCACACGCCGAGTGCCTGTCGTCAGGAGTGCAGCGGATGGCCGAGTTCACCCACGAGTTCATCGACGACGTCCTCCTGGTGCGCATCACGGGCAAGTTCGATTTCGGGATCTACGAGGACCTCCTCAACCTCTTTGACCGGGAGCTGCGGGGACGGGGCCGTCCGGTGGTGCTCAACCTGGCCCGGGTGGCCGGCATCACCTCCAGCGGGATCAGCGTGCTGGCCAAGCTGAGCATGGAGCAGGACCTGAAGGTGGCCGCGCCGCCCAGGGAGGTCCGCGACCTGCTGGAGCTCTCCGGGGTCTCCACCATCCTCGACCTCCGCGACGACGAGGAGGCGGCCCTGCGCGAGCTGCGGGGCCGGCGGTAGGGGCCGCTCGCGCCGGGTGTCCAGCTACTCCGACCTGATGTTCGGGCAAATCGCAGTGAAGCTGGGCCTCACCACGGAGGAGCGGCTGCGGGAGTGCGTCGGTCTCCAGGAGGAGCGCCAGGCCCTAGGGACGCCTGTGGGGCTCGGGGAGCTCTTCGTCGAGCGCGGTTTCCTGGAGGCGGCCCAGGTGGAGCAGGTCCTGGGGGTGCAGCGGCGGAGCGCCGTCGCGGAGGAGGACAAGGTCTACGGCGAGATCGCGGTCAAGAACGGATTCCTCGGTCGCGAACAGGTGGCCGCCTCCCTGGAGGCCCAGAAGCAGCAGAAATTCGCCATCCGCATCGGGCAGCTCCTCCTGGACCGGGGTCACCTCTCGCTGCAGCAGCACAACGCCATCCTCAAGGCCCAGGAGAGGGTCATGGACCAGCGCCAGACCCAGTTCCTCGTCAACTTCTCGCGGCGCTACTTCGGCGAGGTGGCCACGGAGCAGCAGTACGTGCGGGTGGACGACGTGGAGGCGGGACTGGCGCGGCAGAAGGCCCAGAAGGACTCCGGCACGACGGTGCGCAGGCTGGGCGAGGTCCTCGTCGAGGACGGCCGCATGAACGATGCCCAGGTGGAGGCGGTCCTGGACATCGCGTCGGGAAAGGTCCCGAAGAACCTGATCCCCGGCTTCCGCATCACCGAGCTCCTGGGGAAGGGGGCCATGGGGGTGGTCTTCAAGGCGGTGCAGGAGCGCCTGAGGCGCCCCGTGGCCCTCAAGATCCTCCTCCCCTCGCTGGCGGAGGACAAGGACTTCATCCGCCGCTTCATCCGGGAGGCCCAGACCACCGCCCGGTTCAACCACCCCAACATCGTCCAGGTCTACGACGTGGGCCAGCACCAGAAGTACTACTACATCGCCATGGAGTTCATCGTCGGGACCTCCTGCGCCGAGCGGCTCAAGGCGGGCGAGGTCCTTCCGGAGGAGGAGGCGGTCGGGATCGCCCTGCAGGTGGCGAGGGCCCTGGAGGTCGCGGAGAAGCACGGCATCGTCCACCGGGACGTGAAGCCCGACAACATCCTGCTGGCCTCGGACGGTGTCGCGAAGCTATGCGACCTGGGTCTCTCCCGTCAGAGCCGGAAGTCGGAGCAAGGCCAGAGCATCACCCTCACGCAGCAGGGCATGGCCCTGGGGACCCCGGCCTACATGTCGCCGGAACAGGCCCAGGGGATCGTCGAGGTGGATACCCGCAGCGACATCTACTCCCTGGGCGCCAGCCTCTACCATATGGTCACGGGGCTGGTCCCGTACCACGATTCCCAGAGCGCCATCGAGCTGGTCTCCCGCCACCTCACGGACCCGCCGCCCGACCCCCTGCGCGTCCGTCCCGAGCTGAAGCGGGACCTGGCCTACCTCGTCACCACCATGATGGCCAAGAACCCCGCCGACCGTTATCCGGGTGCGGCCTCCCTCATCGAGGACCTGGAGAAGCTCCAGCGTGGGCAGGTCCTGCGCCCCATCGGCAAGACCGGGCCGAAGCGCAAGGTCTCCCGGCGGAGGTAGGCGCCTCGACGCCGGCCTCCCCGAATCCCTCGCATCCCCCCCATCACGAGGACCGAGGCGCGCCCTCCGTCAGCGTGGTGGTGCCCGTGCGCGACGAGGAGGGGACCGTCCTCGAGCTGGCGCGCCAGCTCCGCGCGCGGCTTCCCGGCGACCACGAGGTGGTGTTCGTGGACGACGGGTCCAGGGACGGGACCCGGGAGGCCATCCAGGCGGCAGTCCGGGAGGATGGCCGCGTCCGCGGGCTCGTCCTGCGCCGCGCGGTGGGGAAGGGGGGGGCCCTGGCGGCGGGCTTCGATTCGGCCCGGGGGGCCGTCGTGGTCACCCTGGACGGGGACCTGCAGGACGACCCGGCGGAGGTGGCGGGGCTCCTGGGGTTCCTGGAGGCCGGGGCGGACGTGGCGGTGGGGTGGCGGAGGCCCCGACACGACCCGTGGACGCGGCGCGCCGCCTCATGGCTGGTCAACGCCCTCCTCCGGGGGCTCACCGGCGTCCCGGTCCACGACGTCAACTGCGGGCTGAAGGCCTTCCGGCGGGAGGTCCTGGACGCCCTGGCGGTCCATGGCGGGCTCTATCGCTTCCTTCCGGTCCTGGCCCACGGGGAGGGTTTCCGGGTCCAGGAACGGCCCGTGCACCATGGCCCCCGCCGTGCGGGCCGTTCGAAGTACGGCGCCGGCCGGATTCCCCCCGGCCTCCTGGACCTCCTGACGGTCCTCTTCATCGGCCGCTTCCGGACGCGCCCGGCGCACCTCTTCGGGCTCGTGGGGGGGGCGTCCCTGGCCGCGGGGGCGCTCATCGGGGCCTACCTCGGGTGGCTGCGGTGGACCAGCGGGGCCATCTTCCCTCGCTACCCCCTCCTGGCCCTGGGGGTCCTGCTCGCGGTCCTGGGGGTGCAGAGCATCTGCACCGGCCTCCTGGCGGAGCTGGTCGCCTACCATGCCCGCAGGGGGACCCGGGAATACCGCGTCCATTCGGAGATCCGCGCCGATTGAAAGCCCCGCGCGGGAGGGGCTATAATCGGTCGCCGCCCCGACGAAGTACGCCCCCAGGAGTCGCGTCCATGCATCGTCGCCCCTGGCTGTCGCTCCTCTTCCTGGCCCTCCTGCTCGGGGTCGTGCCCGGTCTTGGTCAGGAGGCCGACCCTCCCGGGGAGGGGGCCTCGGCACCGGAGTCCCCCGCCTCCCCGGCGGGGGAGGGGAGCGCCGCTGCCGAGCCCGAGGGCTACGAGGGCTGGAAGGCGCTGGGCGAGACCCGCGAGGCGGCGGGCCAGTGGCTCGATGCCCTCAAGGCCTACCGCCTGGCCCGCCGGGCGGTGCTTCGCGAGCTGGGGCTGCCTCCCGAGGTGGAGGACGGCGCCGACGAGCGGCTCAAGGGGCTGAGGGTGCGCATCGAGGGCTGCGCCCGCTCCTACGGGATCGAGGAACGCTACAAGAGCCCCGACTTCACCGACAGCGCCGACACCCTGGCCAAGGACCGGGCCCGCGACCTTGTGGAAGAGGTCTTCGAGCGGGTGAAGCACTTCTACGTGGCCGAGGCGGAACTGGGGCCCCTCTTCGCCAGGGGGCTGCGGTCCCTGGGGCGGACCATCGAGCTGCCGGGCCTCCGGGCGCGCTACACGTCCCTCGCGGACGCCGAGGCGCGGGCCAGCTTCCAGGAGGACCTGGAGCGGGTGGCCCTCAAGGCGGCGGAGAGGTCCGATGCCACCCCGGAGGCCTGCAAGGAGTGGATCTCCTACCTCCTGGACCTGAACGACGTGAGCTGTGCCGTCCCCGCGGGGGTCATGGCCTACGAGCTGATCATGGGGGCCCTGGAGGGACTGGACCCCTTCACCACTTTCATGAACGAGCTGGAGACCCGCAAGTTCATGGAGACGTTCTCCGGCGACTACGCCGGGATCGGGGCCTACGTGGGCCTGCGTGGCGAGGACCAGGTCTTCACCATCATCTCGCCCATCTACAGCGGCCCCGCCTACAAGGCCGGACTCCTGTCCGGAGACGCCATCGTCGAGATCGAGGGGCATCCTACGGCCGGCCAGAAGATCGACGCCCTGGTGAGGGAGCTCAAGGGCGCCCCGGGCACGAGCGTGACGGTCCTCGTCCAGCGCGACGGGTGGGACAAACCACGGAGCTTCACCATCGAGCGGGCGGACATCCATATCGAGACGGTGCGTTCCCGGATGCTGCCCGGGGAGATCGGCTACGTCTCCCTCAACCAGTTCAACCACTCCGCTACCACGGAACTTCGGGACGCCGTCGCGGCGCTCCAGGAGGCGGGGATGCAGGGGCTGGTCCTCGACCTCCGCGGCAATCCGGGAGGCTACCTCGAGGGGGCGGTGGCGGTGGCCGACCTCTTCGTGGGCGGGCGCAAGCTCCTGGTCTACAGCCAGGGGCGCAACGAGCTCATCGCACGCCGCAAGGACTATTACTCCACGGACGCGGGGACCTTCAAGGACTTCCCCATGGTGGTCCTGGTCAATTCCCAGAGCGCCAGCGCGAGCGAGATCGTCTCCGGCGCCCTGCAGCAGCACAAGCGGGCGCGGCTCGTGGGGGAGAAGACCTTCGGGAAGGGGAGCGTGCAGCAGCTCATGCGCCTGCGCACCTCGGGCAAGGAATGCCTCCTCCGCCTCACCATCGCCAAGTACTTCCTGCCGGACGGGACCAGCATCCACGAGAAGGGTATCGCCCCGGATGCGACGGTGGAGCCGGAGACCTACACCGAGGCGGAGCTCACCGAGGTGGAGCGCCTGCGGAACGCCAACGTCTTCCGCGACTTCGCCGCCGGGCTCCTGGCCGGCAACCCCGATGGAGCCACGACCCTGGCCGACGCGGACGTCGAGTCGGTGGACGACTACCCGGGCCTGGCGAGCTTCCACGAGGGATTGGAGACCTCGCTCTCCCTCGACGACACGAGGCGCCTGGTGCGCGTGGCCTTGCGGCAGAAGGTGGCCGACGCCCGCGGGAAGGAGTTCGTGGCCGACATCCCCGAGGACCGGGTCCTCCAGCGGGGCATCGTGGAGGTCCTGGGCGAGCTGCACGTGGACACCGCCAGCATCCCCGAATACTCGCGGTTCTGAACCGTGTCGCCCCCGCCTCCCCCCCCCCGAGAGGAACTGCGCAGCGCCAGAGACGAGCGGCGGCGCTTCGACCGCCTCCGCATCGACCTGGAGACTCGCCTGCGGGTCCTGGGCCCGGACGGCCAGGGCCAGGGCGAGGCCATAGGAGGGGTCATCAAGAACCTGGGGCCCGAGGGGGCCTTCCTGCTGGTCTCGCCCCCGGGGACCGTGGAGGCCGCGCCCGACCGGGCCCTCGCGCTGGAGATGTGCTTCGAGCTGGGGGACGGGCGTGACCCGGTGCGGGCCCTGGCGGAGGTGCGCTGGGAGCGCCAGACGGAGGGGGGGCGCGGACTCGGGGTACAGTTCACCCGGCTCTCCGATTTCGAGAAACAGGCCATCTACTACTTCTGCCTGCGGAAGTATGCCGAGGCGAGAGGGCTGATCTGAGGGCGTCCACCGGCCTCGCGGCGCCCCTGGTCCTCGCCGCCCTCTCCATCCCGCCCAGCCTGGCCTCCAACGGCGCCCAGCCCATCGCGACCGGGGCCCGGCAGGCCGGGCGTGCCGGGGCCATGGCCTCCGCGGTGGACGACGCCAACGCCGTCAACACCAACCCCGCCGCCATGGCCTGGCTCGAGGGGTCGCAATGTTCGGCCACCGGGAGCGTGCGGACCGGGGAGTCCTTCTTCGCCAACGCCTCCAACCCGGGAGGGGAGGGGGAGGGGGCCCCGATCATTGTCCCGTCCTTCGGCCTGGTGGTGGACCTGGCCGCCGTGGAGCGTTTCGCGGCCCGTCGTTCGGAGGGGGGCGGCGGGCCCGTGGGCGCCTTGCGCTGGCCCCACCGCTGGAAGGCCGGCCTCGGGTTCTCGCTGGTGGGGGGGGGCGGCGGCCTGGCGAAGCTGCGGGACCCCATCTACCCGGAGGGGGTGAAGACGGGGGGCGATATCCAGGTCCTCGCCGTGGGCCCGGCCGTCTCCTACCGGCTCGACCGCCGCACGGCGGTGGGGCTCGGGGTCTATTTCGTGGACGTGCGCCTCTCCACCTCGGGCATCAACGCCACCCGCGGGTCCACCGCCGACGGGGTGGTGCGCCGTTTCCGGCAGCCCAACGGGACGCCGGTCGACCCTCCCCAGCCCACGGGGGTGCGCTGGTCCCAGGTCTTCTCGCTCACGGGCGGCGGCGGCGAGTCCCAGACCCGCGCCCTCGTGGACACCCGGGACGTCTCGGGCCAGGGGGTCATGGGGCGGCTGGGCCTCTCGTGGCGGCCCACGGACCGGCTGGACCTGGGCCTGGCCTACCGCACCCCGACGGTGGTGACGGACCTGACGGGCACGGTCCGGGTCGACGCGAACCGGAACCTGGCCGCCGCGAACCTGGACCCGGCGGTGCTGGCCGTGATGGGCTCGCTCATGGACGACTTCCTGCCCAACGGCTTCGGGGCCGGATTCGCGTCGAACTACGACTTCACCCTCGACGGCTTCCGACTCCCCATGCAGGTGGACACGGGGGCGACGTGGCGCGCCCTGCCGTGGCTTCGGGGGACGGTGGAGTACCGGTGGATCGACTGGTCGGGGGCCTTCGACGAGTTCCACGCCGTCCTGGACAACGGGGAGAACCTGAACCTCAACGAGGTGCAGGGCTCCACCCGCATCCGGTCCACCACGGTCATGCGCTGGCGCGACCAGCACGTGGGCATCCTGGCCCTGGAGGGCGAGGCGGCACCGGGCTGGACCCTGCGGACCGGCTACAACTTCGGACAGCGACCCGCCCCGCGCTCCACCATGTCCACCACCGGCGCCGCCCTCACGGAACACCACCTGAGCGCGGGCCTCACCTGGGAGATCGGGCCCGCGGCCCTGGACCTGGCCTGGGTCCACGGCTTCGAGAAGGCGGAGACCATCGGGCGCAGCCGCACGGACGCCAACGCGGACGGGACCCGGATCAAGGTCTACCAGAACGTCTTCCATGCCGGGGCGGTGTGGAGGTTCTGAGCGCTCGGGGGGGCGGCCTCGGCGGCCCCCCCCCGCTCCGGCTATGCCCGCGACGGGGCCCGGTCCCTGCGCAGCACGAAGATCAGGACGTCCTTGACGCAGTGGTCGCAGTATCCGTACTTCACCTTGAGTCGGGCCAGCGCGCGGCGGACCGTGGTCTGGTCCCCGGCGGCGAGGTGGGCGAACTCGTCGGTCCCGTGCTTCAGGATATTCTCCTGGATCTGCCGGATGTACCGGTCGCGCCGCTTGAAATAGTCGTCCTTTAGAGCCTTGAAGATGTCCGGAAAGAGGAAGTGGTAGTCGATGCGCTCCCCCTTGTGATCCAGCGAGAAGGCCCCGATGCGGGTGATGAGGTTCCTGCGGAACGGATCCGGCTTGTCCTTGATCTGCACGACCTCCTCGACGGTGTGCATCAACTCCTCGTTGGGGGGCTCCAGTTCGTGGGTCGTGGGGTTGCGCACCTTCTCGCGGGCATCGAAGGCCTTCACGTGGAGGAAGTAGTCCCGGAACAGGCGGTCGTATTCCTGCTCCTCTACCAGGCCCGCCGCGTCGTTGACCTCGTCCACCACCCGGCCCTGGTAGTCCTCCTCCACCGCCTCGAAGAAGAGCCCCACGTCGTGGTAGCCGTGGTCCGGTTCCAGGCGCAGGAAGTCGTAGTTGGAGGTCTCGCGGCATAGCTCGCGGAGGGCCGCGAGGGCCGCGATGGGGTGCAGGCAATGGTAGCGGGCGTCATGGGCCGCCTGGGCCATGGTGGCCATCATCTCCCGGGGAGAGGCCCCCCGCCGCCCCTCGTAGGCCGGGCCCACCAGCTCCTCGAACTTGTCCTCCTCGTCGTCGTATTCCGCCCGGATGAGGCCGATGGCCGCCTGCAGCTCCCGTCGCTCGGGGCCGCTCAGGTCCGAAGGGGCCTCGCACTCGTCGTAGAGGCGTGCCTTCTGGATGGGTGTCAACCGGGCGACGATGGGGGCCGCCGCGGGCGGGAAACTGGACTCCCTGGGCCGGCGCAGGCGCGTCAGGACGGCCCACAGGGCGATGACCCTGGCGGTGTGGGGGGCCACGTGCTTCGCCCCTGCGATGGAACGCAGGTGGCCCGCGTAGATCCGCTCCTCCTTCGAGATCTCGAGGAGGTAGGGGGTGGGGACCAGCTCGATGCGGCCCTTGAAGGACGAGAAGTCCGGGGTCTGCTTGAAGGCGGTGAGGTGCTTCTCGTTCGAGGTGGCGATCATCACCTGGTTGAGATAGGCGATGAAGTTGCCGAGCGTGATGGTGTTCCGCTCCGAGGTGGTGAGGAGATACTTGTACGACTCCATGGGGCGCTTCAGGAGGTCGCTGTACTCGCAGATCCCCAGGTTGGCGTCCACCAGGTCGCCCCCGGGCTCCATGAGGTTCGCGTTGGCGAGGATGGGGGGGATGTAGTGGTGCCGCTCCACGTTCACCTCGCGCACGGCGGCGTCCACGTTCCGCTGGGGCTCGATGGTGACCGCCCCGACCCGGTAGCGGCGCGAGACGTAGACCCGCTCCACCTGGACGTGGCGCACCACCTTTCGCCAGTCCCCCTGGTAGGCGGCCAGGAGGTGGTCGTGGATCTCGCGGCACTTCTGGCATAGCTCGCCCTCCAGGGCGTGGGCCGTCAGCCTCGGCGGCCCGCCCAGCCGCTGGAATGCCGACTCCAGGATCTCCCGGCGATACTCGCGCGGGATGAGCCAGAAGGGGTGGTCCCGCAGCTCGCAGGGGAACCGGCAGGTGATCTCCTCCGCGTCCAGGTAGGCGAAGGTGTCCGGCTCGCTGGAGGGAGCGGAGTCGAAGCCCAGGGAGCGGCGACCCATGGTATCGGTGAAGAGCCAGTTGTGGGTATAGAGGACGCCCTCGGGCGTGGCGGAATAGAACTCCAGGGCCCGGACGATGAGGTCCACGATGGAGGTCTTGGCGGAGCCGTTCGGCCCGTGGAGGAGGATCAACTTGTCGGCGCGGCCCTTCTCCACGAAGGTGCGGACGTGCCGGTAGAGGGCGCGCTGGACCTTCTCCTGGCCGTGTACCCGGCCCCGGCCCTGGTCGAAGGGGGCGTCGAAGAGGTTGAATCGCTCCACGGGCCCGCCGATGCCCGGGACCTCGCGCTTGCCGAAGTAATCGAAGGTGTCGGCGATGTACTCCGGGGCACTGCGCAGGTAGAGGCGGGGGTCCGCGACGAGCTTCTCCATGTAGTCGGCGAAGGAGAGGATGCGCCGGTTCTCGCGGAAGCGTTCCTGGACGCGGTCCCCGACCTCGCGCAGGGCCGAGCGGGCCTGGGCGGCCTCCGGGGGGCTGCTCGCCGGGGTGGTGGCGGTGGAGTCCATGCGTGGGGCGGGGATCGTAGCAGGACGCGCGCCCCGACGGCAAGCGCGGCGCGGGGGCTTCCCAGCGGGGTGGCGCCACAGCACCGCCTCGCTAGAATACGCCCGCTCCCTGCGGAGGGCCGCGATGATCGTGATGAAGTTCGGCGGGACCAGCCTCCTGGACGCGGGCCGCGTGCGGGCCGCCGCCTCGCTGATCGAGCACGAGCACGCGAGGGGACCCGTGGCGGTGGTGGTGAGCGCCCATGGGGGGGTGACCGACGTCCTCCTGGGGCTTGCACGTTCGGCCCGCGCGGGCGACACCTCGGCGCTGGCCCCGCTGGAGGAGCGGCACCGGTCCCTCGCCCGGGGGCTGGGGCTGGGGACCGAGGTGGTGGACGGCCTGCTGGCCGAGCTGCGCCGCCGGGTGGAGGGCATTGCGTCCCTGGGGGTCCTGGAGGCCCAGATCCTGGACCTGGTGGCCTCCTACGGGGAGCGGCTCTCGGCCTCCGTCGTGGCCGCCTGCCTGCGGTCCAGGGGTCTGAGCGCGAGCGCCGTGGCGTCCTGGGACCTGGGGCTCGTCACCGACAGCCGGTTCGGAGAGGCAGGCGTCCTCCAGGAGAGCTACGGGGCCATGGCGCGCGAGCTGCCGCGGGTGAGCGGGGTCCCGGTGGTGACGGGCTTCGTGGCCCGGGACGCCCGGGGGCAGGTCACGACCCTGGGCCGGGGCGGCAGCGACTACACGGCGTCCATCCTGGGGGCCGCGGCGGGTGCCCGCGAGGTGCAGATCTGGACAGACGTCCCGGGGGTCATGACGGCGGACCCGCGCTACGTGAGCCGTGCCCGCTCCATCGAGACCCTCTCCTTCGCGGAGGCCAGCGAGCTGGCCTATTACGGGGCCAAGGTGATCCACCCCTCCACCCTGCTGCCCGCGGTGGAGCGGGACATCCCGGTGCGGGTCCTTTGCACCCTGCAGCCGGCCCACCCCGGGACCCTGATCCTTCCGCGCTCGGACGTGCGGCACGGGGTCGTCAAGTCCATAGCCCACCGCAGAGGGTTGTTCCTCATCAGCGTGGTCTCCACGCGCATGCTCCAGGCCGTGGGGTTCCTGGCCCGGGTCTTCCAGGTCTTCGCCGAGCACGGGGTGGTCATCGACCTGGTCTCCACCAGCGAGGTGAGCGTCTCGGTGACGACCGACGACGGGAGGGGACTCCCCGAGTCGGTGGCAGCCCTGCGCGCGTTCTCCACCGTGGAGGTGGCGGACGCGCGGGGCATCGTCACCGTGGTAGGGGAGGGGCTCCGCGAGACCGCCGGCGTGGCGGGCCGGGTCTTCGGGGCCCTGGCGGAGGAAGGGGTCAACGTGGAGGCCAT
Organism: Planctomycetota bacterium; assembly: GCA_016209495.1. Lineage (GTDB taxonomy): Bacteria > Planctomycetota > JACQVX01 > JACQVX01 > JACQVX01 > JACQVX01. The sequence goes on from JACQVX010000145.1 coordinate 24,423, forward strand.
CTCCCAGGGGGCGACGCGGGTGGCCCTCTCGGTCGTGGTCCGGGAGCTGGACGTGGAGCGCGCCGTGGGGGCTCTGCACCGGCGGTTCTTCGAGGGCCAGGAGTCGTGACGGGACCACTGCATGAGGCACCGAATGTATCGGTTCGCGTGGTTGCTGTGGGCCGCCTCGGGGTGCACCCTCGCCGGCGGCGGGCCGCCCATGGGCCGGGCGGCGACGGAATACCGCATCGCCCTGGTGGGGACCGGGTGGGCGGCCCCGGAGGCATTCCTGGAGGCGGCGCGCCGGGTGGAGGCGGCCTGCGAGGCGACAGCGCCCTTCGACCACTACCGGCCCGTCTGGGTCCACCGGAGCGCGGAGCTCCGCCCGTTCCGACCCGCGGGCCGCCCGTCCCGCATGCTGGACGTGGAGGCCGGCCCAGCCTGGGCGGCGGCGGAAGGGACCGGTGCCCGCTGCGTCCTGGTCCTCGTGGCGGGCCGGACCGGTGGTGCCGGAGGCGCCGGCCTCGCCGTCATCGGGGCCATGGACCCGTCCTTCCCCGCCGGGGCGGTCCATGAGCTGGGCCACGCGGTGGGGGGGCTCCAGGACGAGTACGGGGGGCCGCCGGGACCGGCCTGCATCATGAGGAGCACGCGCGAGGCCCGCTTCTGCCAGGCCTGCCGGCAGGTGCTGGCGGGCGCGCTTGCGCGTGGCGCGGCGGTCACGCTGGAGGGGCGCTAGTGGCGAAGGACCCGAAGGACCCGAAGGACCCGAAGGAGACCATCGAGAGGCTCGCGGAGGAGCTGGGGATTCGCATCCCGGAGGACGAGCACAGGCGGCGCGTCCTCCTGGTGGACGACAACGCCATGATCCTCAAGGTGGTGGCCAAGCAGCTCTCGGTCTTCGGCTACGAGGTGGACACGGCCGAGAACGGCACCACCGCCCTGGCCAGGGCGAGGGCCAGCCGCCCGGACCTCATCCTGCTGGACATCATGATGCCCGACACCAGCGGCTACGAGGTGCTGCAGCGCCTGAAGGCGGACGCCGTGGTGCAGGAGGTCCCGGTGATCATGGTGTCGGCCAAGAAGCAGAAGGACGACATCGTGCGCTCCTTCCAGCTCGGGGCCGCGGACTACGTCCTCAAGCCGTTCAAGATGGAGCGCCTGCTGGAGAAGATGGCCAAGGCCATGGGCCGGCCCCAGGCGGCCGCCCAGCCTCGGAGGATCCAGCTCCCCGCCGGGCCCGCGGTGGAGGTGATCCCCCAGGGCTCGGCGACGATCGTCAAGCTGCGGGAGATCCCCTCCAGGACGGACCTGGAGGCCGCCATGAGGGCCCTGGCGGAGTCCCTGCGGCCGCTGGCCGGGGCGGCGGCCGGCTCCCTGATCCTGGACGTGGCGACCTTCGAGGGGAGGCAGCCGGCGGCGCTGGACCTGCTGAGGCAGCTTGCCCACTACCTCGAGCGGCTCGGCACGCTGGAGGCGGTGGTGGTGCGCCAGCCGGCCGTGGGCGAGGGGTTGCGCCAGCGCGGTCTGACAACCCCCCAGTTCGCCTATCTGGCGGACGCCCTGGACCACGTCTTCCATGGACCGGGGACGTAGCGCCGCGCGGGCCGCCGCACCGGACGCCGTGAGCGCCTGGATCAACCACCGCTACCAGGTCCTTCGCGCCCTCGGGCGAGGAGGCATGGGGACGGTGTTCCTCGTGGCGGACGCCGCCCGGGACGGGATGCGGCTGGCCCTGAAGGCCCTTCGCGGGACCCACCGGGGCGAGAAGTTCGCGAGCCACTTCAAGCAGGAGTTCGTCTACCTCACCCAGCTCCGTCACCCGAATATCGCGGCCGTGCACGACTTCGGCGTGGTCAAGGCCGTGGACGCCGAGACCGGGGTGGTGGCGGGGGAGTACTTCTACACCCAGGAGTACATTCCGGGCAGCAACCTGCACCGCTACAGCGAGGCCAAGGACTGGGACTGCCTCTACGAGCTCCTGGTGCAGGTCTGCCGCGGGTTGGCCTACATCCACTCCCGGGACGTGGTGCACCACGACATCAAGCCGGGGAACATCCTCGTCATGGAGGGCGAGGGGGCGCCCTGGGTCAAGCTCATCGACTTCGGCCTGGCGGGGGAGCGCGGTCCCTCGTCGGGGGTGGTGAAGGGGACCCTCAACTACATCGCACCGGAAGTCCTGCAAGGCCGACCCGTGGACCGGAGGGCGGACCTCTACTCCCTGGGGGTGACCTTCTACCAGGCGGTGACCCGTACCCTGCCCTTCGGGAACGTGCCCGCGAGCGGGCTCATCCGGGCGCACCTGGGGACCCCCCCCGAGTCGCCCGTGCTCCGGCGGGCCGACTGTCCGCCTCCCTTCGCCGAGCTGCTCGTCTCCCTGATGGAGAAGGAGCCTTCCCGGCGGCCCGAGAGTGCCAACGCCGTGATCCGGGCCGTGCAGCGCGTGGCGGGCCGGGCCTACGCCCAGGACACCGCTGCCACCGTGGAGTCCTACGTCCTGAGCGGACGCTTCGTGGGCCGCGAGGCGGAGCTGGCGCGTCTCCTGGCCATCTTCGACGAGCTGGTGCAGGTGGGGGCCTCCGGGCGACCCGGGTCGCCGGCCCCGGTGGTCCTGGTCGCAGGGGAAGGGGGCGTGGGCAGGAGCCGGCTCGTGGCGGAGTTCAAGACCCAGGTGCAGCTCGGCCGGGTGGCCTTCGTGGAGGGCAGCTCCCCGCCGGGCGGGGGGCCGGCCTACGGGCCCTTCCGGGAGGCCCTCGCGCAGCTCCTCCCCGCGGCCGGGGTGGAGGGCCCCGCCCTGGGGACACCTGTCCCCGGGGAGGCCGGTCCGGGCCACGCGGAGGGCGTGGAGGCCGCGGTCCCCTCGCCGGAGGCCTATCCGCTGGACGAGACCGTTCACTACGTCGCTGCCTACGAGGGCCCCGACGGCGAGTCTCCCGGGCCGGAAGGGCCTCGGTGCGCGCGGGGGGGAGTGCCTCCGGGGGGCGTCCTCGTGGACGGCTACGCCCCCGAGCTGGCCAGGCTCGTTCCCCACTTGATCGGAGAGAGGCCCTCCCACGCCCTGGAACCCGAGCAGGAGCGCCGCCGGCTCATCGAGTCGGTGGGGGAGTTCCTCATCGAACTGGCGCGCGCCAGGCCCTACGTCCTCCACCTGGCCGACCTGCACCGGGCCGATGAGGAGACCCTGGAGCTGGTGGTCTACCTGGGGAGGAACCTGCGCCTGGCCCAGCTCCGATCCGGCGAGGGGGCGCCGCCCCGTTGCATGGTCGTCGCCACCGCCCGCGGCGATGAGCCGGCCTCGACGGACGTGGCGGCCCGTCTGGCGCCCCTGGCCCGGGACGGGGCCCTGGAGGTCGTGAGGTTGGCCCGGCTGCCGGAGCCGAGGGTCGCGGAGCTGGTGGATGGCATGATCCACCTCCCTGCCCGGGAGGGACTCGTCGTGGCCCACCGGGTGTTCGAGCACTCCGGGGGGAATCCCTTCTTCATCGTGGAGGTCATGCGGGACCTGGTGGCAACGGGCGTCCTGGTCCACGAGGAGTCGGGCTGGCGCCTGGACGCCGAGGCGCTGGGGCGGGCCGAGATCCCCCGGGGGGTCAAGGAGGTGTTCCGGACGCGCCTCGCGCGGCTCCCGGAGGAGGCGCAGGCCCTCTGTGCCGACCTGGCGGTGGCCCGACGCGCGACCCTGGAGGACCTGGACGCCGTGGGGGTGCGCACCGACAGCTACTTCCTGGTCCGTGCCCTCGAGCGCCAGGAGATCCTCTCGCGGGTCGCCGGGGCTGGGGCGGTGCGCTGGGAGTTCGCGACGGAACTGATGCGCGAGGCGGTCCTGGACTCCATGGACCCCGCGCGGCGCCGCGCCACCCATCGGGCCATGGCGCGACGGCTCGTGGAGGTCGCCACCGAGGGGGCGGGGGAGGACCTCCAGGCCATCGCCGATCACTTCGAGGGCGCCGGGGACGCGGCGAGGACCGTGGCCTACTCGGTGCGGGCGGCCCACGGGCACCGGTCGGTCTACGCCCACGCCAAGGCGGTCTCCTGCCTGCAGGCCGCCCTCCGGCTCGTCTCCGGGACGTCCGGGCTGGAGGCGGAGGCCGGGGTCCGGGCCCACCTCCTCCGGGAGGAACTGGCCGACGTCCTGGGCCACCTGGGTCGCCATGCCGAGGCGGAGGCCCACTACCGGGCGCTCCTGGAGGACGCCGAGGTGGCTGCCGACCCGTCGCGCTGGGCTCGCATCGCGCGCAAGCTGGGGGACGGCCGGGAGACCCGGGGCGAATACGACGGCGCCCTGGAGGACTACCGCCGTGGCCTGCGACGGCTCGGACCCGGGGCCCGGGGGGAGGAGGCGGCCCTCCTGGCGGCGGGGATGGCCACGGTGCACGTGCGCCGCGGGGACTACGAGGAGGCCTCCCTGCGCTGTCTGGAGGCCCTCGCCCGCTCGCCGGAGGGGGCCGACGGGCCCACGGCGTCCATCTACCACACCCGGGGCCGCCTCCGGTTCCGGATGGGAGACTACGAGGCGGCCGCCTCGGACTGGCGGAAGGCCCGGACCCTGTGCGAGCGTTCGGGCGAGCTCGTGCGGGAGGCGGACGTACTCAGCAACCTGGGCAACGTCTTCCTCATCCGCGGGCAGCCCGCCGCCGCCATCGACCACTACCACCGGAGCCTGCGGTTGCGGGAGCGCATCGGCGACACGCCGGGGCGGGCCACGGCCCTGAACAACATGGGGACCGCCTGGTTCGATCGGGGGGAGGTCGGGCGTGCGCTGGCCTGCTTCGAGGAGGCCCTGGACATCCACGAACGGTCCGGAAACCTACCCGGGGTCGCCGCGGCCCTCAACAACGTGGGGATGGTCCACGCCCACCGATCGGAGTACCCGCGTTCCATCGAATGCCGCCAGCGGAGCCTGGAACTGCGCGAGGAGCTGGGAGACGCCGAGGGGGCGGCCAAGTGCCTGGTGGACCTGGGCCACGTCCACACCCTGCGCGGGGAGTATGCCCACGCCTCGAGGTGCTACGAGGGGGCCTTGGGCCACATCGACCCCTCCCACCACCGGGAGGTGGCCTGCCTCTCGGCCCTGGGGCTGGCCCAGCTCGCGGTCCTCCTCCACGACGTCGAGGCGGTGGGCCGGTGGGTGGACCTCGGGGAGGCCTTCGCCTCGGGCCTGGGGCTGGCCTACCTGGAGGCGGAGATCCAGGCCCTGCGTGGTGACCTGCTCCGCATGGGGGGGGACCCGGAGGGGGGCTCCCGCGAGCTGGAGGCCGCGGTGGCGCGCTTCGATGCCATCGAGCACGTCGGGGATGCGGCGGGGGCGCGGCTGCGCCTCGCGGCCTGCCGGCTGGACCTGCGGGACCTGGAGAGGGCCCTCGCCCTCGTGGAGGCCGCCTACGAGATGGCGGAGCGCGCCCGCTCCAGCGCCCTGTCCCTGGAGGCCATGATCGGCTGCGCCGAGTGCGTCTTCCTCTGTGGGGACCTCGCCTCGGCGGAGTACTTCCTCCTGAAGGCCCGGGACCTGTCGGAGGGCCTGGGGCTCCCGGAGCAGCGCTGGCGGTTCCAGGCGTGCCTGGGGCGCTGCCACCGCGCCCGCGGCGACCGCGCCGCGGCACTGGCCGCCCATGTCTCGGCCATGGAGATCCTCCGGGCCCTCTGGGAGGCCGCCCCCGCGGGGCAGCGGGACCGGTTCCTGTCGGCGCCGGGTCGGCGCGCCGTGCGGGAAGAACTGCGGGAGCTGGCTGAGCGCTGAGGCCTGGGGCCTGGGTGGCGGCGCGCGATCAGGGCCCAATGCGCGTCTACCGCGACGCCGTGGGTCCCCTCTGCTCAGGGGCACTGCATCTAGCCCCCCCCCTCCGGGACCTCCCCGGTCCCCGTCTCGGGTCCCTGGCGGCGGCCCTGGTGGCGGCGGGGCGGCGGGGTACCGGGGACGGCCCCGCCGTTTTCCTCCACGTACTCCACGAGGGCGGTCTTGCAGGAGAGCAGGTTCTCCGCCACGTACTCGAAGGTCTCCACGTTGAGATTCGAGACGAAGACCCGAATCCCGAGCTGGAGCAGCAGGCGCTCCCCGTCCTGGAGGGTCTCATCGAGCTTCACCGAGAGGCCGTAGTCCGCGATGATCGCGATGATCTCGCGAACACGCTGTTTGAAGAATAGCGGGTCCACCGGGAGGCAGAATTCGAACTGGACGTAGGGCGCCTCCATGGGCTTCCCCACGAAGAAGGTCTCGTTTGTGACGCAGCCGTCCTCCTCGCAGCGGCTCTCGAACACCCCTTGCCAGTTCCCGTCGTCGTCCTCGGACTCCTCGATGGAGTTCCAGTCGAGCTGGGTGGCGTACTGCTTCACCTTGGCGCGGAAGTATGCGACCTCCAGCGCGTCGAACTCCCGATCTTCCTCTTTCGGTCCGTCGGCGGGGTCGTCCATGGGGGGCTCCAGTGGGGTCAGGATCGCATCCTAGCGATGGCGCGGGACCCTGGGCAAGCCCATGGCACCGGTCCGGACCGGCTCGGTTGGCCTTCGACCGGCAGGAATGGCCCGTCTCCAGGAGGCGCGATTCGCGGGCACGGCGGCCTTGGGCGTGGCACCGGCCTTGCGCACCCGTTTCACCGTTCCACCGGCGGACGTTCGGGTCCCCTCGGCCCGCGGCGTACTCGCAGATGGATGACCCCCTTCGCCCGGGGAGCCGGCGGCGCCAATCGCCCTCTGGCCCCTCGGGTCCCGCCCCCCGCGGCCCGAGAGGCCGCGCACGCGGCCGGGGGTGGGGCCGACCC